>JAHRFV010000054.1 GCA_019084435.1 Dethiosulfatibacter sp.
CAGCGTTCGTCCTGAGCCAGGATCAAACTCTCGTTTATACCTATTTTTAAGCTTTCGCTTAACGCTCATTTCTTTTCGCTGACTTTTTCTTAAAAAGTCCCAAAATTACTTTGTTTGTACTGCTTTGTACTGCTTTCTAATTCTCTAAAGAATTACGTTGACTATGTGTTATTCTATTGTCTATGTGCGGGCTGTTGTCTGTTACGACAACGTTAATGATTTTATCACACCCAGTATGCTGATGTCAATAATTTTTTATGCCAATCTGTCACTGTTTAATACTCTTTCTTGGGGTGCTTTATAAGATTACCATATAAAGTTTAGGGTGTCAACACTTTTTGCTCATTTTTTGATATTAGATTTTCGTTGAAATTTCAATATTGTAAGGCAAACTACAGACCACTAGGAGCCGTGGTTATTAATAGTCCTTTCGATAAAAAGAATATTCTTAAATTCATTCGTGTTAACAAAAATTTAACATTAACTTCGGGGGATTTTATTCGGATTAAAAAAATACAGAGGCTTGTGAGCAACTGTATTTTTCAATTTCACACTCTTTCAACTTGTGCTTTTAAACTTAATGTTGTCTATTCTTCAAGAGGTTTCATGGTTGGGAACAGTATGATATCTCTGATAGATGGTGAATCTGTCAACAAAATAATAACTCTGTCAACACCAATGCCAAGGCCTCCCGTCGGTGGTAATCCGACTTCCAATGCATTGACGAAATCCGTGTCCATCATATGCGCTTCTTCATCTCCTGCTTCTCTTTGCTTCAACTGATCTTCAAATCTCTTCTTCTGATCGATTGGATCGTTCAGCTCAGAAAATGCGTTGGCAACTTCCCATGTATTGATAAATGCTTCAAATCTATTGGTAATATTTGGATTATCAGGATTTCTTTTAGCTAAAGGTGAAACCTCTACAGGGTGATGCAAAACAAATGTAGGTTGAACTAAATCCTTCTCACAAAACTCTTCAAAGGCTAAATTGACAATATGTCCAGTCTTCATATGCTTTTCAACTTTCAAATGAAGTTTTTCTTTAGCAATTTTTTTTGCTTCTTCATCATCATTAAAAGAATAAAAATCTATTCCAGTTTTTTCTTTTACAAGATCATGCATTGAAACCCTTCTCCAAGGTGGCGTCAGATCCAACTCCGTTCCTTGGTAGTTTATTTTTGTGGTTCCATTCGCCTTTTCGCACATATATGCTATCGCGTTTTCAGTCAGTTCCATCATATATTCATAATCTACATAAGCCTTATAGACTTCCATAGCTGTGTACTCAGGATTATGCTTTATTGACATGCCTTCATTTCTGAACATTTTGCCTATTTCATAGACACCGTCAAAACCACCTACAATCAATCTTTTCAAATATAATTCGTTGGCTATTCTCAGATACATATCGATATCCAGTGTGTTGTGATGAGTCACAAAAGGCTTGGCTGCAGCTCCACCGGCTATAGTATTAAGTATTGGTGTGTCCACCTCAAGAAATCCTCTGTCGTCTAAATACTCTCTTAATGCCTTTATAATAACACTTCTTTTGATAAATGTCTTTTTAACTTCAGGGTTTACGATTAAATCTACATATCTTTGTCTATATCGCAAATCAGGATCTTTTAATCCATGGTATTTTTCTGGTAAAACTTGAAGGGATTTCGAAAGCAAGGTAATCTCTAGAGCCCTGATAGAAATCTCTCCCATCTTTGTCTTAAAAACTTCTCCCTTGACACCAATAATATCACCGATATCATATGTAATCAATCGATTGTATTCCGCCTCACCAATGACTTCCTGCTTCGCAAAAATCTGTATTCTGCCTTCGTTATCTTGGATATCATAAAAACCCACTTTGCCTTGGCCTCTTTTAGACATTATTCGTCCAGCGCAGGATACTTGACTACCTTCCAATTCATCGAATCCATCTTTTATCACCATGCTCTGATGAGTAACATCGAATTTTTCAATTCTAAATGGATCCATATTTTCTTCAATCAGATTGTTTAGTTTTTCTCTCCTGATTATTCTTAACTCATTGAGATTTTCATTTTCAGAC
The DNA here is from genome assembly GCA_019084435.1 of Dethiosulfatibacter sp. Next base: position 2,065 of record JAHRFV010000054.1, read on the forward strand.
AAAAAAATCACTCCTTTGCACTATTCAATGCTAACAATTTCGTACTTGACATAATATCCGCTTGGCGTTGATACTTCAAGCACTTCTCCAGCTTTTTTGCCCAAGAGAGCTTTTCCTAATGGTGAAACATTAGATATTTTGCCTTTCATAGGATCCGCTTCAACTGATCCCACAATCTTGTACTCCATAACCTCGTCATACTCAATATCTCTGGTTTTCACTGTGCTTCCCAGTTTGACCAGCTCGTTGCCGAACACTTCTTCTATCAGTTTGGCATTTTTTATCATATTTTCAATTTTTAATATTCTTTTTTCTATTTCGCCTTGTTCGTTCTTAGCTTCATCATACTCAGCATTTTCACTGATGTCACCAAAAGCCAAAGCCGCCTTAATTTTTTCAGCCACTTCTTTTCTTTTTACCAGTTTGAGTTGTTCAATTTCAACTGTCAACTCTTCCAAACCTTCTCTGGTAAGCAGAATCTCGTTATTCATCATTTGTTATCTCCCTTTAGGTAAGTTTATTTATTCTAAAAAGTATAAAATATGTACATGCGCTTGTCAAGGTATTTAAGCGCTTTCTTCTCTTTTATCCAATGTCTGGATAAAATCATAAATAACCCGCTTGAGTTCATCACGACTTTGAACTTGATTAAACCTGTTTCTGTATTCCGCTGCGCCATGCAAACCTTTAATATACCAACCACAGTGTTTTCTTATCTGTAGAACCGCTACCCTTTCTGGTTTTTCAATCACAAGCATATCCAGATGTTTTAATAATTGTTCTAATTTTTCTTTATAGTCTGGATAATCAACATTTTCTTGTTTATGTAGACCATCTGTGATCTCTCTGAAGATCCATGGATTTCCAAGTGCCCCCCTTCCTATCATGATACCGTCACATTGGGTTTGATCCAACATTTTTTTTGCATCTATGAAAGAAAAAATATCTCCATTTCCAATAACAGGGATATTCAAACTAGCTTTTAATTCACCGATTGCATTCCAGTCAGCTTTCCCAGAGTAGAACTGATCTCTTGTTCTTCCATGAATAGTAATTGCATCGGCGCCACTTTCCTGAAGCATTTGAGCAAATTCTAAAAAATTGACTGAATTTTTATCCCAACCTTTACGAATTTTGACAGTAACTGGCTTATTAGATACGTTTTTGATTTTATTGACAATTTCCATAGCTAAGCTAGGAGTCTTCATTAAAGCACTGCCGTCACCATTATTGACGATTTTAGGAGCAGGGCAGCCCATATTGATATCCAGTATGTCGAATGTATCCATATAATTCAATTTATCTTTGACAACCTTTGCCATGATTAAAGGGTCCGATCCAAATATCTGCATCATGACAGGACGGTTGGACACTTCTATATCCATCAATTGTTCAGTTTTTTTATCTTCGTAGTATATACCTTTTGCACTTATCATTTCTGTTGTGACCATACCTGCACCATGATTTTTGCATATGGTCCTATAAGTCTTATCTGTGATTCCTGCCATTGGGGCTAGTATTACATTGTTTTTCAATTCAATGTTGCCTATCTTCATTTAATCTATTCCTTTATCATTGTAACTTCATATTTTTTGGGATCGATTATATCTGGACTCCCGATTGATTGAATAAAACCAAGTTCGCCACTATTATTAAATCCTATTATTGTGGCTTCAATCCACTTTTTATTACCATATTTTCTCAGTCTAACATAATTATTAAACTGTCTGATGTAATCTTCCCATGGCTCAAAGATTTTGCCACAGTTTTTGCCTTCAAAACATTCTTCAATTAAACTATCTACGTGATTCAAAAGCGAGGCAAGCATATCTTCTATTACAATTTCAGAGTTGTAAATTTCTTCTAAAGATATAAATGGATTATCAAGGTTGTTAAAAAGAAGTTCTCTATCTATGCTTATATTTAGATTTATACTCAAAATATATTTCACGACATCATCATTCGTGACGCTATCAACAAAAATAGCACCAATTTTTTTATCGTTAATCATGATATCATTGGGCCACTTGAGTATAGAAGTCACTCCCATTTCTCTTAGGGTATCGCAGATGGCAGTTCCTCCCAATAGCGTTAAAAGACAGCTATAATCTTTTTTGACATCAAAGCCTAATATGATACTTATATACAACCCACCTTGTGGGGAAAACCATGCTTTATCTCGTTTTGTTTTATTTTCCCATTGGTTATCGGCACAAACCACCATCCCATTTGGGCTGTGAGATGCAATAACTCTAGCCTTTTTCGCTGTTGACTGTAATGATTCAAATTGGATGAAGGACCGCCCAATTTGTTTGGTATTCAATTTCTCTTTTAAGTAATTGTAATCTAACAAATAATCACCTCAATAACTACTGTATGAATAATACTACAAGTCAACTTATTATTCAAGTCTGTTCAATAACGAAAGCATTCATTGCTACATGAATGCTTTTTAAATGCTATTTCAAATCCAGTATTTCATCAATAATACTCAGAAGTTCTTTAATGTCATCTGATGTCATATCTGCCATATGTGCTATTCTGAATGTCTTTTCTTTTAGATCGCCGTATCCGTTGGATATTGAAAAACCTCTCTTTCCCAATTCCGAATTCAAATCCTTAACACTGATTTGTCTGGTATTTGCAATTGTAGTCAAAGTATTGGAGAGGTATTTTTCATCTGCGAACAATGCGAAGTTTTGTCTACCCCAATCCCTTACCAGATTTGCCATCTCCAGATGTCTTATAAATCTATTGTCGAGACCCTCTGTCAGTATTCTATCCAACTGATAATCGAGTGCATACATCAAAGAGACATTTGGTGTTGAGGGATATTGGTGATCTTTTTTTTCAATAGTTTCATATATTTCGACCAAGTCAAAATATAAACCTCGATTTTTTACCGTTTTCGCTCTTTCGTAAGCTTTTTCACTCATGGTGCAAATAGCGAGTCCGGGAGGTAGTCCCAGAGCCTTTTGGGTTGATGTGATACAAATATCAATTCCTAGTCTATCAACTTCTATTTTTGTTCCGGCAGCAGAACTCACCGCATCGACACAAAAAATAACATCCGGATACTTTTTAACGATTTCCGATATTTCATCTATTGGATTCATAACACCTGTTGAAGTCTCATTATGTGTGATGGTCACGAGATCATATTTTTGAGTGGAAAGAGCTTTTTCAACAAGCTCCGGAGTTGTAGCCTGCCCCATCTCAGTCTCAAACAAATCCACTGGCACACCGTTGCTTGTTGCCATCTTATACCATCTTTTCCCAAATGCACCAACAGAAAAAACTGCAGCCCTCTTAGAAGTGCAACTTCTGATAGCACCTTCCATAAAACCACTTCCAGACGATGTCGAAAGCATAATTTGATTCTCTGTGTAAAATAGTTTCTTTAGCTTGTCACTTATTCCTCTTTGGAGCAGGGAGATTTCCTTGGTTCTATGACCAATCATAGGGGTTGCCATTTTTTCCAATACGTCTTGTCTCACTTCAACGGGTCCTGGGATAAATAATTTTTTATGCATTTTCCACCTCTCTCAGTTATTTGTTAATTAACAGGGTTCTTGGGTTCAGTTGACGTTTGAAACGTCATCTGAACCTTAGAAACCGTTATCCAGGGACTCTACAGTGCTTATCTCCCACTTATAGAAGTGGGAATCTTAGCACTGTTAGTCATCGGATCTATTATCATTTTTGTAGTTTGTACAATTATAGAGAATTTTTTATATTTTTTCAAGACTTTATTAAAAATCTTTTGTTTATTCCCTGTAGATATAATACAATATATTATTAAAGAAATACAATTTGAGGTGATGTATGAATAGAATGCGTATAGGTATGCCTTCATTGATTGAGTTGGACTCCTTTGAGGACACAATAGACTTATGCAGAGAATTGGATTTAGACTTTATTGAACTCAATATGAATCTGCCATCAAACTTTATTGAAAATCTTCCTTCTGATAAGCTTCTTGAAGTCAAAGAAAAACACAAGATTTCTTACACCATGCACATGCCTGACGATATGGATATGGGCGTGTTTTTTCAGTCTGTCCGTGATGGATATGTGAGGCTGGCACTTGATACAGTGTCCTGGGCTCAAAAATCTGGTGTTGACCTTTTGAATTTCCACATAATCGAAGGAGCGAAAATGACGCTCCCTCACAAAAAAATTTTTATATATGACCAGTACTCTGATATTTTCGTCGAAAATTTTGTGAGCTCATTTAAAACCGTGTGTAAGGCTGCAATAAAAAACAAAATTGGAATCAATGTAGAAAACTCAGGCAATTTTAATCGATTATTTGCCCAGAAAGCCCTCAATCAAGTTTTAGCAATGAAAGGAACCGGTATAACCTGGGATATCGGCCATGATTCAGCTAATAATTTTATTGACCATGAGTATCTGACGAAAATGAATAATCACATCACACATATGCATTTCCACGATACCAAAGGCCAAAAAGATCACCTGGTTCCATTCGAGGGTGAGTTGGATCTTGTCAATCGCATCGATTTCGCCATCAAAAGAAATCTAACAGTTCTGATAGAGGTTAAAACTGTTGCTGCCTTGAAAGAATCAATTTATATAATGAGACAGAGAGATTTGATTCCAAATTGAATCACATCTGATAAGAGTCGATACTTTTGAATTTTATAATAAACACAATTTGGTCGTCCTCAAGCTGAGACCATATTTTACCATCATTTAACTCAACTATTTCACGGCTGATAGCCAACCCGAGTCCGCTGCCTGATCCTTCGGATCTTGACTGGTCTTTGATATACATGCGTTCAAAAATTCGCTTCATATCATCTTTTTTGAACTGCTTTTTGTCAATATTGTTAGAGAAAGTGATAAGAACGTCATCATTGTCAATGAGTGATTTAATTTTCAGAACACCAGGTTTTTTTGCATACTTTACTGCATTGTATATTAGATTTTCAAAAACTCTGACAACTAGAATTGGATCTGCATAGATAAAAGGTTTTTCTAAATTTAAATCTAGCTCAATTTGAAGAAGATTATCTTCAATGAGATGAGAATACTCAACCTTGATCTGATCAATCAATCTGTTCACATCAAGATTTTTTTTCTCCAATTTTATAGTCTCGCTAGTCAGCTTAGAATATTCGAAAAGCTTACTAATCAATTGCTTCAATTGTTGTGATTTGTTAAAGCATATTTCAACATATTCAACTAGTTTGCTCTCGTCTGGATATTTTCTATCCTTTATCAAATTCAGATAACCGATTATCGAAGTCAGTGGCGTACTCAGATCATGAGCCATGTTTGTAATCAATTCTTTTTTTGATTTTTCCATTTTTTCTTCAAGCGCACTTCTTTCTCTGATAGATTGTCCCATCATATTGATGTTGCTGGCTAACCAAGTTAACTCATCTTGACCGGATATTCTAATCTGACTTTCTAAATCTCCTTTTGAGATCCTACCAACAGTCTCTGATATTTCATGGATGTAGTTGATTCTATTATTTGCTAATCTGAAGAATACAAATATAAAGAGAATAACAGACATTAGAATAATAACCATCACTAGCACATTCTCTTCGTATGGCCTGTCCTTATATAGTCCTTCCAAAAAAATAATCTTATTCTCACCATTCAGGTTAAATGCTCTATATAAAATATAATCTCTCTGCTGAGGTTCTTCTTGATGACTTCTATATAATACTAAACCCTGTTCATCAACAACATTTATAAAATAGATGTTAGTATCAAAATCTAGAGCATCTAACTTATCCACCCAACTATCTGTTCCTTGATCAGTTTCTAGAAATATTTTCATCTCATCGATAAGGACAGTTGCATCCAATTTTTCTGTTTCATGCATGTCTAGCTTTGCTTTGAAATACAAATTTTCTACAATAACATATGACATGACCCCAAAGACCATCGAAGCAACTAAGGATATCACAAAAAAGCCTAAAAACTCTGTTCTCAAACTCTTTGAATTTCTATCTTTCAACTTTATAACCAACTCCCCAAATGGTTTTTATATATTTAGGATTCTTGTAATCATCTTTAAGCTTTTCTCGTAATTTTCTGATATGTACAGTTACCGTGTTATCTGTAATAAAAAACTCATCTTTCCAGACTCTATTATAGATTTTTTCGATGCTGAACACGATACCTTTATTGCTAGCCAGTAAAGCCAGTATGTCAAACTCCGTTTTTGTCAGGTGTACCTCCGTTCCATTGAGCAGCACCTGATGTGTATCCATATTTATAATCAAGTCGTCAATCGTTATGGTTATATCAGTGTTTTCAGCTTCTTTATCAAAAACATCTACTCTTCTCAGATTTGCTTTGACTCTAGCTGTTAACTCAAGGGGATTGAAAGGTTTAGTGATATAATCATCAGCTCCAGCAGATAATCCCATTATTTTATCCATATCCTCACCTTTCGCCGACAAGAATATGATAGGCATTTTCCATCTATCTCTTATTTTATAACATGTTTCCATACCATCCATGTCTGGCATCATTATATCTAGTATCAATAGGTCGACAGGATTCTTTTCCAGTATTTCAATTGCTTCCATGCCATTTTTAGCTAGAAGAACTTCGTAGTTTTCATTTTGCAGATATATCTTTATCATATTCCTGATATCATGATCGTCGTCCGTTACTAGTATTACTTTATTTTCCAATTTTCCCTCCTATTTAGTTTACTACCAAATATATTCTTCATAGTTTATTAAAAAAGAGACTCTGTCAGATAAAACAAAATCTGCCCATTGAGTCTCTGTATCTAATGCTGTGATTTAATTATGCTTCCAAAAAAATCCTTTCGAATTCTTTTCCGTCTAGCGTTTCTTTTTCCAGTAAAGCTTTTGCCACATCATGCAGTTTGTTCAGGTTGTCTCTTAATAAGGATTCCGCTTTATGATACGCTTTATCTATTATCGACCGCATTTCTCTGTCTATTTGAGCAGCCACTTCTTCAGAGTAATTTCTACTCTTTGCAAAATCTCTGCCTAAAAAGACTTCATCATCGTCTCCAGAA
>JAHRFV010000112.1 GCA_019084435.1 Dethiosulfatibacter sp.
GCGAAATTGGTTTCGACGGGGGTGTAGAAGTATAATAAGCGAGCCGCTGCCGCCAAACAGCGTTAAAAGTGGCAACCTAAATTAAAAGCAAAAACAAACAATAATTTAGGTTGCCACTTTTAACGCTGTTTGGCGGCAGCGGCTAGCTTATTATACTTCTACAACCCCGTCGAAACCAATTTCGCCCCCTTAATAATCCTGGACGCGTTGCATTCTTCGTTCGGCATCTTTTTTTGCCATTGATTCCCGCTTGTCGTATTGTTTCTTGCCAATGGCTATGGCAAGCTCAAGCTTGACCAAACCATCTTTAATATAAATACTTAGGGGAATCAGGGAGTATCCTTTTTGGGTTGTCAGACCAATCAGCTTTCTGATCTCGCTCCTGTTCAGTAAAAGCTTTCTTTTCCTGAGCGGGTCCCGATTGTAGATATTACCCTGTTCATAAGGACTGATGTGCATACCGGTGACAAACACCTCGCCATTTTCAATCTGTGCGTAGCTGTCTCGCAGATTGACCTTGCCCTGTCTGATGGATTTGACCTCGGTTCCTGTCAGAACCAGTCCAGCCTCATAGGTTGCTTCAATAAAGTAGTCAAACCTGGCCTTTTTATTTCTTGCCATCACTTTGATGTTGTCTTTCAAATAAATCACCTGTCCTTATGGTTAGCATCAAATTATAACAAAACTTTTAATCTGTGTCAAATTCTAGTCTCTCTTTAAGCCGATGCCCTTATCTGATATTGTTATCAGGTCACGCTTATAGAGTCTTCCTATTGCGATTTTGAATGAGCCCTTGCTCATATTGAAGGTTTCCTTTATAACGTTGGGGTTGGTTTTGTCGCTGTATGGCAAGAATCCGCCTGCTTTTACTAGTCGCTTGTAGATAACTTCAGCGTCATCATCCATTTTTGTATGTGTCTTGTCAAAAAGGTTCAGATTTAGTTTCCCGTCTTCTCTGATTTTGACAACTCTTGCCTCAACCTGATCTCCGATTCCTTTTCCAAAGAAGTCTTTTTCCTGTATTAGGCCGTGGTACTTGTTTTCTACTGCAACCATAGCACCCAATCCTCGTTTAAGGCTGTAAATGGTACCCTTGACCTTGTCCCCGATTTTATAGGGCGAATCAGTCCTTAGCATTTCATAGATGTCCATAGTCGCACACAGGCGCTCAGATTTATCTAGATAGATACCCACTATGTATTCGTGACCTACTCTGATCTGTCCCTTTTGCTGTTTGAATGGAAGAAACAGATTCTTGTCTAGACCCCATTCCATAAAAGCGCCTATTTCTGTTATATCAACTACCTTCAGGTATCCAATCTCTCCTATTACAAGATTTGGTCTTTTCAGCGATCCTTCTAACCTGTTGTTCATCTTATAGACAAAGACATCTCTCATTTGACCTTTTTCTATAATGGTCTGTCCTTTTTCTTTCTTAACATAGACCTCTGTTCCGTTTTCATCAATGAAAATCAAGTCTTTAACATCGACCTTGTTTAGTTTTAAAAATTGCATTTCTCCTAATTTAATCATTTTTCTCCTTCTTTTCAATAAACAAAAAGTCTATTTCAGCCTTTTGTATATTGACACTTGTTAGTTTTACTTGTACGATATCGCCTATTTTAAAGGTTTTTTTGGTTCTTTCACCTATCAGGCAGTAGTTTTTCTCATCATAGATATAATAATCATCATCCATATTTGAAATGTGGATAAGCCCCTCTACGGTATTGTCCAGTTCAACAAACACACCGAAGCTGGTGACACTTGAGATTACACCTTCAAACTCTTCTCCAATGTGATCAGACATATATTCTGCCATTCTGATATCATCCACATCTCTTTCAAGCTGCGCTGCTTTTCTTTCGTTGACTGAGCATACTCTGGCAATTTCCGGTAGGCTATCATGCAATCGCTTAGTCTTTTTATCCAAGGTGCCATTAAGATGGTCTTTGATGATTCTGTGAATCTGCAGATCCGGATATCTTCTGATCGGTGAGGTAAAGTGGGTATAGAATTTGGAAGCCAGTCCAAAATGGTCTTCCGCCTCATGACTGTAGACAGCCTTTTTCAGAGATCGAAGCATAATTGTATTGATGACTGTTTCCTCTTTTTTACCCTTGACCTTATTTGAGACCGCTTGAAACTCTTTTGGATGAATATTGCCTATACCCTTGATGCTATAACCAAAATTGGCAATGAACTTATTGAACTCCACAACGCTTTCATAATCAGGTGACTCATGGATACGATATAGGAAAGGGGCTTTGGCCCAATACATGTTTTCAGCTATGGTTTCATTACAAAGAATCATGAATTCCTCTATAATGCGATTGGATACTCTACGCTCATACTTTTGAATATCAACCGCTTTTCCGGTTTCGTCCAAAATGATTTTCGCTTCATCAAAGTCAAAGTCGATGCAGCCTCTTTTTTCCCTTTTTAGACTTAGCCTTTTGCTTAATTCTTCCATCAACTTGAAGTCTTCCACATAGGGTTTGTATTTTTCCATCAGTTCAGCGTCTTGATTTTCCAATATATCTGATACTTCTGTGTAATTCATCCTGACCTTTGATTGGATGATGCTTTCATAGATGTCGTGTGATTTGACTGTTCCTTTAGAATCCACTTTCATGATCACTGAGAGGGTAAACTTATTCTCATAAGGATTCAGACTGCATACACCGTTGGAGATTTCTTTTGGAAGCATGGGAATGACGCTTCCTGGCATATAAACAGAGGTGCCTCTCTCGTAGGCTTCCTTGTCCAATATGCTTCCTTCCCTCACATAATGCGCGACGTCTGCTATATGTACACCTAGCTCATACATGTCATTGTCGAGCCTTTTTATATGGACAGCATCGTCAAGGTCCTTTGCATCTTCCCCGTCTATGGTCAATATATTGTAATCTCTGAAGTCTTTTCTTCTATTGATTTCCTTGTCGTCTAATTCTAATGATACTGATTTAGCCTCCGTCAAGACTTTATCCGGGAAATCAATCTTGATGCCGTTTCTAATCAGGGCTGAAAGAATATGTGTATCCATATCGTCTGCAGATCCTAATATTCTGGTCACTATTCCAGCTGGGTTTTTTCTTTTCTCTGGCCAGTCTGTTATTTTGACGATGACTTTCTGTCCGTCTTTGGCTTTGTTGAAATCTGACTTCGAGACAAAAACATCCTGAGATAGTCTTTTGTCATCCGGCAACACAAAACCGAAATTTCTGGCCTCTTGGAAAGTACCTATGATTTCTTCGTTTGCTCTTTTGATGATCCTGATGACTTTTCCTTCCTGTTTTTTTATGTCATGGGTGCTTTTCATCGGTCTTATGATGACGGTATCGCCATTCATAGCACCATTCAGATCCACAGGTGGTATAAAGACATCTTTAATATCTGAATCCTCCGGTATAAAAAATCCGAAACCTTTTGCGGATCCCTGAATGGTTCCTTTTAGCAAATTCATTTTGCTAGGCAACCCGTATCTGTCATTTCTGGTTTTGATGATCAAGCCTTCATTCTCAAGTTCAGTCAGTATTTTTAGTATCTCCTGCTTCATATCTTTTGATGAATTCAGTTCTTTCAGTATTTCACCAATCAGCATGGGTTTGTAAGCATCTTCACTCATGAAAAAAATGATTTTTTCTTTAATATTCATATTTTACTCCTTTTGTTACTGTTATCCTTTGATTCCTTTGGACATGTTATTCAATAGATCAACATCATAAGAATCAATTTTTTCTGAGTTATCCTTATGCCTATGCAATGCGATATCGATTAAACTGTCGATTAGATCTTTAAATTTGATTCCTGATGGTTCCCACAAATAGAATGATGCAGAACCCGGTATTGTATTGATTTCATTGACATAAATCTCTTCGCCATCCAGCAGAAAGTCTATTCTCGCTACACCATTGGCGTTAATTGATTTGAAGGCTTCTATAGCCAATGATTTGATTTTGTCTGAAATACCATCGGAAATATTAGCAGGAATGACTCGCTTGTCTATGCCTTTTTCATTCTTGCTACCCTGTTTATTCATGTATTTATCTTCAAATTTCAGGTATTCCTGCCAGCCTACAGGCTCTTCACATAGCGAAGCCTTCAGATTGTTTTCATAACCTAAGACAGAACAGTTAATCTCTCTTGGATGCTCAAGACATTGTTCAATGATTATTTTTCTATCATAATGGAAAGCCACCTCAATTGTTTGTTCCAGTTCAGCTCTGTTTCTTGCCTTCCCTATTCCAATACTTGATCCCAGATTGGATGGTTTCACAATTAAAGGATACCCTATGCTTTCCGCTTCAATTAGGCATTGTTCGTTGTTATTGTCATATTGTGATTTGTAGAACCAAACATATGGCAATACTGGGAGCTTTTCAGCCTTGAACACTTTCTTCATCAGGACCTTATCCATACCTAAAGCGGATGCCTTCACGTCAGAAAAAGCGTAGGGCACGCCACAGGTTTCAAGCAGTCCCTGTAAAACACCATCTTCCACGTTGGTTCCATGGGTGGCTGGAATGACAACATCAACCTCTACTTTTTCCCGTTTTTTAGAGAGAAAACCTTGCTTGACTTCAGGGTTCGGATAGAGACAAAGAACACTTTTATTATCAGAGCTTTTCCAAGGAATAACTTCTGACAGATTATTATACTGTTTCGATTTATATGTTTCAACATTGGATAAGGCATCTCCGATAAGCCATCTACCTGTTTTATCAATATAAATAATCAATGGATCATACTTGTTTTTATCTATATTCTCAAAAATCTGAAGTCCTGTTATAATTGATACTTCATGCTCGACTGATTTTCCGCCTAGGATTATCCCAACTCTTTTCATCCAAATTTCCTTTCCCTTTTAGTGTTATAGTTTACGCTTCATTGTAAGTATCTGGTAGATCATTTTCAAACAGCACCACATCGCCTTTTTTGAGCAGTGTTCTTAAAACATTTTCAGACTCTTTTAAAGACTTGACGATAATGATATTCTCCTTAGCAAAACCAGATTCCAATAGTCCATCTTTGATGGCTTTGGTCTTGACTTCTCCAACCAGTATGGCTATGTCACATACTTTAGCGATTCCCTGTCCCAGTTTCTTGTTCTCCTCATATTCCAGACCCGCCAGACCAATCATACCCGGAGTAACAATAACTTTCCTGTGATTTTGAAATTCTGATAAAACTTCGAGAGCAGCTGCGGCACCATCAGGATTAGAGTTGAAAGCATCATCGATGACTATCACACCTGTGCCCGGATTAATGAGCTGCAATCTGTGTTGGATTGGTTCGATTTTTTCAATGCCACTTGCAATTTGTACAAGAGTCATCCCCAACGCATAGCCAGTGGCTGCACCTGCCAATATATTCTGAACATTGTGCTTGCCCAGCAATTTTGTTTTGCACTCAACGCTACCTTTGTCTTTGATATTTAGAGTGAAAGTTGACCCTTCAATGCTGGTTACGATATTTTCTGCATAAACATCTAGTTCTTTTGAATTCTTTAATCCGTAAAGAATTTTTTTGATATAAGTCTTATCTGCCAATTTTTTTACATAATCATTGTCATAATTGAATATTGCCCAACCATCTCCTGAAAGCCCTTCTATCAGCTCATATTTTGTCTTTGCGATATTCTCAATCGTCTTGAAGGTTTCCAAATGGCAGGGTCCTATGGATGTAATAATACCGATGTCAGGTTTGACCAGTTTTGTCATCTCTTTGATCTCACCCATTCTCTCTGCTCCAAGCTCAGCCACAAAAACATTGTAGCTGTCATTTAGGTCTTCGTTGATGACTTTGCTGACTCCCATTGGTGTGTTATAGCTTCCTGGTGTTTTGAAGGTCTTGAATTTCTGTTCCAGTATTTCAGCAGTGATAAATTTAGTGCTGGTCTTGCCGTAACTCCCTGTTATACCTACTACAGTCAGGTCATCTAGGCTTTTTATCTTATCTTGCGCCATGTTATAAAACTTGCTATTGATTGATTTCTCAACGGGATTTAATAGCCAAACGCCTCCAATGATATAATATGTGCCATAGTAAATCGATAATGATAATATAAATGCTGATATTGGAATGTAATAAGTTTGACCGGCAATCAATCTCACCAACAACACAACAACTATAAAATCAACAACTGCAAGTAATAACGTTCCAATCAATAGCCTTTTAGCTCTATCTGTCATCACTAGTGGTTTTTTTGACTCGTATTTTCTGAAAGAAGCAATATAGAGCCCCGTTGCTGACCAGGCTAAAGCTAATATTATGAGATCATATTGATAGAACATATAGAATACTGCCATAACAACGGATACTATTACCAGAATATTGGACTTGGGTCCATGAGCTTTAGTCTTATTGTTGTTTAGCCAATTCATATACTTGTCATTCTCATACATTTCCAACTGCATCATATGCAATGAATAGAGAACCCTATCAAAGGTGTTTATAAGCCATACAACAAAAATAATTATTATCAGTAAAGACATATTTCCTCCTTGTGCTAGTTGATATTGAGAAAGCTACTGATTACCAATTTGAACGTTAGGAAATCATCAATGTAGGAATAATGCCCTGCTCCTTTGATGACGACCAATCCGCTGTCACTGATTTCTTGTTCCATGATCTTGCCGTCAGAAAGTGGTGTGGCATCGTCATTTTCTCCCCAGATCAGTAGTGTTGGCGCTTTGATTTCTTTTAGATGAGGTCTCAGATTATCATTGATTACCTTCACCATCGTCTGCCTCATGACACCGTCTGACTGTCGATAGTCTTCTGATCCATGTTTTTTATAGAATCGTTCAAGGGCCTGACTCTTATCTTTTCCTGAGTAGCATATCAGATAAAGCTTCTTCAAAGCTTTGAAGCTATATACTTTTAGGTTATATTTAAGGCTTCTAATGGGAACAATTCCCGCGCTATCTATCAATATAAGCTTGTGAACCATGTTTGGATATTGGCTCGATAGAATAATTGAAATTCTACCGCCGTGTGAGTGTCCAATCAAAACAACTTCATTTAATTCCAAAGTGTCTATGAACTGCTTAATCACATCTGCATAATCATATGAGTCATATGGTTCTTGTGGTTTTGAGCTGTCTCCAAAACCGGGTAGATCTACTGCCGTAACCCTGAAATGGTGCTTAAGCAGATTGAATATGGGCATTACGGTTTGGATATTGCAGCCCCAACCATGCAGAATCAGGACATCTTGACCATGCCCTTCCTGAATATAGTTTATTTTTAGATTTTGAACTTCTATTACCATATAAGCTCCATCAAGAGGGTTCTGATTACATTGATTATAACAGATAAGCATTTATTTTTAAAGTAAAAAAGCCCCATCAAAGGGGCTCTCAGTATAGTCTATTTTATTAGAATTCCACCAATGTCCGCAATCAACGGTCCAAATACCAAAGCGACAATGGTCATCAGTTTTATCAATATATTGATTGATGGTCCAGATGTATCTTTGAACGGATCACCTACTGTGTCTCCGACAACTGCAGCTTTATGTGCATCGCTTCCTTTTCCGCCATACTCTCCGCCTTCAATGTATTTTTTGGCGTTATCCCATGCACCACCTGCATTTGCCATGAAGATTGCCATCAATACGCCTGTCACTAGAGCTCCTGCCAGCAGACCACCAAGGGCTTCCTTGCCTAACAATATTCCAATAGCAACCGGTACTATAACTGCCAGCAATCCTGGAATCACCATTTCTTTTAACGCTGCTGTTGTGCTGATGTCAACACATTTTTTGTAATCAGGTATTGCTGTACCTTCCATGATGCCAGGTATTTCCCTGAATTGTCTTCTTACCTCTTCTATCATTTCAAAGGCTGCTTTGCCTACCGCTTTCATTGTAATGGCTGAAAACAAAAATGGTAGCATTCCACCTATGAATAATCCGGCTATGACTGTTGGCTGTGTCAAGTTTATAACTGAAAGATCAACCACCTGAGTATACGAGGCAAACAGTGCCAGTGCTGTCAAAGCCGCTGAGCCTATAGCAAATCCCTTACCTATCGCTGCTGTCGTGTTTCCGACTGCGTCAAGCTTATCAGTAATTGCTCTGACCTCTTTTGGCAGATGACACATTTCTGCAATACCGCCTGCATTGTCAGCTATCGGCCCATAAGCATCAACAGCTATCGTCATACCTGCTGTTGAAAGCATACCTACAGCTGCAAGTGCTATACCGTACAGACCCTTAGCTGCATCTGCGGAGCCACCTGATACGTAAAATGCCACTAATATACCTGCAGCTAGCACTACCATCGGCAGGGCTGTAGATGCCATACCCACAGATAGACCGCTTATGATGTTGGTCGCAGGTCCTGTATTGGACTGGTCAGCGATTTCTCTAACTGGTTTGTATTCAGTTGATGTATAATATTCTGTAATTTTTGCGATAATAATTCCTATAAAAAGCCCTGTTACTATGGCTGCAAATGGCTGCATTGAATCTAAAATAAATCTGCTCAATAAAAACGACATGACGATTATAATAAGCGCACTTACATTAGTTCCCATATCCAAGGATTTCTGTGGATTGGTGCCTTCTTTTCCCCTTACGAAGAAAGTTCCTATAATTGATGCCACAATACCGACAGATGCTAACATGAGAGGAAACAAAGCACCCTTATCCCCATAGGCTATCAAACCAAGCGTAATGGCTGATATGATAGATCCCACATAGGATTCGAACAGGTCAGCACCCATTCCAGCTACGTCTCCAACGTTATCTCCTACGTTGTCAGCGATTACCGCTGGATTTCTCGGATCATCCTCAGGTATACCCGCTTCTATCTTTCCAACAAGATCAGCGCCTACGTCTGCGGCTTTGGTGTATATACCACCACCAACACGACCGAACAAGGCTATAGAAGATGCACCAAGTGCGAAGCCTGTGATGACTGCAGGGTCTCCGAATATCATGTATAAAGAGCCTACTCCCAGCAATCCAAGACCAACAACTGCCATCCCCATTACCGCGCCACCTGAAAAAGCAACAGACAGGGCTTTATTCATCCCAAATTCCATTGCAGCGTTGGTAGTTCTGACATTAGCCTGTGTAGCCACTCTCATTCCAAAGAAACCGGCTAAAGCTGAGAACAATGCGCCTATCAAGAAA
>JAHRFV010000075.1 GCA_019084435.1 Dethiosulfatibacter sp.
AATGGAAATGAGCTGGTAAAAACAGGAAGTGATAAAAAAACGATACCCATTAAGCATCGCTTCCCGCAAAACACATACGGCGCTTTGCTAACTCTCCTGTATTACTTTACTCTTCGAAGGATAAGGCAATACCGGAGAGTTAGCAAAGCGCCGTATGTGTTTTGCGGGAAGCGATGCTTAATGGGTATCGTTTTTTTATCACTTCCTGTTTTTACCAGCTCATTTCCATTTTATAGGGTATATTATTAAACTCCAGTGCGCCTTTTAGCGTTAATTGAATATCGCTAAATCGTATCAATCTTTGAGTGATTAGACATGATGACCTAACATAAACGAAAGCATCTATGAAAATGAATGCTAATGAAGTTTGAATAGCTTAGGCTTGTTATCCATAGCGAAGCGTTTATGGGACAATCTTCGATTGCGTTGCAGGTCAGATACCTCGAAATCCAAATTTATATTTGGTTAATGGAGCTGACTAATGTAGTCGGCTAAAGCATCAACAAGACACCTGAAAGGGTATTTTTAAGACTAAGTTTAAGGTTAAAAACAGAGAAAGGTTTCAATTACTGTAATTTGTTTGCACCGAAAATGAACCGGAAATAACAAAATGCACCGGAAAATATGAGAATAGAATTTCGGTGCATACCTTTTGGCGTTAATGGATTTTAAAGTCAAATAATTGCATATCATCAGGTGATTAGATAATATTTTCTAATGTAGACATAGTTATATGAATTTGATGAGATTTAAAGGAAGACAAATTGTTACCTTGGAGTAAATATCTAAATACATATTTGTATGCATTATAGTTAGTTCTTCATTTATAAATCATAGGAAGTTAATCGGTGATATTTTTTCTAGATAATGTTTTAAGATGAAAGAAACAAATTCATTGGTTGAAGTGCTGTTGGAATGTTCCTCTCGATAGAGCAAGTAAATAGGTCGTGAGCAATTCTCATCTTTTATTGTCACCAAAGCTAAATTGGGATGGGCAGTCACAATAACTTGGGGCAAAAAAGAAACCCCTATACCTAAAGTGACATAATTTATTGCCGCATTGTAGTCGTATGCTTCATTGACGACATTCATTTTAATTTGATGATTTAAGAACATTTTTTCCACAGTGCGGTAGAGTTTGGTTTTCTGTTGAAGCATAATTAATGGTTGGTTATCCAGTTCATTAAAAAAAATGCCATCTTTTAACGCAAAAGGATGGTTTTTTGATACTACCAACTTCAATTCTTGGTCACCAATTTTTGAATACCTTAAGCTCTCATCAGTTTGAGGTGCAAAAACAACATCTAATTTATTCGATTTCAGTTCTTTAATCAGGTCATATTGCTGATTAGGTAAAAATTTAAATGGAATGGTTTTTAAGCCTATATAATGATAAAATTTATTAATAATATCAGGTACAAAAGAAGGACTAAGACTTTGTATATATCCTAGACGTATTTCCTGCATTGTGTTTTCTTTCATCTGGTTCAATTCTTCCAATCCTTTTTCAACTTCAGTAATAATATTTTCTGCATAAATTTTAAAAGCTTCACCATAGCGAGTCAAGAAAACCTTTTTACCTATTTTAATAAAAAGAGGCACTTCAAGTTCAGCCTCTAATTGGGACAAAGCATAGCTGAGGCTAGGTTGAGAAATATGTAATGAAGTAGCGGCTTTTGTATAATGTAAAGTTGTTGACATCACACGAAAATATTGCAACTGAATTAATGTCACAAGATTACCTCCTTTTCATTATGACGAGGATACAAGCCTTGAATTAATTAAAACTTTTAATGTTTCATTATATTATAATTAATCTATTAATACAACATTTGATTGATTCATTAATCATTGATTTGAAGAAGCTTAAAGATGATTTTGCATTCTAATTTCTGATTTTCATCATTGATACATTCTATTGTTAAAATAGAATTTAAGTATTTTTATTCATGACTAATTATTGATATGATTAAAATAATAAATATATACAGTTCTCAGTAAAGGAGGTTGGAAATGATTTTAATAAAGAATGTATGTCCAATGGACATGATCAATTAAGATATCAATGTTGTGATATTGAGGACGGAACTATTATTGATATCTAAAATATTGAAGCTGGACAGTTTTACAACGTTAAAATTACTGATGCCCAGTATGATCTAGTTGCTCCAGGATTAATTGAATTTCACTGTCACAAGATACTATTTTTTTTCATACGGCATGACACCGAAGCAAGTCTTACAATGCTTAACAATTAATGCTGCTAAGATTTTGGGTATTGATGATCGAATTGGCAGTATAGAACCAGGTAAGGATGCAGACATAATAATCTGGTCACGTGACCATTTTCATTATATGACCAAGACAAAGACGATAATGGTATATGGTAAAATAGTTAAATTGAATAATGATACTATAAATTAAAAGAGAGAGGTAAATATGATGGAGTCAATCAATAACTACATTGACATATTATCTGAAAAATTGATTAATATGGCAGACTATATTTTTGACAATCCAGAAATAGGATTAGTGGAATATAAAGCCAGCAAACTATTATGCGATTTCTTGGAAGAAAATGGGTTTATCGTTGAGCGCGGAATAGCTGATTTGCCCACAGCATTTAGAGCTACATATAAATGTGGGGAAGGTGGTCTTAGATTAGGGCTTTTTTGTGAATATGATGCTTTAGATGGACTGGGGCACGCATGTGCACACCATTTACAAGGACCTATTGTACTAGGGGCCGCGTTAGCTATCAAACAAGCCATTACAGATAAGGATTATGAAATTGTCATCTATGGAGCACCTGCTGAGGAAACAGTGAGTGGGAAGTTGACTATGTTAAAAAAAGGATACTGTAAAGACATGGATGTTGCGATGATGGTCCATGGCGCTCCGACAACTTCGATTGATAAGAAGGCACTAGCACTTGGAAAATATCAAGTGACATTTAAAGGGAAAGCGGCTCATGCAGCAAGCTCTCCTGAAAAAGGCAGAAGTGCATTTGACGCGGCACTACTGATGTTTCATGGCATCGAGTCTATGAGAGAACATCTGAATGATGACGCAAGAATTCATTACACCGTCACTAATTCGATAGGCGCAGCTAATATTGTGCCTGCTTTATGTGTTACCGAAATATATGTAAGAAGTGACAAAACTAGATCTTTAGAGGATAATATACAATGGTTTTTTGATATCGTGAAAGGTGCGGCACTTATGACGCAAACTAGTTATGACATCTTTGAAATAAAAAAAACAGATAGTCGCATACCCATCTTTTCACTAAATGAAATCATAATGAAAAATGCAGAAATATACAACGCTCCGACCATTAGACCTCCAAGGGAAAAAACAGGGTCATCGGATTTTAGCAACGTAATGTATAATGTGCCAGGAGCCTGTCTTAGATTTGCGATAGTTCCTGAAGATGCTTCGACACATTCTCAGGAGTTTTTAGACGCGGCTAAAACAGAAGAGACTCACCAGATGCTTGTGACAACCTCAAAAATTATTGCAAAAACTTTGAAAGATTTGATTGATGACCCACAGAATTTGGAAAACATCAAACAAGAATTTGCTGCAAATAAAATAAAAATGGGATAAATAAATGATTGAATTTCTCTATCATTTTTATAGAACATTAGTATTTTTAATTAGATTAATGATTTGATATGATTTAAACAGATAAGTTGCGTTTTCTGGTGGAATAACGTTTTCAAACCTTCAAATAACGCGTAAAAACTTACTTCATAACAAAGAATAAGAGGAAAGGAGGATTACGATTCACAAGACGTGTTTTCCGTAAAACAATTATTTGGAGGGTAAAATGGAACTTAAAAAAGAAAATGAAAAACCGGTAAAAACGAAAAGAAAATTTAAAGTGCCGCATACTTATGTCATCATTATGTGTCTTCTTATTTTTGTAAGTATTTTAACTTATATTGTTCCAGCAGGAGAATTTTTAAGAACCAAAAACGAAGCAGGTAAAACCATTATAGACACTACTCAATTTGAATATGTTGAACAAACAGGAGTAAGCATATTTGAGATTCCTATGATGATTGTGAAATCTTTAGCTAAACAAAGTAGCATAATATTCGCTCTATTGATCGTAGGGGGTGCTTTTGAGATAGTTCTTAGAACCGGAATGTTTCAAGCATATTTGACAAAGCTAACAAGAAAATTTTCCACAAAAGGTATATGGCTTGTCCCATTAATTATGCTTTTGTTTGGGTTTTTAGGAATGACACAAGCAGCTAACAAATTTATAGCATTCGCGCCAGTAGGTGTTTTGCTTGCAATGGGACTTGGTTATGACGCGATAGTAGGCGTCTCTATGGTTTTACTAGGTTCAGGAGTTGGTTTTGCTACAGGCATTCTCCAACCTACAACAGCCATTGCACAGCAAATAGCTGGTCTTCCTGCTTACTCTGGAATGTCGATGCGTATTATAAGTTTTGTTTTGTTCTTTGCTTTAACAGCTGTTTACACCCTCAAGTACTGTTCTAAAATAAAAAATGATCCTACTAAAAGTCTTGTCTATGGAATAGAACTAGCAAATAAACGTAACGTAGATGACGCATTTGTTGAGGCACAAACTAAGCATATTCCAATTGGTCTAGCTGTTGTAGCCGCATTTGGCGTAATTACTTATGGTGGCATTAATTTTAGATGGGGATTTGACCAGATGGCAGTTGTCTTTATATACATGGGTATAATCGTTGGGTTTTTGAATAGAAACACACCAAGTCAGACTGCATCAATTTTTATCGATGGGGCAAAAGGTATGTTGGGAGCTTCATTAGTCATAGGCTTTGGTGCAGTCTGACTTGGTGTGTTTCTATTCAAAAACCCAAAGATTATACCCATGTATATAAAGACAACTGCCATCTGGTCAA
>JAHRFV010000132.1 GCA_019084435.1 Dethiosulfatibacter sp.
TAATCTCCTTTTCTTAATTGATTAGCGCTTTTTTGCAAGGCTGCTAGAGGTTTTGTGAAGACTGAGGCTGACATTCTTGAATACAACAATGTACTGATAATCAACAGTAAAACATATATTGATATGATTATTGTAATTACAGCTATAACAGAGGTCGAATCTGCTGAGTTGTAGAAACGGTTGTGTGTAATATTGAAATCAATGCGAATAGATGTGGGAAAGGTGACAACAAGCCAAAATTGCTCTCGTTCGTTGTAAGCGACAGAAAAACTGTATTGACGACGTATATCCTGAGAGCGGGTAAGAAAATCAGTCCACTCACTGACAGTCAATTGGCTTTTGGGAAAGGTGTTGATACCTTCTGAGAAAATTATTTTATAATTGCTATCAATAACCTGAATACCGCCATTATTGGACGTAACATCACTGTAGGCTATGTCAGAAATGTCATCATTCATTAGGGAGTGAGCTGTATATTTGTTCTTGACTAAAGTCTTTTCAAGATTGACAGAAGTGAGACTGAACAAAAAATAGGCGCTTACAGCAATAAGCGTGGTGATTAAAAAAATGGAAACATAGTTAAATAATAAACGGTTCTTCAGCTTCAATTTATTTGACGGCTCCCTTGCTCAGTTTATAGCCTATGCCCTTTATTGTTTTGAGATAAACAGGTTTTTTAGTATTCGTTTCTATTTTGGCTCTTATATGGCTGATATGCACCATGATTGTGTTGTCGTCATAGTAATAATCCTCATCCCAGACGGCTGAATAGAGCTGTTTTTTTGTGAAGACTCTTTCTGGGTTTTCCATGAAATGTTTCAACAACAAGTATTCTTTTGCATTAAGGGAAATTTGCTCATCATTCTTATAAACACTACAGGCATCGGTGTTAATAGTCAATTCACCTATGGTTAATAGCTTTGGTGAGCTTTGATTTGAATTTGACTGTCTTCTCATCCATACACCTACTCTTGCTATCAGTTCGACCATACTGAAGGGCTTCACAAGATAGTCATCCGCTCCCAATCCAAATCCTAGCAGCTTATCCATATCCGTATCCCGAGCAGTCAGCATAATGACTGGGACATCACTTGTCTCTCTGATCTTTCTCAGTAGGTTGAAGCCATCAAGCTCCGGCATCATGACATCAAAAATCCCCAGATCAACGCTATCTTTATTAAACAGATCTAGGGCTTCTATTCCATTTTTTGCGCAAATGATATTATAGTTTTCCTTTTCGAGATTCAACTTCAACAGATCTCTTAAATCTCTTTCATCTTCAGCAATAAGTATATTCATTCTATCTCCCTCAATCAAACTTATCAAAATATATGTCCCCATCTGTGAAGCCTTTCTCTTTAAGAATGGGAATGACCGAGTCTATCATCGGTGGACTTCCACACAGATAGGCTTCTTTGCTCTCTCCATTATCCACAAATTTCTCTATAAGATCCGTGACTCTTCCGACCTTACCATCCCACTCGCAGTGTGCTGTAGGACGAGACAGACAATTGATGTATTCGAAATCATACATTGTTTTTTCAAGTTCTTTTAACTCGTCTGTCATGAACATATCACTTCTTGTTCGAGCACCGAAGTATAGGGTTGCCTTTCTTTCAATGTGGTTTTCATTCATATATCTAAGTATACCCATGATAGGTGCCATACCGGTGCCTATTGCCACAAGAACCATTTCCTTATCACCCTCTCTGTAATAAAAATCACCAAAAGGTCCAACAATGCTTAATTTGTCGTTCACCTTGAGATGCTTATGGATGTAAGTGGTGCAGATACCATCAGGAACATAACCGATAAACAGCTCAATGGCATGCTTTGAGCTAGGTGGGGTGGTAATCGAATAAGCTCTATAGACCTCCTCGTTACCGTCATATACAGGTGTCAAAATTTGGATATATTGTCCCGGTTTATAGTTGATTTCCTGTGTCTCAGGAAGCTCAAGCCGTACCCGTTTAATTTTATCAGTCAGATCTTCTAGAATGGTCACGGTATATTCGTATTGTTTGACATTAAACAACTCTTCTGGAATCTCAATTCTAATGTCCTCTTTGACCCGTAACTGGCAGGACAATCGGATGCCGTCCAATCTCTCAGTCTCTGAGACATAGCCCTTTTCTGTTGCGAGAAACTGACCACCACCTTCGATGACCTTCACTTTACAGTATCCACAGCTGCCCTTGCCACCACAAGCAGAGGGGATAAAAATATCTTGCTCGTTCAAGGTTGACAGCAGATTGTCGCCACCCTCTACGATGTATTCTTTTTCTTCATTAATAATCAGTTTTTTTTCACCGTAGTTGGCGATAGTCCTATTGGCTATCGAAAGAAGAAGCGCTAAAAAACCTGTAATGCCTGATATTGCGACAACGGTTGTAATTATGTTTTCCATAAGCTCCTCCTACTGTATTTGAACGATTCCCGAGAAACCGATAAAAGCCAGAGCCATCAATCCGGTGATGATCAAGGTGATACCGGGACCCTCCAGTCCCTTGGGAAACGGGTTGTTTTTTATCTTTTGCCTGATACCTGCCATGGCAACAATTGCCAGCATCCATCCGAGACCGGATCCGACACCGAAGGCGACTGATTGTAAGAGTGTGTAATCCCTAATAACCATAAACAGGGAGACGCCTAATATAGCGCAATTGACTGTTATCAATGGCAAGAATATTCCTAAAGCATAGTACAGCGTCTGAAAATACCGATCAATGATCATTTCGACCAGTTGGACAAATGCAGCGATTACAATGATAAAGACTATGAATCGCATGTATTCCAAACGCAATGGTACAAGCACATAACGATAGACTATGAAATTGATTAGAGTGGTGAAAGTCAGGACAAAGGTGACAGCCTGCCCAAGACTGAAAGACGTCTTGATATCACTGCTGACAGCAATGAATGAGCACATTCCCAAGAAATTAGCCAATATCATGTTATTAGTGAATATTGCGGCAAAGAAAATGACGATAGGATTGATTTCCATCAGGCTTTGACACCCCCATTATCAGATTTTTCCTTAAAGATATTCTTTGAGATCCAAATGACGATAGCCAGCATGAAAAAGGCACCTGGCGGCATGATCATCAATGTCCAGGAGACCCAGGACTCGCCCAGGATGTTAATACCAAAGATTGAGCCAAAACCCAAAAGCTCTCTGACAAAAGCAATGATTAGTAGCACTATTGCATACCCAGCACCGGATGCCATTCCATCCAAGAAAGCATAACCAGGTGGGTTTTTCTGAGCAAAGCTCTCGCATCTACCCATGATAATGCAGTTTGTTATAATCAGGCCCACATAAGGACCCAGAGCCTCACTCATTGCAGGGAAGAATGCCTTTAAGAAGATATCCACCATAATCACGTAGGCTGATATAATCAAAGTCTGGACCATCATTCGGATATGCTTTGGCGTGTACTGTCTGAGAAATGAAACAGTCAGCTCTGAAAAAGCGGTGACAAATATAAGCCCTAGTCCCATTACCAGTGAATTAATCATTAGGTTTGTGACTGCCAGAGCAGAGCAGATTCCTAAAATTTGCCTAAAAATAGCATTATCTTGCCATATACCCATTGTGATTATTGATTTTGTTTTTTTATTCATCTAGTACATCCCCCTTTGTTTCAGTGAGGATAACCTCAATATTCTGGTTAAATATGTTCAGAACCGCTTTTGATGTAGATGTAGCCCCTGAAATAGTATCGACATTTCCACCTGTAGAGGGTTTGAAGATTAAATAAGGATCTGTAGAGTTTACATCTAGAGAAATATCTCTGAACTGCTCCTGAAACCACTCCTCGTCTATCCTTCCTCCGAGACCGGGTGTTTCGGAATGATTGAGAAAAGAAACGCCTGTAAGATTGCTAAAATCCTGGTTGAATGCCAATATGGCCTCTATACCACCCCAAAGGCCTGCACCTTCAATCTTGAAAGCATAGCCCGTTATATCGTCATTCGATTTTCTTACATAGTAGGTCTGATTGTCTGCTTTTCTTTCCTCGATAAACTGATTGTATTGCCTGATGATTTCTGCACCGGTTTCACCATACTCAATATTGAAAGCATAAAGGACCTTGGACTGTTCTTTTAGCTTGGACTGCTGCTGGATTCTTTCTGCTGATACTTCGTTGATGATGGCTAAAACAGAAGTGAAAACCACAGTTATTATTATCATAAATACAACAGGATACAGTACCTTTTTCTTTTTAGCCATTCTGAACACCTCTCTTCTTCAGATACTTGACCCCTTCGTCCATTATTGGAACAAAGGTGTTGGCTATTAGAATAGCAAACATGATACCACCTGGAAATAGCGCGAAGGAACGAATGATTACTGTTATACCGCCTATCAGCAGACCAAATACAATGCGGGCTTCGAAGGTTTTTGGGCATGTGATAGGATCCGTCGCCATAAAAACAGCACCGAAAATCAATCCGCCTGTCAGAAAACCCCATAATGGTTGGAAGACCTGTTGAAACCCCATATAATAAAGACTAAAGCTAAGTATAAAATAACCTGAGAAAACGGAAAGAATGATTTCCTTGTGAGCTACTTTCTTGATGACAAGATATAAACCTGACAACAGAATAAGCAAAGCAGATACCTCTCCCATAGAACCAGAGATATTGCCAACGAAAAGGTCAAAATAGGATGCCATGACGCCGCTATCTCTGTAAATCAGCATAGGTGTGGATTGTGCCAGCACATCAATAGGTTCGGTCAGGTACTTTGTGAATCCACCCATAAAAACTGTTGATGGTGCAGACCACTGAGCCGTAAGGTATTTAGCAAAGGACACGTATACGAACGCTCTTGCAGCTGCCGCAGGATTAAATACATTTCTTCCGAATCCACCAAAAGCCTCTCTAGCGAAAGTTATACCGAATATAATGCCTACTGAGGCCACCCAAAATGGTGTTCTAGGGGGCAGAGTTAGGGTGAAAAGCAATGCAGAAACTAATACAGCTTTGGTAAAAGGCTTTTTGGATTTTCTATTGAACATCCACTCAGTCAGCATAGCTGAAATACATGTCACTATTGCCAGAATCAAAACCCTCCAGCCAAATGTTCCAATAGCAAATATGAATATGGGAATTAATGAATATAGAACCTTTTGCATGGCACTCTGATTCATAAATTTGATAGTCAACAATTGTTTCAATTCGCCCTCCTATGAATATTAATCACGTTAAGTTAATTCTAACAGATGCTTCAATTCTCTACAAATAAAATATATTTTTAACATCAAATAGAAAAGCCGTGTCGAGTATATCATAGACACGGCTTTAAATATTTTGTATTCACATTATATCATTTCTTAGAAGTACTCAACTCTTGTTTGATTATTTTCTCCTGGAGTGATGTATCAATGGTTATATCAAATTGATCTGCGTAGCTTCTACCCCATTTGTACATAGAATTCAAAACAGGCAGGAAAGTCTTGCCATCCTCTGTAAGTGAATATTCAACCTTTGGCGGTATTACCGCATATACTTCTCTATGTACTAAGCCATTTTCCTCAAGGTCTCTCAGCTGCTGTGTCAGCATTTTGGGTGTGATTCCGGGCATTATTCTTTTCAGTTGGCTGAATCTCAGATGATAATTTCTCAGATGCCAAAGTATGACACATTTCCACTTGCCACCTATGAGATCCATAGATAGTTCCAAGGGACATCTATAAATTTTTTCCATTTCCTCAATCATGTGATACCTCCAAAAAAATTATGGTATCATTGTAACACAAGGTATCATTTTTGACTATTCGAATTTTCAAATTCTAATAAAATAATCAAAAATTCAGATAGATTTTCAACAGACTTTGACATGATAATCACAAACCACTATAAAACTATAGGAGTCTAAAAATTATAATAGTCATTACCTCGTATCTGACTATAAGGTTGTTGGAGATTGGGAAAAAATTGTTGATGCATTAATTGCAAAATTGTCGATTTAGATATTTAGAGGAGAGGCTTGCCTCTCCTTTTTTTGTTCAAATTTCAATGATTAACGGTAGCTTAACTATACAAGTCATTAAAAATATTGTATAATTAATAAAAAGCATTGAGGTTATAATGGACAAAAATATAAATCAAGAATGGGAAAACTATCAATCTCATGAACTATATGACAGCTTCAATTATTTTGGAGCTCATCTGAAGGATGATCAGGACAAGAAAGGAATACTATTTACTCTTTGGGCCCCTAACGCCTCTGAGGTTTCTTTGGTGGGCTCTTTTAATTACTGGAATGACCGCGCCAATCCGATGGAAAGAGATGAAAAGACAGGTGTATGGCAATGCTTTTTCCCTGGAATCAGCGAGGGCGAAGTTTATAAATACAAAATCTTTATGAAAAATGGAAACTTCGTATATAAGGCAGACCCTTATGCTTTTTTTTCACAAGTCAGACCGGAAACTTCATCAGTGACAGTTAATCTGCAAAAGTATCAATGGAATGATGACAAGTGGCTGAAAAAGAGACAAAAAAGAAACTTAATCAAAGAGCCAATCAATATCTATGAAGTCCATCTGGCATCATGGAAAACAAAATCCGATGGGACCTATTTGAACTATAGGGAATTGGCTGATGAGTTGATACCATATATGAAAGAATTGAGCTACAATTTTTTAGAAATCATGCCAGTTATGGAACACCCCTACGATGGTTCATGGGGTTACCAAACCACAGGTTATTACTCAATCACCAGCAGGTATGGAACCCCCGACGATCTGATGTATCTCATTGACCGATGTCACTTAAATGATATAGGCGTGATTCTAGACTGGGTACCGGGACATTTTTGCAGAGATGAGCATGGCTTGTTGAATTTTGATGGCGAGGAGCTTTATGGCGGAATCGACCATCCAAATTGGGGTACTAAAAAGTTCGATTTTGGCAGAAGAGCCGTTAAGAATTTCTTGATTTCCAATGCAAACTTTTACTTCGAACAATACCATATTGATGGCCTTAGGGTTGATTGTGTCACCTCCATATTGTAGCTTAATTTTGGTATTGAGTTCCTTTAGGAAATCAATTCCATTGAGATCATCAGTTCCTCCGAATTGATTTCTAAATGGTGTTCCATCAATACCAAAATAAAGCTGCAATATGGAGGTGACACCATCAACCCTAAGGCCATCAATATTGTATTGTTCGAAGTTAAAGTTTGCATTTGAAATCAATAAATTCTTAACGGCTCTTCTGCCAAAATAGAACTTTTTAGTACCCCAATTTGGATGGTCGATTCCGCCATAAAGCTCCTCGCCATCAAAATTGGGGTACTAAAAAGTTCGATTTTGGCAGAAGAGCCGTTAAGAATTTCTTGATTTCCAATGCAAACTTTTACTTCGAACAATACCATATTGATGGCCTTAGGGTTGATGGTGTCA
>JAHRFV010000049.1 GCA_019084435.1 Dethiosulfatibacter sp.
CTTTCAGAGTAAATTTTGGGTTCAGAAGCTTAAATTATATCTCAAAAAAGGGGGTCATTGTTATTTTTGTTAAAAAAAGAGTGAAACCCTTGAAAATAAAAGGATTTAAAATAAAAAACGAGTGTCTTAGTTGACACTACGAAGGTTTGGAAGGAGGTAAAGTTATGATGCTAATTATACCGATATTGATTGTGTTTGGCGTATATTATGTATATAAGAACAACGATGGAAAAATATTCGAAAAAAATAATTCATCACAAGCTGAGGAAACATTGAAACTCAGATATATAAACGGCGAAATAGACGATGCGACTTATCTGAAAATGATAAGTCTGATTAAGAAATAAAGGAGGATATATAAATGATGTATGAACGAGGATTTGGCGTATTAGATAATTGTTTTCGTGGTGCGGGAATGATGCGTGGTGGTTTTGGCGGCGCTTTACTGATTATAGTTGTTGCAGCTGTAGTCATAGGGGTAGTCTATTTTACCAAAAAAACCGGAACTGGAAAAGGGAAAAGAGATAATGAGGCATTGCAGATGTTGAAGATGAAATATGCACAAGGTGAAATAACAGAGGAAGAGTACCTGAAACGAAAAAACATACTGGAGTAGGATGTTGAGCTTTAAAAATGTACTGTCTTCTAATGATTTATAGTATAATGAAGGCAGGGTGATTATTTTGAGATACAACATTTTGATAGTAGAAGACCAGCCTGAAATCAGTGGGATTGTTCTGAAATATCTTGATAAGGAAGGGTTCAATACTTATATAGCCGAGGATGGATTCAAGGCATTGAGTATTTTCAATAACACAACAATACATCTGATGATTTTGGATATTATGCTTCCGGGTATTGATGGTTATGATGTCCTGCGAGAAATACGCAAAATATCCGAGATCCCTATCATCATGCTTACCGCCAAACAAGATGAAGAAGACAGACTAAAGGGATTTGACACCGGAGCGGATGATTATGTTGTCAAACCATTTAGTGTCAAAGAACTGGTAAAGCGTGTACAGACACTAATTAACAGGATTTATCATGACAAGCAGGAAATAGTATACACTTGTGGAGATTTAAAACTGCACACACATAGCATGAAGCTATACCGCAATGATGACGAAATATTACTGACATCCGCGGAGTATAGCCTCATGCTTGTTATGTTTAAGAATCAGGGCCAGGTATTAAATAGAGATCAACTGATAGAACTGGCATTCGGCAATTCATATGAAGGCTATGATCGAAATGTGGATAGCTATATAAAAAGAATAAGGCAAAAAATTGAGGTGGACTCTAAAAATCCCCGATATCTGATCACAAAATATGGCGCAGGCTATATATTTGGAGGTGAGCAATAATGACGATCAGAAAGCAATGGTTGATTGCTCTGATTCTAACAGCTGTCATATCTGTTGCAGTGAACTCATTTATATTCAGCCTTCTAATTAACAGATATTTTGTTAATTATACAGAAGAAAAGTACGAAGATCATTTTACTCAGATAATTGACTATTCTAAAAGGGTCTTAAAAGATTATGAATATTCGCATGAACAGATTGAAGTCCAACTTGAATCACATCTTAGCGACCCCATTATAAGAATCAGATTATACGACAGGAATCTTGATTTATTGGCAGATGTGGCTGAACCTGTTGAAACAATTAATAATATGATGAGAGGCAACATGATGAGCAGAATGATGGGGTCTTTCACGAATGAAACAGAGACTCTCGATATTATTGATAACGGCGTATTACTAGGAAAAATTACCATCACCAGGCATAGTTCAATTGGAAATTCATTTGGAACGAGAATGTTTAAAGCAGCACTGATAACTTATAGCATTATTTCTTTCGGGCTGGTTTTGATATTTATCGTAGTGACAGGTTCCAAAATTAGCAAGGTTCTTAGCACTGATCTGGCTAATACTGCAGAAATGGCAATGGGAGTTGATCTGGGAAAAGAATTTGAAAGGAAAACATCGAGAATCAAAGAGATCAGAATTATTCAGACAAGCCTTGAAGCCCTTAATACACGTCTAAAAATGAAGCAAAAGGCAAGAAAGAGATTTGTGGATGAACTGATTCATCAGGCTAGAACACCCCTGACCATACTAAAAAACCATTTGGAAGCCATAGATGATGGAATTGTCGAAATGACCCATGACGAAATAAAAACATGTGAAATTCAGATTGAAAATCTGACATCTATCATTTCTGATTTGAGCAACATTGTTGATATCGGGAAAGACGAGATTGTTCTTAACGTTGAAGTATTTGAGCTTCATCAGCTGATAAGTCAGATTATATCCGGAATCAAGGTTCAATTTGATAAAAAGAACATTGGACTGGATCTGCTATCAATAAAAAAGATTTACATTAGGTCAGACAAATACAGACTTAGTCAAAGCATCTATAATATCTTGACAAATGCCTATAAATTCACAGAGGCAAATGGAATGGTAACTATTAAATATGAAACGCTTCAAAATCGACTTATCATAGACATTGAAGATAGTGGGATTGGCATACCAAAAGAAGAGATTGTTAAAATATTTGACGCCTATCACAGCGGCGAATCCCATAAGTCCTCAGGAGAGGGACTGGGACTTTATATCGCCAAAGAAAATGTTGAGGCATTGGGAGGCTCAATAAATGTCGAATCTGATCTGGGTAAGGGAAGTTGGTTTATCATAACCATTCCATATGCTGAATCAGATGGACATAAAATTTGATCCGATGACTAACAGTGCTTAACTCCCCCTTCTACAAGTGGGAGTTAAGCACAGTAGAGTCCCTGGATAACGGTTTAAGAACCCTGTTGATAGATGTAATAACGCTGTGGTAAACTATCTGTAGTATATGCAGGAAAAAGTCAAAATAAAACGGAGACATGCAATGAATGAAACGATAAAAATGCTATTGAATCACACATCCATCAGAAAATATCAAGATAGACCCATAGATAGGGAGCTCGTGGATACAATTATCCAGTGTGCTCAGATGGCACCAACTTCCAGCCATTATCAAGCCTATACAATTATCGAAGTGAGAGACCCATCGAAAAAAGAGATTCTTTTCGAAGTATCAGGAGGGCAGCAGTGGATTAAGACTGCACCTCTAGTACTATTGTTTTGTGCAGATCTGCACAGAGGGAGTAAGTATTACAAAGGCGTGGACAAGGAAGTGTTCAGCAACACCGAGTGCTACACTGTCGCAGTTGTAGATGCATCCCTCGCTATGCAAAAGGCGTTCATAGCTGCACAAAGCTTGGGACTAGGTGGTGTAGCTGTAGGCGGAATAAGAAATAATGTGGAAAAACTATCTGAAACCTTTGAACTCCCGGATAAGGTTGCTCCTTTGTTTCTATTGTGCCTGGGATATCCCGATGACACACCGGAACTTAAACCTAGACTGCCTAAAGAAGAAGTCTGCAAGGTTGATTTTTATGATGAGAGTCAGCAAGAACGTTTGATTGGCGAATACGATGAGGTTGTAAAAAATTATTACAGCGAACGGACAAAGGGAAAAATCACAGAAACCTGGACAGAACGTTGCGGTAAAATGCTGATGGACAAGACCAGAGATGACGTTGGAGTGTTTTTTAGAAAAATTGGGTTATTGAAGAAATAAGGGAAAGTGATATTCAGACGCTGATTGAATCTGGCATCAACACAAAATTTACAAGACCAAAGGATTTGGGCTACCTATTTGAGATGGAAAAACTAAAGGAGAAAAAATGAAATCTATCATGGAGATTATCAAAAAAAGAAAATCAGTAAGAACCTATGAGAGCAAAAAGTTAAGTGAAGATGATTGCGACAAAATCAGAGAATATATAAATAATAAAGAGAACAGAATCGGAATGTTTGGAACAGAAATCAGACTAGAACTCATTTTTGCTGATGAAAATGAGAGTGGCAAAGGTTTAAAAATAGGAACCTATGGCATTATAGTCAATCCACAGGCTTACATAGCCGGTTGTGTTGATAACACTCTCTCAAATATGGTTGAGTTCGGTTATGTTATGGAAAAGATGATTCTTTTTCTAACAGACTTGGGATTGGGAACCTGTTGGCTTGGAGGGACATTTGATAGGAAACTCCTGAATAATGAGATATCCTTGGAAGAAGGCGAAATTATTCCGAGTATAACACCAGTTGGATATCCTAAAAACAAGGAAGGCATCAAGCAAAAGGCCATGCGAATACTGGTTAAAGCTGATCAGAGACTGCCATGGAAAGACCTTTTTTATTTGTATGATTTTTCACTTCCTATGCATAAGACGATTGAAGGTATCTTGAATGAGCCGTTGGAAATGGTACGAATAGGACCATCAGCATCTAACAAACAACCTTGGCGTGTTTTGATTTCTGAGGATAAATCAATCTATGAATTTTATCTCAAGAGAACCCCAAACTACGCAGCAAACCCCATGGGTTTCGACCTGCAAAGAATAGACTTGTGAATAGCCATGTGTCATTTTCAGATGACTTGTGATGAAATGGGCGTTAAAGGCGAATGGACAATAGATAAGTCAAAAGAAAATATAGAAACAATGGAATATGTTTCAAGCTTCAAGTTGGTCTGATACTTGTTACTTTGATCTCCGCCTTAAGGCGGAGACGGAAACCGTCCCTAGGTTATAGCAATCGGACATATATTAGCATATACTTTAATTACCAAATAATAGTTTAGGTAAGGGAGACGGGTGCAATGACACTCAAAATTAATAAAACCCTAGTTGGAACCATACTGGTGCTTGTTGGAGGATTGTATCTACTGTCCAATTTTGGCATGATGCCTTTTGGTTCAAAAAATATATTGTTCAATTATTGGCCAGTCGCGATAATAGTGTGGGCACTGTACCATTTAGTGGATGCCATTTTAACAAAAGCTACTGCCAATAAAAAGTTCAGCAAGATTTATGGATGGACATCAATGATGATTGTCGGATTGGTGCTATTAGAGAATCGTATCAATCTTTTATTTGATGAAAGTATAAGCTTGTGGAGTGTAGTTGCTGGACTTTTTATCATATTTCTAGGTATAAGAATTATTTTTTTCGAATTCAGTGATTCTGAAATTCAAAGCGATCAGAACTTTCAAGGCATAAAGTTAAACAAAGGTGGTTTCAATGCTGTAGGAGATCTGAGATTAGGAGATGAACCTTGGGCATTGGAGGACAGCAGCCACAATATTGGTGTTGGAGAAATTTATGTGGATCTGACGACGGCATTATTAGAAGATGGCATGTCTGTTCTGAATCTTTCTGGTTGGGTTGGTGATATTCAGGTGATTCTACCTGAAGATTTGGCTGTAGAAATTTCTGCTTCAGTGAGAGTAGGCAGTATCGATATATTCGGACAGGAACAAGAATTTATGAATAATTCTAAGGCAAAAAAATCAGGAGTATCAAACACTTTGAATTATCGAAGTGAAAAATTTGATGATGCATTTAAAAAGCTAAAAATGAATATTTCATTGAACATCGGTGACATATCAATCAGAAGATAGAACAAATAGACAACAATACAGCCTATGAGAGAGCGTGAGGCGATATGTGGAAAATCAGAGATTTCTTAACGAAACCAATGGAAGGGAAAAGCGTTCAGTATAACATTGTCCGGAAGTTTTTAATGACAGCTTTCTCATCAATTGTGTTAATGATTCTGGGGATATTAATCCTCAGTCTTTTGATGTCCGAAGGTCTAAACAGTGATTTCCTAGTCAGAGCATTAGGATTTGATTTCTTTTCCCCATCTTATTTTATTGTACTCATATTAATTATCATCATAGGATGTTTATCTTCCTTGGTAGTCACTTATATCATTGGTGTTCCCGTAGGTAGGTCTCTGAAAAACCAGCTACAGGCCATTAGAGATGCCAATGAAAAGCTATCAAGAGGAAAACTTGAGTATCGCCTTAATGTGAAAGGTTATATGGAGTTGGAAGAAATAAGTGAGCAGTTTAATCGGATGGCTCAGAGAACAGAAAAGCAGGTAGAATCTCTACAGCGGCTAATCAATGAAAACAAGGAATTGATGGAAGGTGCAGAAGAAGCAGCTTCATCGGAGGAAAGGCGAAAAATTGCTAGAGAACTTCATGACGCTATTAGTCAGCAATTATTTGCTATCAGTACGACAGTATCAGCAACATCAAAAATGATAGACAATAAACCAGAAGAGGCAAAAAAATATTTCACAGTAATTGAAAAAATGGTCAGCAATGCTCAACAAGAGCTTAGAGCACTGATTATGCATCTGAGACCAGTCAATCTAGAGAATCACAGCCTCAAGGATGGTATACAGAAACTATTGGATGAATTGGATTTGAAGCATGAGAACATTACAATACATACAGATCTTAATAACATCGAAGGGCTAACTCCTGGGATAGAGAACAATGTGTTCAGGGTGACACAGGAGGCTATATCCAATATACTCAGACACTCAAAAGCATCCAGTTTCTCGATTAAGCTTTTCCAGAAGGATAAAGTTCTTACACTAATGATAGAGGATAACGGCATAGGAATTGAATCATCTGATAGTAAAAAATCATCCTATGGTATGGCCACAATGAGAGAACGTATAGAAGAAATGGGTGGAAGATTTGACGTCATATCGTTTCCTAATAAAGGAACACGCATTGAGGTTCGCGTCCCGGTAGGCGTGCAAAGTATTTTTAAATCTTAAAGGAGGTATTTTCATTAATGGATAATAGAATAAGAGTCTTGATTGTAGATGATCATGAAATGGTAAGAATGGGACTGAGTGCCTATCTTTCCACAGAAGATGAGATTGAAGTGGTGGGAGAGGCTAGCAATGGAAAAGAGGGTGTCGAGATGGCACTAGCATTGAGACCCCATGTGATATTGATGGATTTGGTGATGGACGAGATGAACGGAATAGAAGCAACTAAGCTAATTACGGAGTCTTTTTCTAAAATGTCATGGGATTCAAAAATAATCATACTTACCAGTTTTATCGAAGAAGACAAAGTGATGCCAGCCTTGGATGCAGGTGCATTTAGTTATCTTTTGAAAACATCAAAAGCCGAGGATATCGTGAGGGCAATCAAAAAGGCAAGAGAAGGTGAATCGACTCTAGAAGGAAAAGTAGGACAGGTTATGCTAGCTAACAGTCGAAAAAAAACCGCTAAACATGAAACCTTGACAGAGAGAGAGATGGAGGTTTTGAAGGAAATCGGAAAGGGTAAGACTAATAAAGAAATAGCAGAGACCTTGTTCATAGGTGTTAAAACTGTCAAGACACATGTCAGTAATGTTTTATCAAAGCTTGAATTGGAAGATCGAACAAAAGTAGCAGTCTATGCAAACAAACACCATTTAACAGATGATAAGTAAATATAAAAACAATAAGAACCACATTGCAGGGGAGGGAAAGTTCCAACTGTAGTGTGGTTCTGTGGCTTGATTAACAGGGTTCTTGGATTCAGGTGGCGTTTCAAACGCGATCTGAACCTTAGAAACCGTTATCCAGGGACTTTACAGTGCTTATCTCCCACTGAAGTGGGAGTCTTAGCACCGTTAGTCATCGGATTACGCTTTGCTACTATCTTAAATAAGGACCATGGTCATAATATGACTGTTTAATTCTGTCTCTGTCTTTTTCAACTTGCTGCATCAGTAAAATCTGTTCAATATCATTCTCGGATTTTATAACTGTAAAAGTTGGTAATATATTCCTGATTGATAAAGATAACTTTCTATTTATGATTGCTATAGCATGAGCCATTTTATTTACCTCCGTTTTTTTGGTTGCTTCTTCGTTTTCTTTATTCTTGTTGAATGTGGTTTCCATAGGTGGTACTCCTTCTGCAACTTCTTGAACTTATTATAACCTTTATGATAATAGTAATTAACGGTCTAAGGGCTCCTTTTTATTAGGTCTCAAGGGTGTTTTAATCTCAGCCTTAAGGTGGATAATTTAAATAATTCGACTGGAAAATGACTCATAACCATGTTACAATGATACAATCTCTAATACCCAATATGATGAGATGAAATAAAGGAGGTTATTCATGTATATTGATCTAACTCATACGATAGAACAAAACATGCCTTTCTATCCGGGAACAGGTGCGCCGAAAATCAAACAAAAGAACACGGTAGATATAGATGGTTTTGCTGAGGTCGAGATCAGTTTCTATTCCCATACAGGCACTCATATGGATGCGCCGGCTCATATGGTCAAGGGTGGGATGACCCTTGATGAATACCCAATTGAACATTTCTTTGGGAAGGCATTTTTACTGGACTTGAGAGAAGGAATACCTTATTTGGACACTCTGATTCAATTGAAGCCTGAATTGGAATCTGTCGACTTCATAATTCTTTATACGGGTTGGAGTGACTATTGGGGAGAAAAACGATATTTTGTAGACTTTCCGATTTTGCCCCTTGAGCATGTTAACTGGTTAATGAGTCTTGGCATAAAAGGCTTCGGTGTGGATGCTATTTCTATTGATCCTGTCGATACCACAACCTTTGAAAACCATCATGCGGTTTTCAGTAAGGGTGGAACTATCACGGAGAATCTGACCAATCTCAATGCTATTATTTCTCCATTCTTCGATATCATCATGCTGCCGTTGAAAAACAAAAACAGTGACGGAATATCAATAAGAGCAGTAGCAGTTGTAGATGCCTAATAATTATGATAAGATTAATGAATGTAATTATTTAAACATCAAACGAGCAATACCCAATAATTAAGAGGATTATATGGATCGAAAAGAGTATGTAAAAGGATTAATATTTGGTGGAGCAGCCTTTGTTATGTGGGGATTGCTGCCACTATATTGGAGAACAGTCAGCGCCATCAGCCCGTATCAAATATTCACTCAGCGGGTTTTTTGGTCTTTTTTAGTGGTTGCAATCCTATTGAGACTAAGAGGGGAGTGGGGATTTTTCACTAAACTTCTGAAGGATAAGAACAATTGGTTGGCAGCCTTAGGACCTTCATTCGCAATTGCCATCAATTGGCTATTATTCATATGGTCAGTCAATAATGGCTATGTTATTGAGGCTAGCCTTGGGTATTATATAAATCCTTTGATTTTCACATTGATTGGCGTTGTGATATTGAAAGAAAAACTAAATAGGCTTCAAACAGTAGGTATTATATTTGCAGTAATTGGTGTGTTGATAAAATCGATATCCTATGGACAAATACCTTTTATAGCTTTGACTCTGGCGACAACATTCGCTTTCTATGGGTTTATGAAGAAAAAATCACCATTGAAATCACTATATGGACTGGGATTTGAAACATTGGTGGTTAGTATACCCGCTTTCCCGTTTTTATTAATGGTGGAGTTTCAGGGCAGGGGTGTTGCCGGGAATCTTCCTTGGTACTTTTGGCTTATGATTGCTTTTAGTGGATTGGCGACTGCCATACCGCTATTGTTGTACTCTGAGGGAACGAAAAGATTACCTTTGAGTGTCGTAGGATTCTTGCAATACATTTATCCGACTCTGGTTTTATTGTTAGGAATTTTTATTTTTGGAGAAGCATTTGACTTGGCTTCAGGCATAGCGTTTGGATTCATATGGATTGGATTGGGTTTTTTTTCATATTCTCAATACAAATTACTTTCAACAAATTAATTTAAATGACAAAGTTAAGAGGCTTATAATGGATCGAAAAGAGTATATCAAAGGACTTATAAATGGGGGAGGCGCATTTGCCATCTGGGGATTGCTGCCGTTATATTGGAAAACTGTTAGTGCCATAAGCCCCTATCAGCTATTTTCACACCGCGTCGTGTGGTCGTTCGTTTTTGTCACTATCTTGATGGTGCATAGAGGTGAATGGTCGTTATTTGTCAAGTTAATCTCCGACAGAAGAAACTGGGGAGCTGCTATACTGCCATCAATGATGATTTCTATTAACTGGCTGCTGTTTATATGGGCAGTTAACAGCGGATTCGTGATTGAGGCTAGTCTGGGTTATTACATCAATCCGTTGGTATTAACTCTACTAGGCCTTGTTTTTTTAAAGGAAAAGTTAAACAAGCTTCAAAAGACCGGTATTGCTTTTGCATTTTTAGGAGTTGTAATCAAGTCATTCTACTATGGAAAGATTCCTTATGTTTCATTCGCTTTAGCTATATCATTTGCTTTTTATGGGTTTATGAAAAAGAAATCACCTCTGAAATCGCTGTATGGTCTGGGATTTGAGACACTGATTGCAGGCTTGTTTTTACTGCCATACCTATTATTTAATGAATTTTCAGGGAGCGGTATCACAGGCAATCTTCCATGGCACTTTTGGTTGAAGATTTCCCTAAGTGGAATATTTACCGCTATTCCGTTAATATTGTTTGCAGAAGGCACCATGCGGCTCCCACTTAGCATTATGGGATTTCTCCAATATATAGCACCAACAGGTATGTTATTGCTAGGTGTCTTAGTTTTCGGTGAGCCTTTTGATATGGTGTCAGCCGTCTCTTTTGGACTTATCTGGATAGGATTAGGGTTCTTTTCATATTCCCAATACAAGCTATTGTCGGAAGGCAAACAAAAAAGACCGAATATTCCTATCCGATCCTAATTCAAATCTTTTGATGATATGGAGCGGGTGATGGGAATCGAACCCACACAGCTGGCTTGGGAAGCCAGAACTCTACCACTAAGCAACACCCGCATGATTATACGCACATATTAACGCTAGTACAGTTTAGCATAAAATAATTGCCAAGTCCATAGTGAAATTCAACAGATGAGGACGTGTCAGAAATGAGACATAACATTGTTAAATCATACAGGATAATTAGAACGGAGGGACAAGAATGTTGAAACTAACTAAACCACAAAGGCTCAATAGAGGCGACAAGGTTGCTACAGTCAGTCTGTCATGGGGTGGAGCCGGCGATGCCAATCTGATCTGGCGCTATGAGCAGGGCAAAAAAAGACTCCAGGAACAGTTTGGTTTGGAAGTGGTTGAAATGCCCAATACATTGAAAGGGACAGCTTTTGTGTACCAAAATCCCGAGAAGCGAGCAGAAGATCTGATGGCAGCTTTTGCCGACCAATCCATTAAAGCCATATTCACATGTATCGGCGGAGATGACAGCATCAGAATGTTGCCCTTTATTGATTTTGATGTCATAAGGAAAAATCCTAAGATACTTGTTGGTTACTCCGATACCACCATCACACATTTCATGTGCCTGAAGGCTAATCTCTCAAGCTTTTACGGCCCATCGATTTTGGCTGAATTCGCAGAGAATATAAAGATGTTTGACTATACAGCCCATTGGTTTGAGAAGGCTGTCTTTGACCCATCTCCTATAGGCATGATACCTGTAGCGGAGCAGTGGACAGGAGATATAATCGAGTGGGACGAAAGCAATGCGCTGATTGAAAAAACCTTATACGAAAACCGGGGGTATGAGTTTCTTCAGGGCAAGGGTGTTGTCACAGGACGCCTTATAGGGGGTTGTCTCGAAGTAATGGAAATGATGAAAGGAACCTCTTTATGGCCTACTGATGACGTATTTGAGGATGCTATTCTGTTTTTTGAAACATCAGAGGATGTACCCGTACCATTTTTTGTTGAGTATTGGCTTAGAAACTATGGCATGCTCGGCATACTGCAGAAAGCAAAGGGAATAATCTTTGGCAAACCGTACCAGGAAAAATACTATGACGAATACAAGCTATCTATCGAGAGAATCATTGTGAAGGAACTGGGATTGACTGATTTACCCATCATATACAACATGACATTCGGGCACAACCAACCCATGACTTGCCTGCCTTATGGATCACTGGCAGAGATTGACTGTGATAGAAGGACGTTTTCAATACTGGAGGCTGGGGTTTTATGATTGGAAAAAGATCAAGTGGCATTCTGATGCATATATCGTCTCTACCGGGTGAGTATGGCATTGGGGATTTTGGAAAAGAGGCTTATGGATTTGTCGACTTTCTGATTAAATCCAAGCAGAGAAATTGGCAGATTCTACCATTAGGAATCACTGGATATGGCGACTCTCCATACCAGAGTTTTTCTGCATTTGCCGGCAATCCTTACTTTATAGATTTGGAAGAACTTATTGACAGTGGTTTTCTTGACCGGCAGGAGATAAAGGATACATTTTTGGGTAGCAATCCCCACAAGGTTGATTATGCAACACTTTACAACAATAAGATGGCAATATTGAAAAAAGCATATGAGAACAGTTATAACAAACTCAGAGAAGAACTACAATCCTTTTACATGGAGCATGAAGACTGGTTAAGGGAGTTCTCTCTTTTTATGTCTATCAAGTCCCTGTTTAATAACCAATCATGGACTAAATGGGATGATGAATTTAAGCAGTTTGATTCTGAAGAAGTCAGACGATTTGAAACGGAGCATGAGTGGGAAATGTTTTTTTGGGTTTTCACCCAGTATTATTTCCTAAAACAATGGCAAAAATTGAAAAAATATGCCAACGACAACGGCATAAGCATTATAGGAGATTTACCAATTTATGTGTCTGAAG
Source organism: Dethiosulfatibacter sp. (assembly GCA_019084435.1). The sequence goes on from JAHRFV010000049.1 coordinate 12,525, forward strand.
ACAGTGCGGACGTATGGGCAAACTCAAAGCTTTTCAATTTGGATGAAGCAAAGACACCTGTCACTGTCGCTGGATGTCCACCGGATGCCTTTTCAGCAACTGGACAGTTATGGGGAAATCCTATTTATGACTGGGAAATTATGGAGAATAATCAGTACAACTGGTGGATCAAGAGAATCAAATTCTCTTTTGAATTGTATGATAGCCTGAGAATAGATCATTTCAGAGGCTTTGAATCCTACTGGGAAATCAAGTACGGAGCTGAAAATGCCATACACGGACAATGGATTAAAGGTCCTGGCATGAAATTGTTTAACAGAATCAAAGAGGTGTTGGGAGATTTGGATATCATAGCAGAGGATCTGGGTTTTCTGACAGAGGATGTATACCAATTAATAGCAGATTCGGGTTTTCCCGGAATGAAAGTGCTTCAGTTTGCATTTGATCCCAGGGAGGCAAGTGATTATCTGCCCCACAACTATAATCAAAATAGTGTCGTATACACCGGAACCCACGACAACGAAACATCTGTTGGGTGGTTTGACAGTATCCCCAAAGAGGATTTTCTGTATGCGGTCAGATATTTGAAACTGAATTACGATGAGGGGCTTCATTGGGGACTCATAAGAGGTGCCTGGAGTTCAGTCTCAAATCTGGCTATAGCGCCAATGCAGGATTTCCTGGGATTGGATAACACAGCGAGGATGAACAAGCCGTCTACCATTGGTGATAATTGGACTTGGCGAATGGACAAAGCTGCTTTGACTGATGAGCTGGCTCGAAAGATTGCCGAGCTTACAGAGCTCTATAAACGAGGATAGAATATAACATAATGGGACCTTGTTAACAAGGTCCCATTAGCAATTTTTGATATCAACAGTATTAACTACATCGTTACTTCATAGACCACAGATTCATACGGCCTCAGCTTCAATGCGGACAAATCGGAAGAACTGTCCTGATAGTTGCTTATGACGATTTGAATCGCCTTCTCATCAAACGACCTTTCCAATATCTTGTCTGTAAAGTTGGATACAATCAGTAATGCCTTACGGTCGGTATAGCGCATATAGCTATAAACCTCAGGATCCTTTGAATGAAGAAGTTGATGTCTGCCATAGACTATCACATCAGAGAAGTCACCGCTTCGTCTCAGGGCAATTAATTTCTGATAATGATAAAAAACGGAATCAGGATCATCAAGGGCTGCTTGAGCATTGATGGACTTGTAGTTGTCATTCATCTTGAGCCAAGGTTTTCCCGTTGAAAACCCACCATTGAGCTTATTGTTCCAATGCATGGGTGCTCTCGCATTGTCCCGTGAAAACGGACGGATTATTTTAAGTGCTTCTTCATTAGATAAACCCTCATCATTTGTCAAAATATCATATTTGTGATGGTCCAATAAATCATTGTATTCATCGATTGAATTATGATAGGTATTGGTCATTCCAAGCTCCTCGCCTTGATAGACATAAGGTGTTCCATCCATGAAGTGCAGAGTATTGGCGAGCATTTTAGCACTTATAACCCGATAAACCTTATCATTTCCAAAGCGGGAAACCGCTCTTGCCTGATCATGATTTGACCAATAAAGGCTGTTCCATCCCTGATTGTGGAGGTTCTCTTGCCATCTTGTCATGATCTCCTTGAACTGAACCAGATCCAGTTCTTTTTTTGCTGCAAAATTGCTATCCTTGTCTAGATCCATGTGCTCGAATTGAAACACCATCCCCAGTTCATGTCGATTTGGATGAGAATACAGCTTGCCTTCAAACGTGGTGACCATAGGTGTCTCTCCAACAGTCAACACATCATAGTGGCTGAGGACTTTGTCATTGATTTCTCTGAGATATTGATGGGCGAGTGAGTGATTGGCGAAGTGGTCGATCCCCATGACGCCGATCCCCTCCAATGCGCCATCTGGATAATCAGAAGGCTTACCGATCAGATTGATGACATCCATTCTGAAACCTCCAATGCCTTTATCAAGCCAGAACCTCATAATATCATGGATGGCATTTCTGACCTGAGGATTAGCCCAGTTCAAGTCAGGCTGCTTTTTACTGAAAAGATGCAAATAACACTCTCCTGTTTCCTCATCGAAATCCCAAGCGCTTCTCGTAAACCAGGAGTTCCAGTTGTTTGGCATTGAACCATCAGCCTTTGGTTTTTGCCATATGTACCAATCTCGTTTGTCATTATCTATTGAAGATCGGGATTCTACAAACCAGGGGTGCTCGTCACTGGTATGGTTGACGACAAGGTCCATGATAATTTTGATTTCTCGTTTATCGGCTTCAGCTATCATATCCTCAAAATCAGACATTGTGCCATATTCCGGAGCTATAGACATATAGTCGGAGACATCATAACCGTTGTCAGCCATTGGGGAAGGGTAGATCGGACTCATCCAAATCACATTGACGCCCAGCTCTTTTAAGTAATCCAGTTTTTCTATCACACCCCTCAGATCGCCAATGCCATCACCATTGGAATCGTTAAAGCTTCTGGGGTATATCTGATACACCACTGCTTGGTGCCACCATTTTTTATCCATTTTATAAATCCTCCCATTTTTTTGATAAATCCATCCTAATCATAACCTAATATTAACGTTTCAATGGAATTATTGCAAGATAGCATGATTCATTCATCTTGTTGTTTGACAGATTATATCCTCGGGCATATAGTTAAATCAAATGATATACTTAAAATCCAGATAAGGTAGGTAGATTGTTATGAGACTAATTGAAGGTCAGAAAGCAAAAGACTTTGAAGTAAAAGATATATTTGACAACAATATAACTCTTGAAAAACATAGAGGTAAAAAAATACTCCTCTCTTTTTATAGATATGCATCATGTCCCCTATGTAATTTGAGAGTAAGTGAATTGATTGAACAAGATGATTATTTTAAAGAAAAGGGATTAGAGCTGATAGCAATATTTCAATCACCTGCAGATAGAATTTTAGAATACGTTGGGAAACAGAACACCCCATTTCCCATCATTGCAGATCCTGAGCAAAGATTGTATAAGCTTTATGGTGTAGAGGTTTCAGGCTTAGGATTGATTAAGGCTCTTTTCAAACCGGGAAAATTCAAAGAAGCATTGAACAAAGGCTTTCACACAGGAACTATGGAAGGACCCAAATCTCGAATCCCAGCTGATTTTCTTATAGATGAAAAGGGAATTATTCTCAAAGCTTATTACGGAAAAGATATTGGAGATCATATGCCGATTGAGATGATAAAAGATCTACTTTGAAACAATAAAATAAAAAATGACTTGATTTTATGAAACCGGTTTCCTATAATTAAGATAAGATTAAGGAGGTGATGGATTGCAGGAAGCCAATAAAGATTATAAAGAAAGAATAGAACAGACATATTCTAATCTATATCCGGGATACAATGATGAACTGGATAGCCTTTTTGACATGCTGGAAAAGTACAGGACCGAACGCCAACTTGATCTCATCAGACGGGACAGGTCTGGAACTCATTGGTTGTATTCATCTGATACGATCGGCATGATGCTATACGTAGATCTGTTTGCTGATAATCTGAAGGGATTGATAGCGAAATCCGACTATTTCACAGACCTCGGCATCACATTGCTTCACCTAATGCCGGTATTGAAACCAAGAGAAGGTGAAAATGATGGAGGTTACGCTGTACGGGATTATCGCGATATTGACCCTAAAATCGGAAACATGGATGATTTTATGGAAATGGTGGACCACTATCATAAAAGGGGTATAAGAATATGCATCGATTACGTCATCAACCACACTTCCGATGATCATGAATGGGCAAATAAGGCAAAATCAGGCGATGAAAAATATCAAAACTACTATCTCATGTACGATGATGACAACATTCCACGTCAATTTGAAAACACTTTGCCGGAGGTTTTTCCAAAGGTCGCACCTGGAAATTTCACCTATAATGAAAATTTGAACAAATGGATAATGACTACCTTTTATAACTATCAATGGGATCTTAATTACAGAAATCCTCGTGTTTTCCAAGAAATGGTGGCTAACCTTTTGTTCATGGCTAATGCAGGTGTAGATCTGATTCGACTGGATGCTATTCCTTATGTATGGAAATCGTTGGGAACAGACTGCCGCAACCTTCCTGAAGCCCATATGATTCTATCGCTTTTCAGGGATATCATATCCTATTGCGCGCCTTCCACAGCACTTCTTGGAGAAGCCATTATATCACCGGAGCTGATTATACGATATTTTGGCTCTGAAGATAAGCCGGAATGCCACTCTCTCTACAATGCCTCATATATGGTTGAAATATGGAACAGTTTGGCAACAAGAGATGCAAGGCACCTGGCACTTATGCCCGAGTATGATTTGCCATCGGACATAACTTGGATCAATTATGCCCGATGTCATGATGACATTGGCTGGGGGCTGGATCTGGATAAGACGCGATCACTGGGTTTTGATCCTTCAGCACACAAACAATTTCTCATAGATTTTTATTTGGGTGTTTTCAATGACAGCTTTTCTATCGGAGAGCTTTATGAGTTCAATCCCAGAACAGGAGACGCAAGGAATTCTGGAACACTGGCTAGTCTGGCAGGGCTTGAGAAGGCAATTAAAGACCACGACAATTACCAACTGGAATTATCCATCAAACGCATCAATTTGATCAATGCCCTGTATATACTCAAAAAAGGCGTTCCGATGATCTACAGCGGTGACGAGACAGGTCAGCTAAATGACTTCAGCTACAAGGATGAGATTGACAAGTGTAATGATTCCAGATGGCTGCACAGACCAAGAATGAAGTGGAAACTCTTAGATGAAATCAAAGCGCCTCTGACTGCTGTCAGTCAGGTCTACAATAGCATTAAGCAACTTATCGAGTTGCGAAAGAATCTAAGTCAAAATAGTGTCATCCAGCAAGAAAGGATTCTATATCAGGGAAATCAACATATTTTGATTATTGAGCAGTTATTCGAGAATAGTGAAACGAAAATACTACTGTGCTTCAATTTCTCAGAGGACAGACAATGGTTTTATGCTTCTGATTTGCGGCGATATGGAATCGAAGGCGAGTATTTGGAGATGCAGCAAGGTAAAACAATATCCTTTGACAAGGACAGGATCTTAATGGGACCATATGAATTTTTTGTAACAAAGGAGCGTTTGCCCAAAAAAGACTTGCTTTTGTGAAACCGGTTTCCTATAATATAGATATAGGGATATTTAGTATCATTTAAGTATCTTAATAAATTGAAGGGGGCACATATGAAAAGAAATTTAGTGTTTTTATTGATTTTAACACTCTTGGTAGTAATGATTGCCGGATGTTCGCAACCCGCTACACAAGATGAGACAGTTGTAATTTATCAAAACAAAGTTGAAATCCATGAACAACTGACAGCATTTGCGGCAGCATATAAAGAAGCAACAGGAAAAGAAGTTATCGTCAAGACTTCCGGAGGAGACTCACCTTATGCTGAGGCATTAAGGGCGGAATTCCAATCCGACAGACAACCTGACATATTTGTCATCGAAGGTATGGGCGGCTACAACACCTGGGAATCAAAACTACAGCCTTATGAAGGTGATGAATGGATAGATCTAACAACACTTGAGTTTATTGTTGACGGTAAAATTATTGGTTTCCCTGTAGCAGTTGAAGCATGGGGAATGGCATACAATGTGGATCTGTTGGAACAAGCTGGTGTGGATCCATCTACATTAACCTCTCAGGAAGCATATCGTGCTGCTTTTGAAACAATCGACAGCATGAAGGATGAACTGGGAATTAGTTCAGTAGTAGCTATGGCAGCTGGTCCTGATATGAGATGGGTAACAGGATTGCATAATTTCAATGGTTACTTATCAGCTGGATTACCATATGGCGACACAACTGTTCTAGATAAATTGAACAATGGTGAGGCTGATATGCAGCGTCTGACGGAATATGCTGATTGGGTTGAACTGTTGTTTGAGTATGCTGACCGTACTGTTCTTTTGACTGGAAACTATGACTCGCAAGTAAGTCAGTTTGGAACAGGTAAAGCAGTATTTATCCATCAAGGAAACTGGATAGATCCTTGGCTCCAAGAGAATGGAGTCGATTTCCCGATGGCATTCGCACCTCATGCATCCGTTAAAGGGACCCATGAGAAGATATTTATCGGCGCACCATCTTTCTACGTTTTAAACAACGAAAGCAAGAATCAAGAAGCAGCGAGAAATTTCCTAAACTTTATGGCTACCGATCCTGCTGGGCATAACTATATGGTAACAGAAGCGAACATGGTACCTGCATTCACAAATGTTACTCTGACTCCTGCAGCGCCATTATCTGCGAATGTAACAGAATGGCTAGCAAAAGATGCTGCCTATACCTGGTTGCAAAACGATATGCCTGATGGCTTTGGAATGGGAACCATCGCACCTATCTATGAGGCTTTCGCAAAGGGAGATATTGATAAAGCACAATTCATAGAGCAGCTTGCAGCAAAAATCGATGAAATAAAATAATGTGTCAAATGGCAAAAAGGGTGTAGCTTCCACTGGCACCCTTTTTTCTTAAAATTATTGAGATGATAGAAAAGAGGTGGATTATGAACAAGCGTATAAAGGACAATATGGTTTTCTGGTTGTTTCTTGCACCAGCACTTTTTTCTTTTCTGGTTGTTGTAATTATCCCGTTTTTTATGGGTTTGTATTATTCAATGACTGATTGGACTGCTGTTGCAGGATTGGAACCCAATTGGGTAGGACTCGAAAACTACAAAGAAATGTTTTCCAATCTAGCCTTCAGGTATTCGTTTGTTAGAACGTTTTTATTTAGTATGCTTAGTGTCATCACAATCAACTTAGTAGCCTTGTTCTTTGCTTTTTTAGTGACACGTGAAATCAGGTTTCGAAATTTCTACAGGGCTGGATTTTTCATACCAAACCTAATTGGTGGTCTGGTTCTGGGATATATCTGGCAGTTCATTTTCAAGGAAGTTGTACCGGCTATCGGTGGATTGCTGGGAATCAGCTATATTGAGAATCTTCTGTTGTTGGCGAATCCAAATCTGACATTGATGGGGCTTATCATGGCATTCACATGGCAGTATGCTGGATACATTATGATGATTTATGTGGCGGCGCTATTGAATGTACCCCAGGAATTACTGGAAGCTAGTGACATCGATGGTGCCAATTTCTGGCAGAAGCTACGAAATATCACCATACCTATGATAGCTCAAGCCTTCACAATCACATCATTCCTGACATTGGTCAATTCATTCAAACAATATGACATCATTGTAGCACTGACAGCTGGCGGACCTACAGATATCTATAAGGGTCAGGTGGTCAACTCCACAGAGCTTTTAGCGGTCCATATCTACAACATTGCATTCAAGTACAATCGCATGGCAGAAGGACAAGCCAGGGCTATAGTTTTCTTCCTTGTTTTGTCAGTAGTGTCTATCGCTCAGGTTTATTACAATAAGCAAAAGGAGATTGAAATGTAATGGAAACTAAAAATAAGTCTATAAAAATATTTTTGCAGATCATTACTATATCATTTTTCCTGTTGACGATGTTTCCGTTTTTTGTCGTCATCATCAACTCAGCTAAGTCATCACTTGAGATTCTCACTGAACCAATAGCATTTCCGAGGCAATGGTCGCAGATGTTTGCCAATATTAAAGAAATTTGGACAAGCCCCAGCATAAGATATGCATCAAGTGTCTATTCTTCAGTCATTATCACTACCATTTCACTCGCCACTATATCTGTCTTTTCAGCAATGGCAGCATGGGTGCTGGTGCGACGAAAGACTGGAATAGCCACTGTTATCTTGCTGCTGTTTATCAGCGGATTGATTATTCCTTTTCAAGTTGTCATGTTTCCTTTGGTGGCTCTTTTCAGAATTATCAACAACACATTGGGAATCAGACTCCTCAGGGAGTATCACGGTATGATATTTGCTTATATCGGCTTTGGAGCACCACTGGCTGTATTTATGTTCCATGGATTCATAAAATCCATACCTTTTGAGCTTGAAGAAGCTGCATTGCTTGATGGTTGCTCAAAACCCCAGATTTTCTTTCTGATAGTCATGCCGATTCTGAAGCCAATTTTTGTCACAGTCAGTATCCTCAATGCAATTTGGATATGGAACGACTTCCTGCTACCATCTCTGATACTGGGAATCGGTCAGGACATTCAAACCATACCACTCGCTATAGCAGGGTTTGCTGGATCGTTTGTCAAGAAATGGGATCTAATTATGACAGCTGTTTTAATGGCTGCAGCACCGATAATTGTTGGATTCATCATAGCTCAAAAGCAAATCATAAAAGGCATGGTTTCTGGATCCATCAAATAATAAAAGTTATCAGGAGAGACCAGTGGAAAAAATTACAATCAATGAAATTGCCAAACGAAGTGGAGTATCAAAAGCTACAGTCTCCAGAGTAATAAACAATTCAAAACCTGTGAGCGATGAAGTACGCCAAAAAGTCATGGCTGTAATTGAAAGCACTAATTTTGTGCCGAGTGCTTTAGGTAGAAGCCTGTCCTTAAAAAAATCACATTTGATCGGGGTTATCATTCCAGACTTGGCAAATCCCGTTTTTTCGAGAATTATTGCAGGGATGGAATCCTTTATACGATCTAAAAACTACTCACTTCTTATCACAGCAACGGATTTCAATATTGATACAGGTATCAGGCACATACAGATTTTAAATGAAAAGGCCATAGACGGTCTGATTTTCCTTGCCGGTACCATGAATGAAGAACTAATACAGGCACTCAACACATTTCACAAGCCTGTTGTTGTTATCGGATCTGACATTGACAGCGACACCATACCGGTAATAGAAATAGACAATAAAAAGGCCGCTTATGATGCAACCACTTATCTCGTTTCAATAGGACATAAAAATATCGCTATGATTCGTGGACCGTTAAGTGACCGATATGCTGGCAAAGAGAGGTTTATTGGATACCAGGAAGCATTGATAGAAGCAGGACTCTATAATAAACATCTTGTTGTGGAAGGTAAATATTCCTTCGATCATGGCTATAACGCTATGAAGAAACTGTTGGCTAACAAACCTCTACCCACAGCTGTTTTCTGTGCGAATGACCTAATGGCTATTGGGGGTATGAAATGCGTCTTTGATGAGGGATTGAAGATTCCCGCGGATATCTCCTTTATTGGTTTTGATGATGTTGAAATTGCCAAGATGTATAATCCCACTCTGACCACAATTCGTCAACCATTTGAAGAAAAAGGTCTTCAGGCTATTGAAAAACTGATCGATATGATTAAACTACAAAATGACAAAAAAGAAGCATCACTTGCAGAGCTTATTGTCCTTCCACACGAGTTGGTTGTGAGGCAAAGCACTAGCAAAATCGACTACCGATCCAAGGAGGTTGTATGAGTTCAGTCATCTGTATTGGAGAGATGCTCGTAGATTTTATCGGATCAGAAAAAGATAAGAACCTTGCAGGACAGGATTCCTTCATCATGAAACCGGGTGGAGCACCAGCTAATGTGGCGTGTGTAATTGGTGCGTTGGGTGGAAGCAGCTATTTTTACGGTTCCGTAGGAAAGGATGGATTCGGTGATTTTCTGGAAAAGACCCTAAAGGAGTACAGTGTGCAGACCCAATGGCTGGAGAGGTCGAACATGCCAACTACACTGGCATTTGTGTCTGTAGATTCGGATGGGGAAAGAGACTTCATCTTCTATCGGGGAGCAGATGCTTATGTATCAATGACAGATATTGAAGATTTCAAAGATGCAAATATCCGGTTGATCCATTTTGGCGCTGCCACAGGGTTTCTTGAAGGGAATCTCAGAATCACATACAACAAACTGCTTAACAGGGCAAAGAAGGAGGGATATTTCATCTCATTCGATCCGAACTACAGAGATGCCTTCTGGTCTGAAAAGTCCGATGTCTTTAGAGATTACTGTAATGAGTTTCTCCAGTTGGCAGACCTTGTCAAATTAAGTGAAGAAGAGGCTTTTCTCATATCAGAGACGAACAGTGAAAAGGAAATGATTTCCTATTTCAGAGGAAACTATAAGGGTACTTTTGCTGTAACATTGGGGAGCAGAGGAGCGCTGGTTTTCAATGATGATTGGGAAATGACAATACCAGCACCTAAGGTTAGTGTAGTAGATACTACCGGTGCTGGGGATGCGTTTGTTGGAGCATTATTATTCGAACTGAGCAAAAAAGAGAAACCACAAAACTCAGTGCGCTCACAGACGGATATGAAGCAATACGTCGAAAGCGCCAATAAAGTGGCTTCTGACATATGTACAGAATTAGGTGCCCTTTCGGCACTCAAAATAAAAATTGATGGTGAATAGAAGCTTGAGGAGGTAATGGTATATGGCAAATTTAAAGCTAACAAAAGTTAACAAGATTTATCCAAACGGATTTCAGGCTGTTAAAGATTTTGAACTTGATATACCGGATAAGGAGTTCATGGTGTTTGTCGGACCTTCCGGGTGCGGAAAAACAACAACTCTCAGGATGATAGCGGGGCTTGAAGATGCAACGACTGGCGATATATATATTGGTGACAAGTTGGTCAATGATACATCGCCAAAAGATAGAAATATAGCAATGGTATTTCAAAATTATGCACTTTATCCACATATGACAGTCTTCGACAATATGGCATTTGGGTTGAAGCTCAAGAAAACACCGAAGGATGAAATCAAGGAAAGGATTATGAAGGCAGCTACCATACTTGGTATTGAGACGCTATTGGATCGCAAGCCCAAGCAGCTTTCTGGCGGACAGAGACAACGTGTTGCCCTTGGAAGAGCAATCGTTCGTAAGCCCGAGGTATTCCTAATGGATGAGCCATTATCAAATCTGGATGCCAAATTGAGAGTGCAGATGAGAACTGAGTTGATCAAGCTTCATAATGATCTGGAAACGACATTCATCTACGTGACGCATGATCAAACCGAAGCAATGACTATGGGTACCCGAATCTGTGTTATAAATGAAGGAGCAATTCAACAGGTAGCTGAACCAAGAACGATCTACAATTATCCTGTCAATATGTTTGTCGCAGGCTTTATAGGAGCGCCTCAAATGAACTTCTTTGACGGTGAAATTCTTGATACACCTGATATTAAGGTTGAAGGATGTACCATGCCGCTGAATTCAGTTCTGTTGGACCGTGTCAAAAAGGATAACTTATACAATAAGCCCTTTAAAATAGGCATCAGACCTGAGGATATACGTTTTGGAAGTGGAGACAAGGGAATTGATGGTGTAGTCGAGGTAACTGAACTTCTTGGTAGTGATTTGAATATTTATTTCAAAATCAACGGCAATCAATACATTATGAAAACAGACTCTTCAAAGACATTTAATTTTGGGGATAAGATTAGCGTAGTGTTTGATCCAGAAAAGATTCATCTTTTTGACTTGGAAACAGAAAAGTCACTTTATTACTAGAACATTGAATAATTGATTATATAGAGAGGGGGAAAGCTTCATGTGGAGATTGACAAAAGACAACTATGACCCTTCCAAGCAAATGGTTGAGGAGAGCTTGTTTACAATAGGGAACGGCTATGTTGGCTTGCGCGGATGTTTTGAAGAAGGCTACCCGCAAGGAGATAGCATCCGTGGAACATACATTAATGGACTGTATGACCGTATACCCATGATTCACGCGGAAATGGCTTATGGTTTTCCAGTCATACAAGACAAACAGCCAAGAATTACCGATACACAATCCTGTGAGGTGTACTTGGACGGTGAGAAGGCACTACTCACTTCAGGAAAGTATGATAACTACTACAGATGGCTGGACTACCAACAGGGAGAATCAGAGCGTGGCTATGTTTACACGACAAGTTCCGGTAAAACAGCGAAGCTGAAATTCAATCGTATGGCATCCTTAAAGCATCTGAATTTTGTAATTTACCGAATTGAGGCAGAATACGACGGTAACATTGAATTGAAGAGCATTCTTGAAGGAGATGTTGAAAACTATACCATACCTGGAGACCCAAGAATCGGTCAAGGGCATACCAAATTAATGGACCCAGTGTCTATGGAGCCTTCAGGAACCTATGTTCATTGCGTGCTAAGAACCAAGACCACACGAATTGATCAGGCTACAGTGGTCAGACACCATGTGGAGTCAGAACATGAGTATCAAATCTCATCTGTTGTCAAGAACAATAGAGTTGAAACGCTCATACAAGGCTTAGGTAGAATTACATTGGAGAAAGTGGTTGTCTTTACCGATGGCATAAGATTTGAGAGTCCTTTAGAATTAGCTGAAGAGCTTTCTTTGTCATTTAAGGATTGGCAATACAAGGACTTTAAAAAAGAGCAAATTAGAGTACTCGATCAGTATTGGACAGAATCCGATATTGTCATAGAAGGAAACCCATCAGACCAGATGGCTTTAAGATTCAAACTGTATCAGTTGCTCCAATCTGTGGGTAAAGATAACTATTCAAATGTTTCAGCCAAAGGTCTGTCCGGAGAGGGATACGAGGGCCATTATTTCTGGGATACGGAAATTTATGTGCTGCCTGTATTGATGTTCAATCAACATCAGAGAGCTAGGGAATTATTGTCTTATAGATACCGGCTATTATCAGAAGCCAAAGATAGGGCTCTTGTGTTAGGACATCTGAAGGGAGCTGCTTACCCATGGAGAACCATATCTGGTATTGAGTGCTCAGGCTATTTCCCTGCTGGAACTGCCCAGTACCACATCAATGCCGATATTGCCTACGCATTCATACAATACCACTTATATACTGGCGACTGGCCATTTATGGTCGAAAAAGGCGCAGAAGTGATTTTGGAAACAGCCAGAACATGGCTTGAAATAGGGCACCATTATAATGGAACATTTCAGATTCACAATGTGACAGGACCTGACGAGTACACCGCAATCATCAATAATAACTATTATACAAACGCAATGGCTAAATATCATCTTTATTGGGCTAATAAAATATATAGGGAATTGTACAAGTTGGCTGATTCATCACAAAAATCATCAGCATTAGAGATGCTGCAAAGAATAAATTTTAAAGATGAAGAAGCACAAGCCATGGCACTGGCCTCGGAAAAAATGAGGCTGACGTTTGACAAGGAGTTAAACCTATATGCCCAAGATGATTCTTTTTTAAGCAAGCCAGTCTGGCCTTTCGAAAAGGAAGCCTTTTCAAAAAGACCCCTTCTACTACATTACCATCCTTTGACCATATATCGTCACCAGGTACTAAAGCAAGCGGATACAGTGCTTGCTCACTTTATGCTGGAAGATTATGCGGATATGGAACATATAAAGAATGCCTATGACTATTACGAAAAACTGACCACCCATGATTCGTCCTTATCAAGCTGTGCCTATGGCATCATGGCATCAAAATGCGGTATGAACGATAAAGCCTATGACTATTTCATAAAAACAATCAATCTGGACCTGGAAGATACGCACAAGAATACCAAGGACGGTCTACATATGGCCAATATAGCGGGAACAGCTCTAAGTGTGGTAGCGGGATTTGCAGGATTTCGCATTAAGGAAGAGGGTTTGTCATTTAAGCCAACATGTCCAAGTCGATGGACCGGTTACAAGTTTAAGCTTCATTATCAAGATAGATGGTTGGAGATTAGCGTTAACGGGTTCATGACGATTACAATGATTTCGGGCGATCCGATGCCAGTGCGAATAGAGAATAGAACATACCACCTTTCTCAAGAATTACCAATCAAGACCTTTGTAAAAACTTACAAGGGAGTTGTATTTGATTTAGATGGGGTTTTGACAGAGACTAGCAAGGCTCATTTTGAGGCGTGGTGTCGATTGGCTGAAAAACTGGGATATAGTCTATCACCGGATATAGAGGATCAAGTGAGAGGCATATCGAGGCTTGCATCGATGGAGATAGTTTTAAAAGCTGGAGGCATGGAGAAAAACTTCACAACCGATGAAAAAATCAAACTAGCTAATGAAAAAAACGACATGTACATCGATCTGATCAAGTCCTATGGTCCGGATGACTTGTCAGACGGAGCAGTAGAGTTATTGACATACTTCAAACAAAACGGATACAAGATAGCCCTGGCATCCGCCAGTAACAACGCACCATTTTTATTGAAAGCGATGGGAATTGACAGCTATTTTGATACAATAGCCGATCCTAAAACCATCAAAAAAGGTAAGCCAGCTCCGGATATTTTTCAAAAGGCCTGTGAACAATTGGAGCTTCAGCCCCATGAATGTATCGGAATAGAGGATGCTTATGCTGGGATAGAGAGCATCAAATCGGCAGGACTTTTTCCTATAGGAATAGGAAGCAAAGAGCTGTTGACCAACTGCGAACATGTCTTTCCAGACCTGAAAACATTTTATGATTTTATATTTGTTTCTGCAGATGATCAACAGAGTTCTCGGTATTAAGTATATTTAAAAGGAGAAGTAGAGATTATGAGAATAGAAAAAGTCGCTATAATAGGATTGGGATCTCTGGGCATTCTTTATGCACATCATTTTTTAAAAAGAATGGAAAAAGAGAATTTAAGAATTATTGCTGATAAAAAAAGAATAGAAAGATATAAAAGTGAAGGGATATATTGCAATGGAGAATATTGTGATTTCAACTATGTGGATTTTGAAGAAAAGAACGAACCAGTTGACTTAGCCATTTTCTCAGTTAAATTTGGTGGGCTTGATGATGCTATAAATATGATGCGAAATCAAATTGGCAAGGATACTATTATACTATCAACACTCAATGGCATAATAAGTGAAAAAGTAATCGGAAAAAAATATGGTGATGAGAGAATTGTCCACTGTGTCGCTCAGGGAATGGATGCGGCAAAGCTGGACAATGAGCTTATCTACAAGAACAAAGGTATTCTTTGTTTTGGCGATCTCGACTCAAAAACGCCAAGTAAAAAAGTCAAGGAAATCGCTGACTTTTTTGAACGAGTGGAGCTTCCCTATGAGATAGATAACAATATGGAAAAAAGAATGTGGGGAAAATTCATGCTCAATGTTGGTGTCAATCAAACAGTAGCCGTTTATGAAACCAATTACGAAGGCATACAAAAAGAAGGAGAAGCTAGACAGACTATGATTGCTGCCATGAGAGAAGTGATAGGTCTATCGAAAAAAGAGGGCAAGGATATTGGTGAAAATGATCTTGAGTACTGGCTGAAGATACTTGACACATTAAGCCCAGAAGGGACACCTTCTATGAGACAGGATATGATGGTCAATAGACATAGCGAGGTTGAGCTGTTTTCAGGAACAGTTATAGAACTGGGAAAAAAACACAATGTGAAAACACCTGTCAATGTAATGCTATATAAAAGGATAAAAGAAATGGAAGCAGAGTTCCATTAGTTATTTTTTACAACACCTCTGTTAATAGAACCTCTTGACAAAATAAATCAAGGGGTATATTATTAAATAAATAAATTGAATACAATTAAATTGCATAAAATATATAATATAAGGAGTTCAAAATGAAAATATATGATTATTCTGTAAAAAAAGTAGATGGAAGCGAAGTATCATTAAAGGATTATGAAGGAAAAGTTATGTTGGTAGTCAATACAGCAACAGGCTGTGGATTCACGCCTCAATATGATGGATTGGAAGATTTATATAAGAAGTATTCGGAACAAGGATTGGAGATTTTAGATTTCCCTTCTAATCAATTTTTTAATCAAGCCCCGGGTACCAACGAGGAAATCGCAAACTTCTGCAAGGTTAATTTTGGAACAACTTTTGAGACCTTTGCCAAGATAGATGTAAATGGTGATAATGCTCATCCGCTATATAAATATCTAAAAGAACATGCACCTAGGGATGCTGAAAACGCTGGAATGGTTAATTTTCTAATGAAGATGAAAGACAGATTCTCAGTCCATAAGCACGAAATCCAATGGAACTTTACAAAATTTCTTATAGATAGAGATGGTAATGTTGTTGGTAGATTTCCACCTACGGTCAAACCAGAGGAGTTGGAGCCTCATATCGAAAAAATCCTTAATTAAAGAAGGGGGTCTTTAAAATGACACACGAGCAACTAAAACTGGAAAACCAACTATGTTTTCCACTATATGCCAGTTCGAGATTGATAGTCAGATTATACACCCCAGTGCTGGAGCCATTGGGACTGACATATACCAAATACATAGTCATGCTGGCCCTATGGGAAAAAGACAACATCGGTCTCAAAGACCTTGGAGATATACTCTTTCTAGACTCAGGAACACTGACGCCATTGCTTAAGAAACTCGAGGTACAAGGACTGGTTTCCAGGGAAAGAAATCTCGAGGATGAAAGAAATATCAATATAAAATTGACGAAGCAGGGAATACAGCTAAAAGAAGCTGCAAAAAACATCCCAGAGAAAATCGGATCTTGTATCAATATGTCACCAGAAGACCTTAAAGAGCTGCATAGATTGCTCCATATCATACTCGAGAACAATAAAGAAAGCAAATGCCCTAATTAATAAACTATAAAAAAGCATACCTTAAACATTGATAATGATTATCAATTATGGTATGCTTATTATATAGTATTAAAGAAAGGGTGAGTAAAATGTTAAAGAAATATACCGTTCTATCAGTAGCCATAATCATGATGTTAGTCCTGTCAGCTTGTGCTCCTGATAACAATGGAGCTATGCAGGAATTGGAAAGCAATTTAAAAGCGCAACAAGCAAAGGTGGAAGAATTAGAGTCAACAATAGAAGAACATGAAAACACAATAATGACACTCACAGAAATCAACGAAAATAATTTAGCACAAATTTCAACATTGAATGCAACAATAGAAGAATTGCAGATACTGAGCTCATCACAGAGTAACACATTGCTCCAGGAAGCTTTGGAGGTTATGGAACTATTCAAGGATCAGGATGCTGCAGGATTAGATAGCAGAGTAAGCCCAACAAGAGGTGTCAGATTCTCGCCCTATCAGTTTGTCAAAGAGAATACTGATATCACATTCTATCCAGGCAATACAATACCTTCCATGTTTACCAATACAACAGTGTATGTATGGGGTGAGTATGATGGTTCTGGAGATGCAATAGCAGGAGAGTTTGCCTCATATTATCCTAGATTTGTCTATGATGTAGATTTTTTTAATCCAGAGATGATTGCCATCAACACCTTCCTAAGCTCGGGAAGCATGATTAACAATATAGAAGATGTCTATCCAAATGATCAGTATGTTGAATTCTATTTCTCTGGATTTGACCCTCAATATGCTGGTATGGACTGGAGAAGCTTGACACTGGTGTTTGAAGACGTTAATGGGACCTGGTATCTTGTAGGCGTTGTTCACGGAGAATGGACTACCTAAGAGTAAAATAAAATATTGAAATGGAGTTGATTGAATGAAGACAAACAATGAATACTATTCAGGATTTGAAATAGGGCCTATAAGGCCACCCAGCGAGGCTCAAAGCCTGCTTTTGAGAATCACCAGAAATTGTCCCTGGAACAAATGCAGGTTTTGTAGCTTGTACAAAAATGAGTCATTTAGCGTGCGACCAATAGAGCATGTCCTTCACGACATTGATACGTTAAAACGTTTCATTGATGAGTTAGATCAAGCTGAAAAAATCTCCTTATCAGAAAAAAGAATAATCATACAAAAGCTATATGAACAAGATTATCTGGCTTGTCAGTCTGCAGAAATGTGGCGTATGAATGGTAAAGAATCTGTTTTTTTGCAGGATGCCAATAGCATGGTTATAAAGGCAGACGATATGGTGACTATTTTAAATGCCTTGAGAGAGAAGTTTCCAGACATAGAAAGAATTACAACCTACGCCAGATCCCATACAATTGCACGAATTAAAGATGAAGACCTGAAGAGAATTGCTGATGCGGGTCTGAACAGGATTCATATTGGGATGGAGTCAGCTTGTGATCAAATACTTGATCTTGTAGAAAAGGGCGTCGATAAAGCAACACATATCACAGCAGGGAAGAAAGTTAAAAAAGCTGGTATCGAGTTATCTGAGTATTTCATGCCCGGTCTTGGAGGAAACGAAAACTGGCGTGAAAATGCCATTGATACAGCTGATGCTGTAAATCAGATTAATCCTGATTTCATAAGAATCAGAACATTGGCAGTACCAGACAACAGCCTCTTAAGTGAAGACTATAAAAAGGGTATCTTCACCAGAGTCAATGACGAAAGGGCTGTAGAGGAACTACTCCTATTTGTCAATGAATTGAAAGATATAAACAGCACTATAAAGAGTGATCATATTTTAAATCTGATTCCTGAGTTCGAGGGCAAGCTGCCTGAAGACAAACCCAAAATGATTGAAGCACTGGAATGGTTTTTGAATCTCGACCAATCCGAGAGAAACATATTCAAGATAGGCAGAAGAACCGGTATCATGAATAGCATCAGACACCTGGACATAGATTCTAAAAGAACGCGTGTTATCGAGCTGATAAATAGCAATAACATCACCAATGAAAATATCGATACTGTAGTTGAAGAATTAATGAAAAATTTTATTTGATTGATTGAATTTTCCTACAAAACGATCGGATATGTTATATAATATAAACATGGAGGTGTTAATATGAGTAAAATTCAAAAGAATCTCGATTATTTCATGAGTAATCACCCAGACATCTACAAGGCTTATCAAGAATACGGCAAACAGATACACACAGAGGGTGGACCATTGGACGAAAAAACCAGATGGTTGGTAAAAGTCGCCATATCAGCCACCCAGGGCTATACATTCGCACTTCAAACCCATATCAATAAAGCTTTGGCGGCAGGATGTAGCAAAGATGAAATCAAACATACTATCTTACTTATAGCTCCAAGCGTCGGATTTCCAAGAATGATGGAGTCATTGCTGATTTTTAGGGAAATGTTCGAAGAATGAAACAAGAATAAAAAATGCATCATTTTGAAAATTAGCATTGAAAATAATCATCAATCGTATTAGAATATATAAATGAAGTCGGGGCATAGCTCAGCTTGGTAGAGTGCTTGACTGGGGGTCAAGAGGCCGCAGGTTCAAGTCCTGTTGCTCCGACCATATAAACGTTGAAATTGCAATATTTCCAGCGTTTATTTTTTTTGCCTTTTTTCATCGATTTTTTGAGTCCGTCCAAGCTCCGAGGGTTCATACAGCGCAGATTAGATGCTTAGCGTAAAGTTATTGTAGGAAAAAAATATAAAAAGAAAGTCTCTTTCATGTTATGATAAGTTTGGCAACAAAATCTAACAGAAGGAGCTTTCTTTTTATGTACAATAGTATACTACACTTTAATGAATTTGGGGTAAA
>JAHRFV010000072.1 GCA_019084435.1 Dethiosulfatibacter sp.
AAGAAGTCAGTCAAGCTAGCTTGACTGACTTCTTTTTTATTTCATATTTTTTCTAGAAAGTTGTCTAATTAGAATCTTCTTTTCATGAATACTCCCAGAAGTGACAACAAGGCTCCTGCTCCATACATGAACATCGTTGGATCAACGCCTGTATCCGGAATCGCTAATGGTGTTTCTTCTTCTATTATTACAATCTCCTCTGGTTCTTCAACAACTGGTATGTCAAGTGGCACTTCAGGTTCTTCAATTATTATTTCCTCAATCGGTTCAACAACGGTCACTGTCTCTGAGGTTGATACAAATGGTGCCTGGTTGTCAGATGCAGTTGCGTTGTTTGTGAGCGTTCCAGCCACTTGTGGTATGTAAGTAACTGTAAACGTTCTAGTAGCGCCAGGTGCCAGTGATGAGACAACCTCGCTAAATCCAACTAGAGGATCGGCAACTGTTACATTGGTCAAAGTGCCGTTTCCTGTATTTCTAAGTACGATTGTATAGGTGATGGTATCTCCCACATCTACTGTAGATACATTGGCTGTCTTGGTCAAGCTCATAGAGTAGTTTGTAGAGCTAGTAGGGATCCCTGACCATTGTGCATATAGTGTGACGTCTGCGGCTGGCATATTGAAGGTTGCTCCCGCTGCTCTTGCTGTACCGGAGCCGTCTGCCATAGTGTTCCACCCGTTGAAATTGTATCCGGATCTTGTGAATCCATTAGACATCACTGTTACTGTATCCATATAAGTGTATGGGTTCATCAAATCTGTCATGGTTCCTGATCCACCATTCGCCATGTAGTATACATTGTATGGATTGGCTGTATAGTAGAAAGTAATCTCGTTGTCTTCTTCGTTATCTATGGTGACACTTTGTTGTGTTGGAGGAACTGCTGTATAGCCGGTTATGGCTATGGCTGATTCTGGTATGGTTGTACCAAAGACTTGTTCATCTACAACTTTTGGTGTTGCCAATTGTGTTTCTGTGCCCTGCTCCAGATAGTATACTGTATAATAGTAACCGTCTGTTGGAACATAGAAGACCTTAATCACATTGGCATCCTCATCTGATGTGATAGTCAAAGGCAAGCCATCTGTGTAATCCACTTTATAACCATTGATGTTTTTGTCCGGATAGGTATTTATTTCATCACCGAACAACGCTGTTTCTGTCTCCGTCTTGTCATTGTCTATTATATCATCATAGTAGTATTCGATAGTATAGTCGAAACTATCTTTCACGTAGTAGACTTCGATGACATTGGCATCCTCATCTGAAGTAATTGTTAACGGTAGATTGTTTGTGGAATCCAACTTGTATCCGTCTATCACTTTATCTGTGTAGGTCTCGATCTCATCGCCAAACAAAGCTGAATATGTCTCTGTCTTGTCACCATCGATATTACCTTCATAATAGTATTCAACGCTATAATCAAAGCTATCTTTTATGTAGAAGACCTTGATGACATTGTTTGATGATGTTGATGAGATGGTCAAAGGTAAATTTTCTTCCTTATCTAGCTTGT
Source organism: Dethiosulfatibacter sp. (assembly GCA_019084435.1). Next base: position 1,520 of record JAHRFV010000072.1, read on the forward strand.
ATCCATCAATTACCTTGTCTGTATAGGTTGTGACTTGACTGCCAAGTTCTGCTGAACCGACTTCAGTTTTATCGCTGTCAATATCTCCTTCATAGTAATACTCTACGCTATATCCAAAGTTGTCTTTACCGTAGTAAATCCTCAAAACATTGTTTGCAGGATTGGAAGTAATCGTCATAGGTATTGTAAGTACCTGATCCAGTTTATAGCCGTCAATCGGTTTATCGGTGTAGGTTGTAATCTCATCGCCAAACAATGCAGTGCCTGTCTCTGTCTTGTCATTGTCGATAATATTGTCATAATAGTACTCGATGGTATAACCGAAGCTGTCCTTTACATAATAGACTTCGATTACATTGGCATCTTCATCAGAGGTAATTGTCAATGGTAGATTGTTTGTTGAATCAAACTTATACCCATCAATCGGTTTATCAGTGTAGGTTTCGATTTCATCTTCAAACAACGCAGTGCCTGTCTCTGTCTTGTCATTATGGATAACATTATCATAATAATACTCTACAGAGTAACCAAAGGTATCCTTAACATAGTAAACCTTAATCACATTATCGAGTGGATCATCAGTAATAATCAGTGGCAGAGTGGGTTCTACTTTATCCAGCTTATATCCGGTTATGTTTTTATTTGGATAAGTATTAATCTGACTTCCAAGCAAAGCTGTGTCATTGACTGTCTTGCTGTTGTCAATAATATCGTCATAATAGTATTCTATAGTGTAGCCGTAGGTATCATATACATAATAGATATTGATTGAGTCATTTTCTCCTGTTACATTGATTTGTGTCGGTTGATCTGGTGCAAGCTTATAGTCCGGTACTGTCGGGTGGGGTGGTAGATCAACCATTCCTTTCGTGGTAGAATAAACTAACTCTGGGTTAGGATCTATACCGGGAACTTTTGTTGTGGTGTCCAATATGTAATAATTGATGATATAACCGTTTAGTATATCTACTGTTACACCATCAATCCCGTGTCCTCCAGTCGCTTCTGTTATAACGCTGAGCGTAAATGGACTGGTCAATTGGAGTCCACCGAGATCAAAACTTGCCACCAGCCAATAATAACCGTCTTTCTTTGGTGGGCTTGGATCATTGATGGTATATGGCGTTCCGTTGACAACTAGATCAACTGTGGGGTCCTGTGCTGAGTCCACATCGAAGTTTGCAATGGATGTTCCATTGTATATGATTTCGGTAACATCTTTGAGGTCAGCAATGATTCCAAGATGCAACATATTGTCTTCAATCCATACCAATCTGACTTCTGTCAGCTTGTTAGTAGAAAAGCCTGATGTCTCAAGAACATCTGAATCCGATGTGTAGATCAGTGTTTCTGTCAATGTGTAATCAGCAAATACTGATAAATTGGAGCTTACTAACAACGCAAAAACCATCAGCAGTGCCAATAATTTTTTGTGCGTTTTCATTTTTTACACCTCCTGTGTAATATCTATCTTTTACCGAGTTTAGCTGTCTTTTTTGTTCATTGAATAAAAAATGTCTATAGAAAATTATATACTAAATCAGTTACATTTTAATTACATTTAATGATTTTCAGATGTTTTTGCTAATAATTTTCTTTTGATAATATATATCATTTACTCAATAAAAAAACAACCGGTATTAAACCGATTGTTTGCACTCTTATTTTCTCACTAAATCATCAGCTTGTTTTCCAAGCGATTGAGTATATAAAATCCCTTATGGTTGGTGCTGTCTTTTCTGTTGTAAGTCATCTCCGTGTCATCCATTTGCCTCAGAATTCCACCAGCCTCTTCGATGATGCACTGCATGGCGGCGGTATCCCACTCCATGGTCAAGCCGAAACGATAGTAGACAGCTGCCTCTCCCTTTGCTATGAGGCATCCCTTGATAGAGGAGCCGGCTCGCACGATCTCTCCGATTTTTTCTTCATTCATCCCAATGAGACGGTCTGTTATAGGGTATTGATGAGATCTGCTGTGTAGCATTATCAATTTTTCAGTTTTTGATGAGACGTGTATTCTGATGGCTTTACTGATATCTCTGTGCGAGGAAAAACTCTCTATAAAATAGGCTCCTTGTCCTTGATATGCATAGTAAATCTCATCCCTTACCGGGATATAGATAACACCTAAAATGGATCTATTCTTGTATGCAAGGGCAATATTGACAGAAAACTCACCATTTCTTTTGACGAACTCTTTTGTTCCATCAAGGGGGTCCACTATCCAGCAATAATCGCTCTCAAGCCTATTCAAATCATCAGCTGATTCCTCAGCCAAAATCGCTATGTCTGGGTAATCAGTCTTCAAGGCATTGACGATATGATCATTTGCCAGCTTGTCTGCTTTTGTCAGCGGCGAGTTGTCTTCCTTATAATCAACATTGAAATCGGTATTGTATATGTCCAGTATAATGTTGCCTGCCTGAAAGGCAATATTGATTGCATTTTCAATCATTTTCAAGTGTTGATTCTCAGATTGCAACATAGCTCTTGACGAGGGTCATCTTTCCTTCCAGCTCGTAGGGTCCCATTACAGCTGGTATAAGATATGAGTCTCCCTTTCTAATCTTTTCACGCTTGTCTCCACCATAGAGGATTTCTCCTTCTCCTGCCACACAGGTGAAAATATGGAACCTGTTCCTGTCCGATGTCTGATAGAGAGAATCCTGCACTTCATAGACCTCTATGTTGAAATTCGCGGGTAGATTGTATTCTTTTATTTGGTTGCCTTTGTGTGTGAGCAGCATATAATCGCTCTCAATATCCTTGCCATCAAAGTCCAAAACTTCATAGGCCTGAATCAGATCCAGTTCTCTGCCTCTATTGTAATCAAATATTCTAAACTCTTTTTCTACATTCTGATGGATTTCAAGAAGGGTAATATTCTCACCGATTGCATGGAGAAGTCCGCTCTTGACGTAAAACATATCCCCGGGCTTGATGTAAACCTTATTGATGCAGTCTTCGTAATGATCATTTTCAAGGGCTTCCTTGAACTGCTCTTTCGTGCAGTCCTTGATTCCCAGATAAAGATAAGCCTCAGGATCAGCCTCTATTACATACCAGGCCTCAGTCCGACCACCACTCAAGCCCATATTTTTGGCATACTCTTCTGATGGATGCACCTGTATTGACAGCTTCTCATCTGTCGTAATGATTTTGATGCTCAATGGAAACCAGCTTGTATCTACTTTTGCTCCCATTAGCTTATGTCCATATTCGTCAATCAGTTCTTGAAGGGTTTTTCCCTTAAAAACACCGTTGTCAACCACACTGATTGCATATTCATGACATGCGATGTCCCAGCTCTCACCAATCTTTATATTTTCTGGTAGGTCATCTCTAAAAGATGCCAGTCTCTCTCCGCCCCAGATTTTCTCTTTGTATATGCTTTTAAATTTTATCGGGTACATATGCTCACTCCTTCAACTCTATTTCAATCGTATATTATACTATTATACTAATTATATTCAGCATTGGCAATACGATAAGAAGTACGTAACATATGTTACGGCATCTTGTCTTGATATGGTATATATTATGTTTAATGAAATGATTAAAAATCAAATATAAATATCAAGGAGATATGATGAGTGCTTTTTTAGGACCGATACACTACTGGATGTACAAGAAAATCAATTATCACGAAGCCCTGCTAGACAGGATTACAGCTTTTGCTATAGAACAAGGGATTAATGTTGAAGATATTATCAACTCTGCCAACAATAGATTTGTCGCCCCCGTCAAGGGAGAGCTGAGTGATGTGATAACCCATGCGAATATACATGGATGGCTGCAGGAAAGGGTTACAAGCGTAGAATCAAGGATCGCCTATGTGGTAACTTCTCTGCTAGACAATACCAAATTATCGCTTGACGACTTGGAAAAAGTGTTTGAGAGATATGGCATTGACATTGCCAAGGAGTATGCTGAAGGTGACACTGATGCTGAGGGATTGTTCAAATCTCTCAACAACATTCTATTGGAAGGCATGCCCTGCGACAGCATAAACAAACCGGTTCACAAGGATGAAAAATCCTTTGGCTGGATAAGGACAAGATGTATACACAAGGAATATTGGGGTACTGTAAATGGAGAGGTTGAAAACTTCTACAAACTCAGGGACGCTTTGATAAAAGGCTTTGTATCTTCTTTCGGAAATGCTTTTGAGTTTAAAGTGCTTGATGATGGCACTAATCTAATAAGTGAGGTGTTAGTATGAACGGCATAGAACTGATGATCGATGAACACAAATATATAAAAAGGATGCTTCAGATTTTAAGGAAGGCTTCATTTAGACTGCTAAAGGGAGATGCTCCTGACTACGACGATTTTTATAAAATGATAGATTTTGTTAAGACTTATGCCGATGACCATCATCACGGCAAGGAAGAAAAGCTTCTGTTCAACCGCATGGAAGAAGAGCTCGGAGATACAGGTAAGGTAATCATCAAGAATGGCATGCTTGTTGAGCATGACATGGGAAGATTTCATATGGCTGAACTAAGGAAAGCCCTGGAAGAATTAAAAAAAGGCAATGAGGAAGCCAAGCTTGACATCATTGCAAGTGCTGTAGGCTATGCCAATCTTCTTGACCGTCATATCGACAAGGAAGATAATGTGGTTTACCGCTTTGCTGAAAGAGAGCTATCACCGGAAACCATCGAGGAAGTCAACCTGCAGTGTGAAGCTTTTGAAGCAAAACAGGCGGATTTTGGAATACAAAACAAATATATTGCTCTTGTGGATGAACTGGAGAGGAAATATTCCTAAATTAGCAGAAAACAAGAATCCCTTTGGCGTCAATCATCTAGTATGGTTGACGTCATTTTTACGCAGCATAACCCAGTACATATTTCCTGTACTCAACTGGAGACATTCATTTTATATCTTTTGATAACGTCGATTATCGACTTTTTATCGACACCACATGGTTATTATAGTATTATTTTAAGGAAGGTTTCTTCAGGAGGTCACGTTGTATTTCAATTTTGCAATTCTAAGTCTATCTATTTTTTGTTTCATTATTTTTAAACTCACTTCCGTTAGTTTGATGGTTTCTGTACAATCAGGTGATTGGATTTTTGCTGTAATCAAGCTGACAATCATCGTTTTTTTGATCTTCGAGATTTTTAAAGAATGGCAGAACAATATCCGCCCTAATAAAGAAGCCATCAACCAGACCACCTATGATAGGAGCTATATATCGGTATTCATAGCTGTTGTCGGGGGTGCAATGTCGACTGCTCTTCTAAATCATTATCTGAATCTGGGTCCTGTGATCGCGTCAAGTTTGGTTGGTTTATTGGGTGTTGTTGTATTAAAAAAGTTTCAGATTCCAATCTATTGCGGCTCTTTTGTGGGGATGGCCAGTCTTGGTGTTCTTACAAACTATGGCGGTATAATGCTTGCTGCCAGTCTCTCCGGATTTTTATTTTTGATTGCCGGCAACGTTTTTATCGGTTTTGGTGGAAAGCTTGGTGCTATTGCTTATTTTGGAACATTCTTCGCCGCAGTGCTGACTGGTGGTATTTATAATACTGTTCAACCTGATCTTGTCGTTCCAGATTACCGATTGGTTGTCTATTTCTCATTAGCTGCAGTTATGACCTATGTTATTAATAAGCGTTCGCTCTACGGGGCGGTAGCCAGCTCAGCACTGGTCGGTTTGCTGTTTGGCATTCTTATCCCTTTCTTCCATGATACATCTGCAGGATTTTTAGCTGTTGGTGCTTTTTGTGGCTCCTTTGTCGGCATGTCTGCAGTTAGACGTCTGAAAAACAATGTTCAGGTGTTGGTGGCAGGCCTCATCGGCTCCCTTATTTTTATCTACACCCAATACTATTTCATTGGACTAGGCGGAAAGCTTGGTGCCATGGCCTTAGTCGCAAGTATAGCCACTGCTGGTATTTTTGATTTCATACAAAGTAAAAGACCCAGTGATGAGGGCCTTTCTTAAAAGAAGCATTTATACGATTTTGGTTGTCCAGTCTTCCACATTCCATATATCTGTCACCCAGTCCTCGTAGAAGGAAGGGTCGTGGCTAACCAGTAGTATGGTGCCCTTGAAATTGATCAGGGCTTTTTTTAATGAATCCTTTGCATCAACATCCAAATGATTTGTCGGCTCATCCAGGACCAACCAATTGATATCTCTTAGCATCAGCTTACACAATCTTACCTTTGCATTCTCGCCTCCGCTAAGAACCATCATCTTGCTTTCGATGTGCTCGTTGGTCAGTCCGCACTTGGCCAGGGCAGCTCTGACTTCTCCATTTGTCATAGAAGGGTATAGTTCCCATACCTCTTGCAAAGCCGTCTTCTGGTTGTCTCTAGAGGATTCCTGTTCGAAGTAGCCGGGGAAGAGATAATCTCCAAGCTCCACCTCACCTGAAAAGGGCTTCAACAGTCCTACCAATGTCTTCATTAGAGTGGATTTTCCTAGACCATTGACCCCTCTCAGGGCAATCTTCTGACCTCTTTCTAAGCTAATTTTCAATGGCGATGTCAATGCCTCATCATATCCAATGATTAGATTCTCTGTCTGAAAAACATAGCGAGTCGAGGCTCTTGCTTCTCTAAAGTGAAACTCCGGCTTGATTTTTTTTCTTACCAGCTCAATTATATCCATCTTGTCCAGTTTTTTTTGTCTGCTTTTTGCCATGTTGGTAGTCGCTACCCTGGCTTTGTTCTTAGCGATAAAGGTTTCTAATTTCTCTATTTCCTTTTGCTGCTTCTCATAAGCCTGACCGATCTGTCTCTTTTTAAGCTCATCCATTCTCAGGAAATTATCATAGTCACCTTTGTATCTCACCATCGTGGAGTTTTCTAGATAGTAAATGACGTTGACCACGCTGTTGAGAAACTCAACATCATGGGACACCAGAATAAAGCTGTTTTCATAGGCCTGAAGATACGACTTCAACCACTCTATATGCTCTGCATCCAGGTAGTTTGTCGGCTCATCCAGTATCAGAATCATGGGGCTTTCAAGAAGCAGTTTGGTCAGCAGAATTTTGGTTCTTTGACCTCCACTTAAGTCTGAGACATCCTTGTCCAATCCGATGTCGCTCAATCCCAATCCCTTTGCTACTGTCTCTATTTTGGCGTCTATCATATAAAAGCCGTTGTGATCAAGCTCGTGTTGTATTTCTGCTGTTTCTTCCATATATTTTGCCAGCTCATCATCTGTCGCATCGCCCATCTTGTCATATATCTGAAGCATCTCCTGCTCCAGCTGATACATATGGTCAAATGCGGTTTTCAAGACATCTCTAATTGAAGAGCCTTTATTCAAAGCAGTGTGTTGGTCCAGATAGCCCGTTGTGATTCTATTGCACCATTCCACAGTCCCTGAGTCTGGCATCAGCTTGTTTGTGATAATGTTCAAAAGTGTGGATTTGCCCTCACCATTGGCTCCTATCAATCCTACATGCTCACCCTTGAGTAGGCGGAAGCTGACTTCTTCCAGTATCTTGCGACCCCCAAAATCATGATTGACATTCTCTACATTTAATATGCTCATATCGTTATTTCTTCCTCTTCTACTTTTTACTTTCTACTTTCTACTTGGCCACAGCCATCTTTAATCCGATGACAACACTATACAAGATAACAGTTATCCAATCAAAAATCAACCATTTTGTTGTTGATATTGATTATCATTTATATTTGTTATATAATCAAATATATGAAAGTAGGTGAACTTAAATGAAAAAATTAGTCTTAATAGGTTTAATGATTCTTCTTATCTTCACTGTAGTCGCCTGTTCGCAGGAAAACGCCGAGACCACTACACTAGCTAGTCCCGGCGAAACAGAGGGAGAAATGATCGAACTGACCATAGAAGAATTATCACAATTTAACGGCAAAGATGGCAACAAGGCTTATGTGGCTGTCGATGGTGTTATCTATGATGTTACCGACGTACCGCCTTGGAGCGGGGGCATGCATAACGGCAACGAAGCCGGACAAGACTTATCCGAACAGATAGCTGATCTGTCTCCTCATGGCAAACGCGTCCTAGATAATCTACCGGTTGTCGGTACTTTAGTCGTGGATTAACAGTTTAATCAATATATCAATAATCTCAGGATCGAATTGAGTGCCTGCATTCTTTTTGAGCTCTTCAACGGCTTCTTCAGTAGACATTCTTTTTCTGTATACTGTATCGTTTGTCATGGTGTCAAAGGCATCCACAACAGCTATAATACGCGCAAACTCGGGGATATCCTTTCCTTTTAGTTTCTTGGGGTATCCCTTTCCATCGTATCTTTCATGATGAAGCAATACATATTGTGCCAAGTCTGCCATCTCTTCAATTTCGCTGACAATTCTGAATCCTATTTCTGTATGCTTTTTCATATTTTTCCATTCCTGATCTGTCAGGGATTCTTTTTTCTTCAATGTATCTTCTTCAACGCCTACTTTTCCTATATCATGTATTAGCCCGAGGGTTTTTATCCTGTCCAACTTCTCTTTGTCATATCCCAGTGCTTCTCCAACTCGAGTGCTCATTTCACTGACTCTTTTACCATGCTCTTCTTCCAGGTTGTTCTTGTTATAGAGTGCTCTAATTAGAGTTTTGATTAGGCTACCTCTTGTGAAAGGGCTTTCGTGCAACTTTTTCTCATACATCAAGTCATCAGCTTGTTTCAGTATCTCAAATATATCCTGTTCTACCTCTGATTTTGTTGCAATGCCTGCAGCAAACGACAGATAGATAGGCTCATCCTTATTCATTGCATCTGATTTCAATCTGATTCTTTCAACTATTTTTTCAGCACCTTCTTCTGTTGTTTTAGGTAGCAACATGACAAACTCATCTCCACCATATCTCGCAACAATTTCTCCTTCCCGGCATGAATCCTTTATTGCCTGAGCAATTTTGACGAGTACGTCATCACCTTTTTTATGTCCAAAAGCGTCGTTTATCAGTTTCAGTCCATTGACATCTATCATGACGATTGATATAGGGAGATTTCTGAGAGAATCCAAGCGTTTGATCTCTTCCTCGAAAAATCTTCGATTGTAGACACCGGTTAATTGGTCGTTGTAGCTCATATGTAAGATTTCTTTTTCAACATTTTTCCTGTCTGTTATATCCAGATACATGCCATATCCACCAATTATCAGACCATCTTTCATAATAGGCACTCCTGTGATGCTTACATTTATACCAGTGCCATTCTTAGCATATCTCACACCCTCGCCATTAACCTCTAGACCTGAAAAAACTCTGCTTGTCAGTAGTTGGGCTTCGCTCATTTCATTGTCCTTATTCAACAAATCATCTAACTCTCTACCGATGATCTCGTCTAGTTTATATCCAAACACTTGTGTAAAAGGCTTGTTGATATCCACTACCCTGTGGTTCTCGTCGAATATGACGATAGGATTGGGTGAATTCTTGAATAGAGCTTCCCTGTCGCTGAGCAAGCTTGACATATGCTTTCTGTCATCCTGTATTGTATTGATGTACCCTCTAGTTTTATCCAGCATACTGTTCAGTTTATCTCTAAGAGCGTTCAACTCTTTCAGTTCTGCATCTTCTATCCTATACACATCCTGCTCTTCAAGATTCAGTTTTTGTATGCTATCTTGAAGCCTATAGAGGGGATTGATCACATTTTTCTGAATCAACCACAGTTGAATCAGAAAGGCTGCCACCCAAATAATCATCATTGAAATATACCAGTCTTGAAATTCTTTCTTGAGTGCCATTGCATCATTCATCAAGAGAACTGAGGCAACTACCCAGTCGGTGTTGTCTATGTGTTCCAATGACACTCTTGCTTCATTTCCTTTTATATATATAGTATCGTTTTCTATCGACTCATCTATCGATGTCTCAAGGACTGATTCCAGATCTTCAGCATTGAATGGAAAATGGTCTTGACTGACAACATTCGAGCAGAGTATTATTTTTTTAGTCTTCTTATCCAAAACAACAGATATATCATTGCCTGTTGATTCTGTCAGTTTTAAAGCCTGACTTAAGTTATCAAGATCTATATTGCCACCAACAACACCCAAGAAGCTTCCGGTTTCATCGTTGACCGTCTTAGAGAAACTCACTACAGGTTCTCCTGTGTTCAAGTCAGGATGAGGCCCACTCATGACAACATTCTGTCTTTCTATAGCATTATGATACCAAGGTCTGCTGGATGCATCAAATCCCTCCGGTTGTATCCAGTCCAATGTATTGATAACCTTGTCTTGTACGTTAGCAAAAAAAAGCACGCTAAATGATTCTGACCTCATTAGCTTGCTTTTTAAATAATCTGATATCTGTTGCTCATCCGACGGAAATCTACCTATAAAATCAGCAGCATCTAGCATCTTGCTGCTGTTCATGTCAAAATAGAGACCAATCCTTTCGGACAAATCATCTGTTTTATATCTGGTTGCAGTTTCTATCTCTTCCCGTATCCTATAATCCACTCGATTATATAAGTAAACAAAGACTGATGTGAGTAAAAGAAACAAAGATAATGAAATGAGCAGAAATCTCTTGTAGAGCTTCCCCATTTTTATACCCCAGTAAAAATTATTAACAACTTGTATCTATAATTATACACTATTTGAACTAAAAACAACAGCCATTTGACTGTTGATTTTAGTGTTCTCACTCATTATTGGATAAATAGCATGCTTCATCTTGAGCTTCTGATGTATATCCTTGTCCTATGTCAGCTGGATGTTCTTCGTGTTTTACATCCGGTGCCGTTATTCTAAGGGATATCATGGCACCCATGAAGCTTATGGCTGCTGAGGCCATGTAACTGTAAGTGTAGACACCTGTTACATCCCTTACAATACCACCTAATAGTGGTCCTAACACGCCGCCGATACCCCATGCAGTAATTACCATGCCGTAATTCATACCGAAATTTTTCATTCCATAATAGTTACCTGTCATAGCAGGGAATACTGTCAACATACCGCCGAATGTAAATCCGATGGCTGCGATACTGATCATTAATGTTAGTGGTGTTGTGAAGAACGGTTTTGCGGCGAAAAATATTACTTGTATCATGAACATGAACAGCAGGGATCTCTTCCCTCCGATTTTATCCATGATCACGCCCCAACTGATACGACCCAAGGCGTTGAATATTGCATAAACGATTGTTAATGTAAATGCCGCTTGTATACCGGCCTGTTCCAGACCGATGTTTGATAGCTGGCCTATGACCAACAGACCTGCAAATGTTCCGAAACAAAGCATTGTCCAAAGCATGAAAAATTGCTTGGTTTTAATCATTTCTTTCCAATGGTACTCCTTGGCTGCTACCGGTTTTTTACCGGGTGCATCCTTGCTCACATAGTTAGCCGGAACTGGAGCACAGTAGCCTTCTGGTGGATTCTTGATAAGTTGGGCCAATAGCATAATACCGATGAAGAACCCGACTCCCAGTGAGTAGAAGGTTATGCTGATGCCAAAATTATCCAACAGATAAGTTGTAAGCGGTGCAACATAGACCGGTGCAAGTCCGAATCCACTGACCACCACACCTGATACGATTCCTCTTTTGCTCGGATGGAACCACTTGATGGCTGCAGGTGTCGGTGCCGCATAGCCTGTTCCCATAGCCATACCAAATATGATACCAAATCCAATTGTCAATGATAGTAGTGTCAGAAAATAGCCTGCAAATATAAATCCGATTCCCGCCAATATAGCAGAGGCCATGATAATCGGTCTAGGTCCAAGCCTGTCTTGAAGCTTGCCACCGGGCATCATGGAGAATGCAAATACCGCACATGCTGTCATGTAGGGTAGCTGTGTCTGTGTTGCTGTCCATCCGTACTGCGTGATGAGTGCCTTGGAGATTACACCCCAGGCATACAGTGTTCCCAGCATGAGATTCACGCCGAGTCCTGCAAATAATACGATTAATCCTCGATTCTTGGTTGCGTTCATTTTTAAAACTCCTTTAAACATTAATAGGGTTCTTGGGTTCAGGTGGTGTTTCAAACGCCATCTGAATCTTAGAAACCATTATCCAGGGACTCTACAGTGCTTATCTACCACTTATAAAGTGGGAGTCTTAGCTCTGTTAGTCATCGGATAAATTAAATTGGTATAACAAAATAAATGCCATCATTGTTATGGTAGTCTTGTTGTGCCTATTCAGTTGTGTGTTTTTTTGAAGTTGCTGGACCCAAGATGAGTTTCTTGAACAGCATTTAGAATGATATGAAATACTAAGAAGTGAAAACGTTACCTTGATATTCTACAGTAATTGACCCTTCAATGTCAATCATTTTACAATTAAAATGTTTTGTTCGTGTTTCAACGAAAAACCGCTGATGTCTCAGCGGTTTTTTTCAGATCTGCTTTATTGTGCCTTTTCTATAGGCATCCAGCAAATTGTTCAATATCTCGATATTGGCCTTGATTTCCTTCCCCACATCTGTGTCCGCCACTAGAAGCCTTCTTTCCTCTTCTTTAAGATAAACCTCATTTGGAAGCATGTCGGTGTTTTCCTTTATTGATGCCTCATGAGATTCAAATGGTTCATGTGAGACCAATATGACGCCCTGGGAGTTGAATATCAGTGTGTATCCTGCAATACCTGTCACTGATTGGTATGCCTTGGAGAATCCGCCATCTATGACAAACATCTTGCCATGACCCTTGACGGGGTTTTCTCCTTTTTTTGTTTTGACCGGTACATGTCCGCAAATGATTCTTCCCTTCTCCAAGCTTAATCCGAACTCATCCAGTATTTTCTCACAGGTGTCTAGCTGGTCCCTTATCTTGAAATAGTGGTTGTAGGTCTCCTTATGGGTCGATTTATCGGCAACGAAATACCGTTCGAATGTTGTCATCCTGTCCTTGCCAAACAATGGTGACAACGCGCCGCACCAAGCATACCAGGTCAGATCCTTGTCGAAGTGATTGCTTTCTTCGTGTTTGTTGAAATAGGCTTCCCTTAGCTGTGAATCAAAATAGTCGCACAGGGATTTGCCGGAATAGCTCTTTCCCGCTATCACGAAGCTTGCAAACTCACCATCCTCATCGAATGGGACACAGGCATGATACAAGAGATTGCTGTTGCAAATCAGATAGATGCTTCCCTTTGTGTACAGGAATTCGGCATGTTGCTGAAGCTTTTCTGAGTTCTTGAAGCTGATCAGCAGATTATCCATGACTTCTCTTTCTTCCTGGGTAAGCTCATAGGGGTCGTCGGAGATCAGTGTTGGAAAAGACGTATCCCTCATTGTGTATTCCTTGCCATCAATCATGACCTTGGACCTATCTCCCGACAGCTTATCCAAAAATAATCTGTCCTCCATCCTGTAGCTCGGTTGCCTCTTTATAATCTGCCCTTCAAGCTTGAATTGAATAATGGCTATAGCCTTTTCCATTTTTGACATCAGCTGAATATCTTTTTCCTTGAAATTGTGTTTTCCTTTAAGTATTGGTTGGAAGAATTCCGCGGGGTCATCCTTATAGATTTCATTGGCAAATTGCGATAACGGCATTAGATTTATTCCGTAGCCGTCCTGAATGGTCTCTAGATTGCCATATCTCAGCGATATCCTGACCACGTTGGCTATGCATGCCTCTGAGCCTGCTGCCGCACCCATCCATAGGATGTCGTGATTGCCCCATTGTATATCCACATCGTGATGTGCCATCAGGTCATCCAGTATCAGATGGGCCCCCTGTCCTCTGTCAAAGATGTCTCCTACAATATGAAGTCTATCAACTACAAGCCTTCTGATGACGTCTGATAGTGCCATGATAAAATCATCAGCCCTGTCTGTTCTGATGATAGTTTTGATAATCTCACTATAGTATCTCTTTTTGGATTCCAGATCCTCTTGTGTCTGCACCAGCTCCTCTATTATATAATTGAAGCTTTGGGGCAGGGCTTTTCTGACCTTTGATCTAGAATACTTATAGGCTGCTTTCCTCAACACAAGAATCTGCTGATAGATGGTTTCCTGATACCATTTTTCATCAACAACTCCCTGTTTTTTAAGAAAAATCAGCTTCTCTCTGGGGTAGTAAATCAGAGAAGCCAGCCTTTCTTTCTCTGAAGAAGTCATCTGGTCTCCAAATGTCTCGTTTATTTTTCGTTTTACTGTTCCGGATGCGTTTCTCACCACATGGGTGAAGGCCTCGTATTCACCGTGAATATCTGTCAAAAAATGCTCGGTACCCTTAGGCAGATTCAGTATTGCGCTAAGGTTGATAATTTCTTTGCTGACTTCGTCAATATTTGGGAACTGCTTGGCTAACAGCTTATAGTAAGGAAGAAGTTCCATTATGACCTCCTGGAAATCTGTTTATTATTACCTTATATTATATGCTATATGAGATTATATTAACAGTAATTACTACAATTGCTGTTGATCAATTATTATTCCTTACAAACATCCACCCATGTGCCTTTTGTAACCTCGGCCAAATAATCAACCTCGATTTTGACTGCTGTGTTGCCCCCGCCTCCTGCAGGAAAGACATAGTCGAATACCTTTAGAGACTCATCCAGATAGATATCCAAGGGTTTGCTCAGTCCAAAGGGGCATACACCACCAACCGGATGACCTGTAGCTTCTTCCACATCTTCAAGACCGATAAACTTTGCCTTTTCTTTGAATGTGTCCTTGAATTTTCTATTGTCCAGCTTCACATCTCCCTTTGCCAGCAATAAAATATCCTTCTCCTTCAACCTGATTGCCATTGTCTTTGCAATGCGAGCGGGCTCAACACCAAGTGCCTGGGCTGCCAGTTCTACTGTTGCCGTTGAGGTGTCCATTTCGATTACCGCCAGCGGCAGCTTTTCATCAATAAATTGCTTTTTTACCGTTTCTATGCTCATTTCTCAACCTCCTGAAATCATAGGTGTAATTATATTGCGTATTTTTGTCAGAATCAATATCATTATTAAACAGAAGCAACTTAAAATCTCTGCTTTTTTCAATATTATCATTCTATTTCTTTTTTTCTTCTATAAGCAAGCATCGCTAAAAATTCATGTACAATACAGCCACCCATATAAGCTGTTATTTGCGTAGGATCAAATGTTGGTAAAACTTCAACAATGTCCATGCCAACGTAATTGATGTTTTTGGTTTCTCTTAACAATTTTAATGATTCGTAACTTGTAAAACCACCTACTTCTATAGTTCCTGTTCCTGGAGCATATGCTGGATCTAGAAAGTCAATATCAAATGTTAAAAATGCCTTTTGATCCCCAACTCTTTCATTAATCTGCCTTGAGGTTTCCTCAAGTCCTATCTCTCTCATTTGTTTAGCTGTAATGACTTTAAAACCTAAATCTTCTGAAACTTTTAGAGCAGCTGTATTAAAAAGTCCCCTGATACCAATCTGAATTGAATGGTCTACATCAATAAGTCCTTCTTTACAAGCCAAATAAAATGGAGTTCCATGTGTTAAAGTATCCCCATTTTCAATATCATAAGTATCAAGATGTGCATCAAAATGAACAAGTGCAACAGGTCCATATTTTTTGGCAACCGCTCTTAACTCAGGCAGTGTGATTGAATGATCTCCACCCAAGCAGATAGGTATAACATCTCCATCTAATATTTCGGTAATTCCATTTTCAATCGAATCATGTGCTTTTGCTAAATTACAAGGACTGACATTGACGTCACCCCAATCAATGCCTGATATGTACTTAAATATATCAATATCTAGTGTAAGACTAGCTGCTCTTAACATCATTGACATTTCTCTTATCGCAGCAGGCCCAAATCTTTGACCAGTTCTAAAAGTCGAACCGGTATCTGCGGGCGCTCCAATAATTGCAAAATCTACATCTTCAGTAGTCTGAATTTGAGGTAACCTCATAAAAGAACGAATACCACAAAACCTTGATACAACAGAAGCATCTACTGGATGATATTTCTTTAATTCTGACATAATAAACTCTCCTTTTACCTATATTCCACATGTTTTTTCTTAGATTAAATAATACTATTTCACAAATAATTTAGCCTATTTATCAAATACTTTACCATGTTCGTCACCACCTTTCAATTAATATACTTGATGACCTTTTGAATTAATGACGCTATTACCGATTTCAATTGTGATTTAAGTCAGATTGCTTTTGCTACTACTATTTTATCACACTAGAATATGAAAAGCAGAGAATTTAAACAACTTAGTTGAAATCCTAATCTTTACTGATTCTAAATTGTTGACTGAGAATAGAATATGATTATTTATTGGTAAGATTTCAAGCTCGAACAATTGATATGTTCTTATATTTGACAATTACTCTCAATTAGTGTATAATCAATTAATATAATTCGATAATAATGTTGTTAAGGAAGTGAAATAAATGAAAACTAATCGTAACAAATTGGTAGGAGCAAACCCGCCTGAAGCATGGGCAACACCCACAGAATATGACGAAGACACTTGCGTTACAAAGCCTTCAGAGGAAGCTGTCGTTGAATCGAAACTCTGGGTTGATGAAAACCATAAATAGATAATGTACCGTGACCCCGATTTCGGGGTCATTTTTTTGTTTATTATTTGTTTATTATTTTTATATTAATGGTATAATAAGTATTATTACAAAAGAAGAGGAATACAATGAAGTTAAAGCAAATCATTTTAATATTTTTATTGATTTCAATACTAGTGCTAACCGGTTGTGTCGCGAATACAGAAGAAAACATCAGTCAGCTAAGAAAAGAACTGAATGCTGAAAGAAATAAGACTCAAGCCCTCGAAGCAAAGCTTATGGAGTATAGTGAGACAATCAATGAGCTAAGATTGGAGATTAAAGACAAGGAAAAGATTATCACCGATTTCCAGGATAGTCTTTTGATTACCGGACCTGTGCAAGGCAACTCTCTATTGACGGAAGCACTGAACGTCATAGAAATTATCTCTGATTACGATATTGTAGCGCTTGATGGTTTTATAAGCCCTACCAATGGTCTTAGATTTTCTCCTTATTCTTTTATTAATGAGAATGATGATATGCTTTTTTTCCCGGGAAATGGGTTGGTTAATCTGTTCAATGACGCAGCAGAGTATACGTGGGGCAATTATGATGGCAGTGGCGAGCCCATAGAACTCACTTTTTCTGATTATTATGATCGATTTGTCTATGACCAGGATTTTGCTAATCCACATATGATTGGCATCAATCAATCTATCGGTACGGGCAATACAATCAACAATATTACCGATGTTTATCCGAATCATGGCTTTGTAGAGTTTCACTTCACAGGATTCGATCCTCAATATGAAGGATTGGATTGGAGAAGTCTGACACTGGTTTTTGAAAATGACAACGGTGTTTGGTATCTTGTAGGCATCGTACATAACGAATGGACCATTTAATCAAACTATTATTTAAGAGCTTAAAGGGCAGAGAATTTTTATTCTCCGCCCTTTTTTATATTATTATATATGATATTGCATTGTGCTCTTACACGAATGGGACGGGCATAGTTCTTGCCGATCCATTCTGCAAGTGATGGCATCAATTGATTGAATTCCGGGCCTTCGTTTTCCATATAGCGTTCGATATCAAAGACTTCTCTGTCATAATCCGGCATTCGATCAATATCGGATTGTTTGGTGTTTTTAGGACAGACCTTCTGGCATATGTCACATCCAACCAATCGATCTGCCATTAAAGACTTGTATTGTTCAGGCATATCATATTCATGAAGCATGTAGTGTCTCAGGCACTGATGTCTTGAAAGCACATATGGCTGAGTGAGTGCTTGCGTCGGGCAGGCTTCAACGCATAGCTTGCAGCTGCCGCAGTCTGTTTCTTCCAGATTCAATACGTCCCACTCCACGTCCTCGTAGAGGCCTAATGCTATCATGAAAAACCTGCTGCCAAACAATTCGTTGTGAATAATGCTGTTCTTGCCATAAAAACCGATGCCTGAAAGGTTTGCCAGAGATTTGAGATGGGTATCCTTAAGGATTTTCATCTTGCCTGTTAGGGCCAACTCATTCAATAAGGGATTATACCGTCTGTAGTATTTGTTGGCAAAATAGTAGTAGGGAGAGATGCTCATGCAGCCCTCCGGCAATTCAGGATAATCCAGGTTGTATTGAAAAGCGATGACGCACACTCCGGTCATATTATCATCAAGCTCATCAAAAGTAAGATGCTGAGAAATTGGATTGTTCTTGTTGAGCTCTTTCCAATATCTTATATCATCCATTTTGATGGTTCTGATTATATTGGGTGCAGTCGAGTCTGCTATCCTTTTAATATCCATCATTATCGACATTCTATCTCCTACTGATACATCTCATCTATTCTTTTTTGAATTTCATCATTCTCCAGGAAATCATCGAAGTCCGTCAGGGTATCATACAAGCCTGCTGGTGTGATTTCGAAAATCCTGTTTGAGATGGTGTTAATGAATTTGTGGTCCTGTGAGGAAAACATCATCGTACCCTTGAATGCAATCAGACCATCATTGACTGCCTGTATGGACTCCAAGTCCAGATGGTTTGTCGGTTCATCCAATATGAGCACATTGGCGCCTGATACCATCAGCTTCGAAAACATACATCGCACCTTTTCTCCACCGGATAACACTGAGGCTTCCTTGAGTGGCTCTTGCTCGGAAAACAGCATCTTGCCCAAAAATCCTCTGATAAATGCCTCGGATTTTTCGATTGAAAACTGTCTCAACCAGTCTATAAGATTCATTTTGACGCCATCAAAATACTCGCTGTTGTCATTAGGCAGATAATCCACTTTTGTGGTGATACCCCACTTGTATGTGCCCGAGTCAGGTTCCATCTCTCCTGCTAAAATCTTAAACAGGGTCGTCTTTGCCAAATCATTCTTGCTTAGGACGACAACCTTATCCCCTTTGTTTAGCGTAAATGAAATATTGTTTAATACCTTTTGACCTTGTATGGTTTTTGTCAGTCCTTCTAAAGCCAGTATATCTTTTCCAGCTTCTCTTTCCGGTGTGAAGCCTACGAAAGGATATCTCCTGGTGGATGGCATGATGTCTTCGATATTAATCTTATCCAGAAGCTTTTTTCTTGAAGTGGCTTGCTTTGCCTTTGAGGCGTTGGAGCTGAATCTCGCTATAAAGCTCTGAAGCTCTTTTATTTTGTCTTCCTTTTTCTTGTTCTGCTCTTTCATCAGTCTTGACATCAATTGGCTGGACTCATACCAGAAATCATAGTTACCGACGTACATTCTGATTTTTTTAAAGTCAATATCAACCATATGTGTACAGACATTATTCAGAAAATGCCTGTCATGGGATACGACTATGACTGTCTTTTCGTAATCCATCAGGAAATTCTCAAGCCAATTGATGGCCCTGAAATCAATGTGGTTTGTAGGCTCATCCATTAACAAAATATCCGGATTGCCAAACAGAGACTGCGCCAGCAACACCTTCACCTTGTCTGAGGGCGGTATATCCTGCATTGCTTTGCTGTGATGTTTTTTGTCCACTCCCAATCCTGTCAGAAGCTTTTCTGCTTCAGTTTCTGCTTCCCAGCCGTTTAGCTCTGCAAACTCACCTTCCAGCTCGGATGCCTTGATGCCATCTGCGTCTGAAAAGTCTGGTTTCATATAGATTTCATCTTTTTCTTTCATAATCTGGTAGAGTCTCTTGTGTCCCATAATGACTGTCTCCACCACGTTGTATTCGTCGTATTCAAAATGGTCCTGTTTCAATACTGCCAGTCTTTCTCCTGGCGTAATATGAATCTCTCCCCTGTTTGGGCTCAATTCTCCTGATAGCATTCTAAGAAAGGTTGATTTTCCGGCACCATTAGCGCCAATGACACCATAGCAGTTTCCCGGTGTGAATTTCAAATCAACATCTTTAAATAGTTCTTGTCCTCCAAAGCTTAATCCTAAATTTGATACTGTTATCAATGTGTTTCTCCTTTACATTCTATGATTTGCAGCAAGTTTCTGCATGATTGTTGTTCAAGCAAAAATATTACATAGCTTCCTATGCAATATTATCGGCTTAAGCATTATACCCTTTTATGGGGGAAATTCAAAGCATTTTTTCAGAATTGAGTTTTTGTTTTTTTAAATTATAACAGTTTCGACAGAATAATGACAAGGGCAATTGCCATCAAGCCGATGGTCAGGTACTTCCGAATACGCCTAGCCTTTTCGCTTTCCATAGGCTTGTAATAGGGCTTCAACTCTCCCTGGCAAAAGGGACATGTCAGCATATGGTCAAGGACGTCCCGCTTGCAGTGGGGACAAGTAGTCAGATGCTTCTCATAGCCTGTTTTCGATTTTTTCGTCATTATCAAACACCTACTCAGCTATCTTAGCCATATTTTTGTAGAAAAGAGAATAAAGATGAGAAACGCGACGACAAAAATAAGTCCAATAATCAAGCCTGCAAATAAGGCTGTTTTCATAAGCTGAAATGTTTCTTTTTTTGTAAGCTGCAGCCCTTCTTGGTCGGGTCCTGGTTCTATGTTTATCCTGCCTCTGGTCTGCCAGGGTGCTCCGTCAAAGTTCATATCGGCTATTGATCTGCCATCGTCTCTAAATTTTTCTTTTTCTTTTTTTTTCATTTAAATCATATCCTTTACGATCTGATTGCTGAGGGGTACAAATGGCATGCGACCATATGTCCTTTTTCAACCTCAAGCATCTGTGGATCCTGATGCTTGCATATCTCCATGACATGTCTGCATCGCGTGTGGAACTTGCAGCCTGATGGTGGATTTGCCGGAGAAGGCATGGTTCCCTCAAGAATAATCCTCTCCTTTTTTATATCCGGATCCGGTACTGGTATAGCACTGAACAAGGCCTGTGTATAAGGATGCAACGGGTTCCCGAATATGGTTTTCTTATCTGAATATTCAACGATACTTCCAAGATACATAACGCCGACTGTGTCTGAGATGTGCTCCACCACAGAAAGGTCATGGGATATAAAGAGGTAAGTCAGGCTGTACTTCTCCTGAAGCTCCATCAACAGATTGAGTATCTGCGCCTGAATGGACACATCAAGTGCTGATACAGGCTCGTCACATACGATGAAATCCGGATTGAGGGCAATAGACCTGGCGATGCATATCCTTTGCCTCTGCCCGCCTGAAAACTCATGTGGGTATCTGTCCTTATGATAAACCTGCAGTCCGCAATCCAGCATGACCTTCGATATATAGTCATCAAAATCTTCCTTTGGCACAAGGTTATTATCCCTGACGGCCTCGCCGATAATCTCGCCAACAGGCATTCTTGGCGATAGGCTGGAATATGGATCCTGGAAAATAATCTGTATTTTTGGTCTGATTGATCTAAGGTCTTTTCTGTTCAATGCATGTATGTCGATGCCATTGAAGAGAATCTGGCCTTCTGTCTTGTCCGTAAGCCTCAAAATAGTCTTGCCGACTGTGGTTTTACCGCAACCTGATTCACCAACAAGGCCCATAGTCGTGCCTCTTTTTATATTGAAAGAAATATCATCAACTGCCTTGACATAGTATTTAACCTTGGAAAAAAGCCCGGATGACACGGGATAGTATTTTTTCAAATTCTTTACTTCTATGATATTGTCATCCATTATTTCAGACATTTTGCTCCTCCTTCTCGTCAATATATTGATAGCATGTTACCATGTGTGTTTCAGAGACATATATTTCCGGAGGATAGGCACCTTCACATAGTTTAAAAGCCTTGTCGCATCTGTCTCTGAAATAACAATAGTCAGGCATGTCTACAGGATTTGGTACTGATCCAGGTATGCTGTAAAGCTTGCCGGACTTCTTGCCACCTACTCCCGGTATGCTCGCCATCAACCCAACAGTATATGGATGCAGCGGATTGTGGAATATTTCACTGACGGTGCCTTTCTCTATCACCTTGCCTGCATACATGACGACTACAAAATCTGCCATTTCAGCTATAACACCCAGGTCATGGGTAATCAGCATTATACTGCTGTTAATTTTTTCTTTTAGATTTCTAAGCAGGTCCATTATCTGAGCCTGTATGGTCACATCCAGTGCAGTTGTGGGCTCGTCCGCTATTATAAGCTTGGGATTACAGGCTAGGGCCATGGCAATCATAACCCTCTGTCTCATACCGCCTGACAACTCATGAGGATACATTCTATAAACACCCTCACCATTTGCTATGCCAACCACTTCAAGCATCTCAATGGTTCTGTTTTTAACATCTTCAGAACTCATGTGAGGATTGTGTAATTCAATAACCTCATCTATCTGCAGACCTATTCTGAAAACCGGATTTAGGCTAGTCATGGGCTCTTGAAATATCATAGATATCTCATTGCCACGAATTTTTTGCATTTGATCGATTGGGGTTCTTGCAATATCAAAGACGAAATTGCCGGCGTCAAATCGGATCTCTCCCTCGACTATCTGTCCCTGGGGTCTCTGTACCAGCTGCATGATAGACAGACTGGTGACTGACTTTCCACACCCTGATTCACCGACTATTCCGACGGTCTTACCTTTAGGCACGTCAAAGGATATGCCGCTGACCGCTTTTATAACGCCGATATCTGTAAAGAAATAGGTATGGAGATTCTCCACTTCAAGCACGTTCTTTGTGTTTTTCATGACGGAACGGTACTCTGATTCCGCTACATTGGTGCGTTGGTGTTGTGCCTCTAATTCATCAGTAATCTTTCTATTTTCTCTCGATATACGTCTGACTTCACTGCCAGACATGTAATTTGCATCTTTGGTTTTTTTATTTTTACCTTTATTTTTATCCATGCTGTACCTACCGTTTCATTTTAGGGTCATAGGCATCTCGCAAGCCGTCCCCTACAAAGTTGAAGCCCAATACTGTCAACAGAATCAGCAATCCTGCAGGAATCCATACAAACCAGAAATTAGTCATCTCATAAGCTGTGCTGACACCGCTGATAATGTTGCCCCAGGATGCAAATGGAAACTTAACTCCCAGTCCCAAAAAGCTCAGTGTTGATTCATATAGGATAACACCACCAAGACCCAGTGTTGCCAATACGATCAATTGAGGAATGACATTTGGTATCAGGTGTTTGAAAATACGTCTGGATATGCTCAGTCCTGTGGCTTCAGCCGCCAGCATAAACTCCTGCTCACGAAGGGACAGTATCTGACCTCTCACCATTCTTGCAATTCCAGGCCAGCTCATGATACCCAGTATCAGCATCAGATAATAAATCCTTAATTGAGGATCAACATCCAGCTTGTCCATAACCGATCCCAATATTATAAGGATTGGAAGAAACGGTATGCAAAAGAACACATCTACGATTCTCATGATGACCATGTCCACCCATTTCCCAAAGTATCCTGCCAAGCCACCCATAATGATTCCCAAGAAGGTCTCCAAGAGAACAACTAGAAAACCAATCATTAATGAAATTCTCCCACCGTACATAAGTCTTGTGAGAACATCCATACCGTGCTTGTCTGTGCCCAGCCAGTGCTGTCTTGATGGCTGTTCGTGCATAGATATCAAGTGGGTCCTAGTTTCTGTTTTAACCGTGTATACATTATTGATTCGATTGATATCATAGACAATCTCATTGCCTGCTTCGTCCGGATAAGTAAACTTGGTCGCACCGTCGACAATAGCTGTCTCCAATTCTGTTTTAAAATCAATGGTTAGCACTACATCGGGAGATATGGCCTGTACTGCCATTTGAGAGATTAGAGCGTATTGCTCTCTGTTTCCTCCAACAACCTTGTAGACTGATGCTACGTTTTCTTCTTCCTCAATCTCATAGGTATCCCCTTCAAATACAAAAGTTGTGGAATCATCGGTCCGTAGAGTTTTCTCCAGTGCAAGCTTGAAGCCAAAACCAAGGTCCTCATTGGTACTGACACCATCAGCTATGAGCAGTGATTCTATGGCAACATCTTCAATGGTTCCCAGAACATAATCCCTGCCTTGTCTAGTTAGTGTATATTGCTCTTCCCCAATAAAAAAGCTTGTTTGTTCATCGTCTATTGCTTGCCTTATGGCATTCTGGAATTCTTCATCATAAGAAACCCCATCCTCTAATGGCGCTACACCCATGACACCTCTGATGTATGTGATTCTAGCTTTTGGTTCAGATAGCACCACTCTATAAAAATCCTCAGCTTCCTGTATGATATGAAACTCCTCATCATTGTGGGTAAAGACTGAATCTCCTCGATTCTTAGCCAATATAAATCTTGCATGAGCCGCATTGCCATAAGACATGCCTTCTGCGACTGTAAACCGAAACTCTTCATTTATGGTGACGCTGACATATTCTTTGGACATAGTCCCAATGTATCTGAACACCTGGGTTTCATCATATGGCGTCAAAAGTCCACCAACAAACGAAAAAAGGAACATAAACATTATAATGACAAAACCAATGATGGCTAGCCTGTTTCTCAAAAATCTTCTCACAACAAGCATGCCCGGTGATAACACCTTGACACGCTGCACATCTGACAATCCATTGTCTATATCTGTGTACTCCGTTATTCTATTTTCTCTATCTTTATCCATTTTATCTTTATCCATCATGCACCCCCTAACCGATCCTGACTCTCGGGTCGACTACAGCGTATAGAATATCTGCAATCAATGTCCCCAGTATTGTCAACACTGCCATAAACACCATGTAAAACATGGTAAATGGTATGTCGCCACTGACCATGGCGCGATAAGCCGTATATCCGATGCCTTCTATCTGGAAAAGCGTCTCAGTAATCAAAGCCCCTGCAAACAATCCCGGCAGTGATCCTCCCAAAATAGTGACCAATGGAATCAGCGTGTTTCTGAACGCATGATAGTTGATGACTCTCTTTTCAGACAAACCTTTCGCCCGCGCTGTCCTGATGAAATCAGCGTTTAGAACCTCAAGCATGTTGGTTCTCGTATATCTCATCAAACTACCGATACCAATGATGGTAAGCGTGAGAACCGGAAGAAAATAGTGCGTTGCAAGATCCAGAAATCTTCCGAAACTATCCAACTGCATGTAAAATCTTCCCACCGTCCCATATAAAGGAAACCAGTCCAACCAGACAGCGAAAATCAACTTGAGTACTGTAGCAAAGAAAAATGTTGGCAGTGATATACCCAGCAACGCAACGACCGTTATTCCATAATCCATACGGCTATATTGCCTTCGTGCAGCTAATATGCCCAATGGAACAGCCAAGCCAATCTGCAATACAAAGGCAATGGCACCCAGTACAAATGAATACCATATGACTTGAGCGAATTTTTGCGTTACCGGCACATTAAACTGCCAAGAATCGCCGAAATCTCCTCTGATAGCACTTTTTAGCCATTGGAAATAACCTGGTACGATGCCTTTATCCATACCATAGGTCTCGTTGAGCTGTGCCAGCCACTCTGTATAGCTTTTCGCTCCCGGCAATTGAGACAGCATTCTTGCTTGTGTCTCCACGTAGGAGGTGGGTATGCTTCTCATAATGATATAAATGATCAATGATACAAAAAACAGCAGTACTACTGAAATTAATAATCTTTTAAACACGTAACGTCTCATATGCTACCCCTTCCTGTTGAGATATGAAATGAGCCCACTCACTTGTAAGCGGGCTCATTAAACTTGTCAGTACTTTATTGCATTTGAAGAAGCTCTATGTCGTTCATCCATCCCCAATAGGTTGTGATATCAGGAGTGACTGTATCCATGTCTACGCGTTGTGTACTGAATATAACCAGATTTTGTCTCTGATAGTTAGGTACCTCAACAGCCCAGTCCATTATGATATCAAGAGCTTGTTTGTATGTTGCTTTTCTGAAGGCCTGGTCCGGACTTTGTCTAGCTTCAACAATCAGCTCATCCAACTGAGAATCTGCGATATTGTAGTTGTTGCTGTCTGTACCACCTAGTCCTATACCGTTAGAGCTGTGATATACCTGGTACATATCAGGATCTATGGTAGATCCCCATGCTGCTGTCCACATTTGGTGCTCATTGGCATCAATTGAATCCCAAAGTACATTTGTATCTGATGGGTCATTGATTGTTAATGTAATTCCAATCTTCTCAAGTGACGCACGTGTATCTGCCAGAATCGCAAATGCAGGGTGATCACCTGTTCCATCTCCAGGAACGATTACTTCATAAGTCAGACTGGCGCCTGCAGGAGCTGCAGTAAATTTTCCACTAGCCTCGTCAAATGTGTATCCAGCTGCCATAAAGAATCCTTTAGCAGCTTCCAGCGCTGCCTCATATTTGGCTTCTGCTACCATATCTGATGTATAAATTGGATTGCCATCAACGTCTGTTGAGAATGCAACCTCATATCCAGGATCAGCTTTTTGCGGTGCTGCCCAAGATGTGTTGGAAATCGGATAGTTGATAACATTGGCTGCGTCTCCATAGTAGCTGTCATTAGCAACATCTCTATAAACCGCAAATACTGTTGCAAAGCCTTTTCTTAGATTCTTGCTTTCTTCTGATGCGGGGTTTCCGCCCACATTAACATTCTTTGCGTTGATTCCGATATAGCCATATCCAAGATTATCGACTGAAACTGCTGTAATCACATCACCAACAGCCTCTCCGTTGGAGTTGAAAGCTTTAAGCTCTGCAAATTTAGCAACAGAACCTGATGGATTAGCAACGTCTATTTCTCCTGCGCCTACACCCGCTATCATCTCAGCGTCTGTTGTTTCTTTCAGCTGTAGGAATTGGGTGATTGGTGCGCCTTTGTAGTAGTTTTCATTTGCTTCATAATAAACTATCTTATTTTCGTATTTTATGAATTTGTAAGGTCCTGCTCCCATAGGTTGAGTTGTTTTTGATTCAACGATGGATAGGTCTCCTCTTTCAAAACCAAATTTATTATTGTCATAATCGTACATTGTCGCATCTCCATAATAATGCAAAGGAGCTACTTCAATGCCACAGATACTATAAACTGCAGGTGCTTCAAAGCCTTTGACTTTAACTTCAACTTCAGTCTGGCTAAGTTTCTTGATCCCTTCGATATTGAAAACCTCAACACCCTCTGAGGATGCTAGCTTTTCTGTCAACAGCATTTCACTGACAGGTCCTTCAACATCGGCAGCAAAATACGATTCAGATCCACCGTAGTTGACACCAAGAGTTTTCCAATCATCTCCGTATTGGGCTAAAATATCTTCTAATACTTGATTTTCATCCTCTACAGTATATGAGTCATAGGCTTCGTCTATGCTATAAAACATAGCGTACAGATCCTTTGCTTCTGGATGCTGTTCTGTATAGCTTGCCCAGTTGGCATCGCCGTAAAGACTCTTAACCCAGTCTAATTCGGAAACAAGTATGTCACTGACGAATCCTTCTATGAAAGTTTGCGTCTCTTCGCTTGGATTTTCCATTTCAGCAGCCAACTCTTCTGCTGTGACAGACAGTTCCTCTGCCATGGAGTTGTTAAGTCTGTAATTGGTCATTCCAAGTATAGGATAAGAATAGATGGTAGATGATCCTGTGTAGGTCGGATCTGACAGTACATAATATGAGAAGATTATGTCATCTGCATCCAATAATTCCCCGTCACTGAATTTGACATCATCTCTGATTTTAATATTGTAGGTTGTGATATCAGCAGCCTCGTCATAATCAACCTTTATATTGGATATACCATCATAAAAATAATCTTCACCATTATAATTATGTGTCTCACCCTCAATGGCATTGTAGATAATCCCCCCGGTTCTGTCTGTTTTCAACAAACTGACCTGTGTTAGTGACTGTGCATCCATGTCATAAGCAGTGGTTGCAAAAAACGGACTGAATCTCTGACTGAATGCTGCGTAACCGACAACAAGTGGTGTGTTGTTGACTGGCTCAACCGGTGCAGTCGTTGTTTCTGTTGGTGCTGTAGTAGGTTGCTCATTTGGTTGACATCCCATAACTGTCGACGCCATAAGAACAATCACCAGCACAAATACAAGTAATTTTTTCATAGTTTCCCTCCCATGATATATTTGTGTGCATCATTTGAAATACCATTCATATAGAGCCTTAGAACATCTCAAAATGATTGATAGTTAATTATATTACTGGATTGGATTAATTACAATATCTATGACGATTTCTAAGGCTCTATATGAATGGTATTTCAAATGATGCACACAAATATATCATGGGAGGGAAACTATGAAAAAATTACTTGTATTTGTGCTGGTGATTGTTCTTATGGCG
>JAHRFV010000013.1 GCA_019084435.1 Dethiosulfatibacter sp.
AAGAGATAGCAGCAGGATGTATCTACAAAAACGGTCAAAAGGGAAATCCGGCAAGACAAGTACAACTAAAAACAGGTATGCCTTCATACCGGAAGCACATTGCTGGTCAAGTGTATATGCCCAGCCGGTTGTTGGCATACCTGTTTTTAGTTGTACTTGTCTTGCCGGATTTCCCTTTTGACCGTTTTTGTAGATACATCCTGCTGCTATCTCTTCAACGTATTTTGGATCAACACCGGCCTTTTTCAACGCGCCATTAACAGCAGCCACACCAAGGTCAACGCCACTGAAGCTCTTCAAAGAGCCCATAAAATCGCCAATAGGTGTCCCGACTGCTCGCCTCCAAGATTATAACCACATCTTCTCATTTTTTCCAGCACATATCTATCTCCAACTTGGGTCTTAATAATTGCAATATCTCTTTCTTTCAAGCATATATCCAGTCCCATATTGCTCATGACAGTACCGACTATGGTATTGTTTTTCAGATTGCCAGTTTTTTTCATATAGTTGCCGCAAATTGCCATTATATGGTCACCATCGACTATTTTACCGTTATGGTCCACTGCTATGAGTCTATCTGCATCACCATCAAAGGATAGCCCTAGATCTGCACCTGTATCCTTCACAAGATTTTGCAGTGTTTCTGGGTGTGTGGATCCACAATTAACATTGATATTAATGCCATTTGGCTTGTTGTTTATCACAAAAACCTGAGCGCCTAATGCTTTGAGTGCTTCCGGTGCAACTCCATAAGCAGCCCCATTGGCACAATCCATGGCAATCTTCAATCCGGAGAAATCAGATTCAGTAGTTCTCATAATGCAGTCCATATAGATTTTCATTGGATTCTCTAAATATATTTTTCTTCCTATTGCCCCTTCAGTTGGGTAATACTGAATATCCATACCATCTAAAATAACATTCTCTATTTCTTCCTCAAGCTCATCTGAAAGCTTATAACCAGATGCATCAAAAAGCTTAATGCCGTTATAGGTATAGGGATTGTGTGATGCTGATATCATAACCCCACCATCTGCTTTCAGTTCTCTGATCAGACAAGATATGGCAGGCGTTGGCAAAACCCCAGCATATAGCACATCCACTCCTGCTGAACACAAGCCTGCTGTTACAGCTCCCTCTAACATATCACAGGAAATTCTGGTATCCATTCCAATAACTATTTTAGGCTTCTTCTTGCCTTTAGTGACATGATATCCACCGACTCTTCCGATTTTATATGCCAGATCCCCAGTCAACTCCTTATTAGCAATTCCTCTAACACCATCAGTTCCAAATAATCTACCCAATATTCTCCTCCTGTATGCTTAGTTGATTTATACTACCATATTTTTTACGTGCCCAAAAGTGTATTTTTATTATATGTTTATCATATTTTATTTGCATATCGGAAATTCTACTGTAAAAGTGGTGCCTTCGTCAATTTTACTATCGACAGCTATTCTTCCCTTATGATTATCTGATATCCATTTTGCTATGCTCAATCCCAATCCTGTACCTCCATTTTCCCTACGTCTGGCTTTATCTGCACGGTAGAATCTGTCAAAAATTCTCTCGGTATCTCTTTGGGACATACCCATACCACTATCTGTTATTCTGAAGGTCGCATAGTCATTCTCAGATTTGAGCGTAATCTCAATTTTCCCATCCCGGTTTGTGTACTTGATTGCATTGTCT
Source organism: Dethiosulfatibacter sp. (assembly GCA_019084435.1). The sequence goes on from JAHRFV010000013.1 coordinate 1,699, forward strand.
AAGAAAATAGTAATCAACTGGGCTATTCTCAAGCTGTCTGCCATAATGAAAACATCCTCATCTATATTCATATTCAACTCCAGATTGTTTTCATTTAGCCTTACCCTAAATCTATCAATTACACTCATACAAATATCAGAGAAGTTTATTTTTTCTCTGATTATTTTAATTTGGTCAGCATCTATCTGCGCCAACGTCAACAATTCCTCGACAAGCTTTGTCATCGTCTGTGTTTCTGTGTAAGCATTGTTCAACCACATTTCATTTTCGCTGATAAGACCTTCTTTATCACAAAGGGCGGCATCCAAGTTTGTTTGTATGACTGAAAGTGGTGTCCTTAATTCGTGTGATGCATCTGCGACAAATTCCTTTTGTCTTTGCCATGCCTTTTTTACAGGACTTATACTCAACCCCGCCAGAAACCATGACACTATTGTCAAAATGACAGCACTCATCAAAGATGCTATTGTCAGTATTTTTTTTAGGTGGTTTAAGATAAAAAACTCCATTGTAATGTCTTGATAAAGCTGCAACACACCCATGGTTCCTGCATTCCTGAAAAACTTTGTATAAATCCTATAATCAATATCTTCAATATTATCGATCACATAACTGTATCCTTGGTTTTTGTAAGCATTAAGGACATGTTTTTCGAATTTATCAAATGAAATTGCCCCATTATTTCTTACGTAAATCATATTGAGACTTTGATCATATATAGCGTAACTCAATTTTAATTTACTGTCGTTAAACACCAGACTTTGTCTGAACCTCTCAAAAAAGTCTGGGCTTTCATTGAAGTTTGGAAACCCGAAATAGTCTTGCCCCATATTATTTTCATATATAATCTCATTTGCAGATTCTTCCAATAAATTTCGAGATGAAGAATCGATGAGTGTCTTTGTGCCCATGTACAACGCACCTGATAATATCGACAAAAAAATAATCAGCACTAAAAGAATAGATAAAGTAAATCTGATTCTCAGTTTTCTAAACATTCTATCTCTCCTTGATGATATATCCCACACCTCTGATTGTTTCAATCTTGGTATTGGTTTCTTCCAGACGCTTTCTCAAATGATGTATGTATATCTCTATGTTGTTTTCCAGGACATCCGACTCAAGCCCCCAGAGTCGATCAACGATCTGATCTCTTGTAAAAACTTGACCAGGTCTACTAATTAGCATTTCAAGGAGATCTCCCTCTTTCTTAGGTATCTTGACATTGTTTCCTTGGATGATAAGTTCAAAGTTTTTAGGCAAATAGGCGATATCATTGAACTCGTATTTCTCATTAATATACTCGGTATTTTTTCTTCTCCCCAAAGCTCTAACTCTAGCGATAAGCTCTTTGGTAGCAAAAGGTTTTACAAGATAATCATCCGCTCCTGAGTCAAGTCCCAGCACTTTATCATCAAGTGTATCTTTAGCAGTCAGCATTATCACAGGGGTTTTAATTCCCTTCTCCCTAATTATCCGAACAATCTCCAATCCGCTTACATTTGGCAGCATTATATCAAGCACAATCACGTCATAAATATCTTTTTCCGCCAGCATCAACCCTTCTTCTCCATCGTTTGCAATCTCAACATCTATCTTTTGCTTATTAAAAAGAAACTCCAGAGCTTGAGTCAACTTAACTTCATCTTCAACAATCAAAATTTTCACTTTACACCTCTGTATTCTTATTCATACCTGAGAGCATCCACAGGCTTTAGCTTTGAAGCCTTGTTTGCAGGGTACATACCAAAGAAAACACCAACAAACAAGGAAAATAAAAAAGCAATCATAATAACCTGTAGACTGGCACTGATTGGTATCTCAAATGCAGTGCTTATGATGCTGTTAGCCAAAATTCCCAGTATTATACCTATTATACCACCTATTCCACTAATTACAGATGATTCTATTAGAAATTGGAATAAAATATTGCTTCTTCTTGCACCTATTGCTTTTCTTACACCAATTTCCCTCGTTCGTTCAGATACAGTCACTAGCATTATATTCATTATTCCGATTCCACCTACTAGTAAAGAGATGCCTGCTATGCCCCCCAAAAGCAGTGTTAATACACCGGTTATTTCATTCAAGGTAGACAATAACTGCTCCTGATTGAAGATTCGATAGCTATCTGTCCCATAAAGGGTAAGAAGATATGACTCTATGTCGCTCTGGGTTTTATCTATTGAAGCTGCATCAGCTCCTTGTACAGTAATACTTGATACTGAATTTGTTCTAAACTGCCTCATGCCAGTTGTGTAAGGAATCAATACCATGTTGTTGTTATCACCAAACAAAGTACTTTCTTTTTCCTCAAGAACACCAACAACGGTATATTTTATACCTGAAAGGCTGATGCTCTCATCAATTGGATTGAACTGACCGAAAAGGTTTTCTGATACCTCTGAACCGAGAAGCACTACTTTGTTTCTATTTTCAATGTCTAAGGGATTAATCAATCTGCCTGTCTTTATGGTATGTCCATTTATTGCCATGTAATTCTCATTAACACCTACTACTGAAGTCCCTTCCTCATTATTCAAACCGTATTTCACAGGTGCCATCCAGTTGATATTTGGTGACAATAATTGAACCCCTTCCAACATAGACAGTTCATTCAGATTGTCATTGCTGAATCTGATTGTCCTATCTGTCAGTGTTATATTAAGAAGATTTGAACCCATTCCTTCAATGCTCTGGGTAACGCTCGCTGTCGCTCCTTGTCCCATTGAAACCATAACTATTACAGAAAAAACACCAATAATAATTCCTAGCATAGTCAGAAATGTCCTCATCTTATTGCTCAGTATAGATTGGATCGACATTTTCAAGGTGTTTTTCAAACTTATATTCATGCTACTTCACCTTCCTGTTCACTATAATGCCATCTCTTAAGGTGATTTCCGTTTTAGACCTGTCTGCTACTTCGAGATCATGCGTGATAACTATAATTGTACGTCCTTTTTTGTTCAGGCTTTCGAGAATGTCGAGCACTTCATTGCCAGATTTCGTATCAAGGTTGCCTGTCGGTTCATCTGCAAGAAGCACAGAAGGGTTTCCTACCAGTGCTCTAGCTATAGCTACCCTTTGTTGCTGCCCACCAGATAACTCATTGGGCTTATGATGCATTCTATCGTATAATCCTACACTATCCAAGGCAATTTCTGTCTCTTCTTTTCTTCTTTTACTCTTCACGCCTCTGTAGATTAAAGGTAGCTCAACATTTTCAAAAGCATCAAGTCTAGGTAATAGATTGAACTTCTGAAAGATAAAACCAATTTTTTCATTTCTGATTTTGGCAAGGTCATTTTCATTATAGGTGCTTATCTCTTTCCCATCCAGATAGTACTCTCCTGATGTCGGCACGTCAAGACATCCAAGTATATTCATCAACGTAGATTTCCCTGATCCTGAGGGTCCTATAATAGAATAAAAATCACCCTCCCTAACATCAATAGATATGCCCTTTAAAACAGTCAGTTCTATTTCGCCCATAACGTAGGTCTTTATGACATTATCCAATCGTATCATTTAGTTATTCCCCCCGCCACCGGGTCTTTGTCCACCGGGAAAGAAATTTCCATTGCTCGGCAATTCATCTGAAGCCACAACATTTATAATTGTGTCTCCTTTTTTTAATCCAGCTAGGACTTCTACAAAACTATCCGTAATGATACCTGCTTCAATAGTTACAGGATAGGGTTCATCATCGTTTTTCATCATGACAACATATTTTCCAGCTATTTTTGATACTGAGCTGATTGGAATAATCAATGTGTCATCTTTTTCTGCCACCAGTATTTCGACGTCCACATTCATGCCAGACATTAGATTTTTTCTGTCTGCCATACTAATGACTACTTCGAATGTTGTTACGCCTCCTTGACTTACCCCGCTCAATGATATGTTCCTGACAAATCCTTCAAAATTAATGCCTTCAAAAACATCTGATGTGATAGTCACTTTTTGATTTTTCTCGATGTTCAGAATATCTAGTTCATCTATGTTTATTCTTACTTCCATTTTTTCAAGATCAGCTATTTTGAGCAGCTGTGTCCCTCGGTCAACGTATGACTTCTCATTGACCATAATATCAAGGATTGTTCCTTCAATAGGTGATGTGATAATGGTATCCTGCTCGCCCAACTCATTAACTGCAAGCCTTCTCTGCTCTACAATTATCTCTTGCTGCCTAATACTATAAGTCAAGTCTTCACTTTCCAATACAGCTATCAGGTCTCCTTGATTGACGTATGATCCGTTCTCAATCATAAGCTGTTTGACAGTCGATGCATATGGTGCTGTCAAAGTTCTCGCTTGATTTTTCAAAGACTCTCCAACAAAGGGAGATGCAAATCTACCGGATGGATTGATAACTGTCAATTTTGCGCTTGTTCCTGCTTGTAGAGCTCCATCATAGATGATTTCAGCTTGAATCATATAGCCTAGAGAGCCACTTCCCATAGCAATAGGTGCTCTATCAACACCCGTGACCTTGCCTGATAAAGTTAGTAGATAATCCTGAAGAAATACCTCCGCTTCATCCCCTATGTTTATTTTCTCCATCTGGTCTTTTGTAAAATATGATTGTAGCTTAATTATACCAACTTCAGAAATTTCTCCCATAACCATATTGTTTTGTACTGAATCGCCTACATTTACATTTAATCTGATGATGCCGCTGTTTTCAGCGAATACTCTCATTTCGCTTTGGATCTCATTCAGATCACTCAATGTTTTGATTTCCTTTTGAAGATTGAATCTGGCATTTTCAGTATTGATTCTTTCTGCATTCTCGTCTTCTTCTATCTCATACATAGCTAAAACATCATCTTTGTTTATTAGTTGCCCGATGTCTGCAAAAAGCTGATCAATTACACCTGTTTTATCGGCAGTTACCAATCTAGTATCACTAGGTTGAATACTACCGCTTCCCGTTATTGTCTTTTTGATGCTTCCATAATCAACAATATACTCCTGTTGAGTTGTATCAGTTGTTGCCCTGAGGTTTCTCATTGCATTAAAACGAATATATACAAAGGTAGTGATTAATGCCAATATAATAAGGACTGAAATAATCACAATTCTTTTTTTTGTTTTTTTATTTTTCATGAATTCCTCCGATTTGAGACTATGTCCATTATATTGGATACAACTTAATTAATTCTTAATATTGCAACAACAAAAGGACCCCACCTGAGTGAAATCCTTATTCTTAGTATGCGTTGTCAAATCTAAAGTTTTTCGACAATTTTTACCGCAATCTCTTCGAAGTTTTTTAAAACTTGGTCCGTTTGATCATTCATAACTTCAATTGATTCGTAATTGCTATTATAACCCAGTTCTCCAATTATGTTAATTTGCATCATTTCATCTAGTTCTTTCTGGTTGTACATTCTTCCCTTAAGCATTTCTGTTTTAGAATACTTGTTTATGACTGTCAATAAGTTCTCGATATTTTCTTTTCCAATCTTTTGAATGCATGTGTTTATTTTTCTAAGATCTTCTACCTTGCCTTCGGTTATGAAAATTATTTTATCCAGTCCGTCATAATCATAATATACATCATCCAGATACAAGTCTATTCCATCGATTATGACATAGTCATAGCTTTTACTAAACATCAGAAAGAACTTCTCAAACATTTTGGAATCTCTGATGATCTTATTTCTCAGCCTAGGTGCTGGTATCAAATCGAATAAATGTTTGTCATTGTGGGGTTTGATGGTTGCTTCCTCCACTGAACACATCCCAGTCATCAAATCAACAAAATCATAAATGATGTTTTCGTCATTACCTAAATAAGCGGCTGCTGATTTTGATGATTTCGACATGTCAACAAATAGCACTTTATGTTTCGTAGCGAGCTTTCTAGCTATCTCTATAGCCAAAATCGTTTTGCCCTGTTTACCGTTACATGATGTTACTAGTGTGAATTTACTCATTTTTTCCCCCTTCTTATTCCTCAACTATATCAGGTTCAAGACCTAAATACTCTCCGATTATATCCCTGACCAGTGGTGCGGGAAATCTTCCCGAACCGCCCTGAAATATAACAACTGCAATAGCGATTTGCGGATCATCAGCTGGTGCGTAGGCTATGTACCATGCAAAGTCGTCATATAATTCCCCTGTTTCAGGATTTGTACCCTCTCTTTGAGCTGTTCCGGTTTTTGATGCCACTCTTACCGGGAAATCATCGAACACTTTGCTGTCAGCAGATACCATTTCCATTCCCGTAGTCAATGTGTCCAAGTATGAGTAATCGCTGATTTTTATACGTTCTGAGGTTCTCAACGGTTCATATACAACAGATGCATTGTCGAATGTCTTGCCTTCCTTGATGACACTAACGTTCCTAAGATATCCCCCATTGGCTATGGTAGCTATGTAATTAGCCATCTGCAATGGTGTATAAGCATTGCTACCTTGTCCTATACTAATATTAACATTGTCTCCATCATTCCACACAGCTTGATTTAGATAAGTGTATTTTATCATATCAACTAAAGGAATGCCTCTAGAATCCACTTTGTCGGGTCTCAAACCCATATCAGTCAAATATTCATAAACCTCTCCCCTTGTCAAAGGATCGTCTCCTCTTACCCAACTGACTATCGTATTGATCATCTGTTCTTTCTCGTCTGAGTTATAGTTCTTGCCCACTGCATAGAATTTATCTAGATTCTGGTTTAAATACTCTCTCAGAAAAAACCTGATGGAACTTATTTTGGTTTCCGGACTTGGCACGCCACCGGAAAATTCATTAGGTATCTGAATCTCGATACCTGTTTTATCATCAAGTCCTAGCTGTTTTGCCATGGATAGCAGATCATCCAGTTCTACTCTGGTCGAGATTCTCTCGTTTGTTGCCCTGTTTTCACCCAATACTAAAGTATAGAAATAGAAATTACATGAGTCTCTGATGGCCTCATACATATTTTCATACCCATGAATTGACTTATACATATTCCATATCCAACAGCCAAAAGTCTGGTTGCCAATTTCCATATATCCTGCACAATAAATCCTTTCATAAGGAGAAACGCCTTTTTCCAAAGCTGCTAAAGCAGTAACCATTTTAAATGTAGAGCCTGGCTGTATGGCTGTCAACATTGAAATATTATAAAGTGGTCTTGGTGCCATGGAATCCTTGGATTCGTTGGAGAGGGTAATCCAGTCTTCCTGAGATATCCCAGTTGCGAAAAGATTGGGATCATAAGATGGATCATTGACCATTGCAATCAACTCACCGGTTTTGACGTCTATGGCTACAACGGCACCCGAACGAGCATTTTTGTAAGTTCTGTCAAATTTGTAGTCTCCCCATTTACTCTCATAAACACCTCCAACTCTTATCTTTTCCATAGTATAGGATAAAAAAGCTTCCGTCTTTTTCTGAAGCTCAATATCGACTGTAAGGTATAGGTTGCTCCCCGGTATTGGTTCTGCTGTCTCCAATGAACTGATTCTATTCCCGTAAACATCCACTTTTAGTGTCTCTTTACCCTTGATTCCGCTAAGGAGCAGTTCAAAGCTCTCTTCCAATCCCGTCTTCCCTATCAAATCATCTTGTAGATACCCTTCTGTCTGAACGTATTTGGCTATCTCAAAATCCTGGGAAATTTTTCCCATGTATCCTATTATATGGGCTGCGGATTCATTTTGAGGATAATATCTAAGAGGTTGAACAACGACTTCAACACCCTTTAACTTGTCTGAATTCTCAGCTAGTAAAGCTACTGTTTTCTCTGTTACACCATAGCACATGTCAATCGGATGATAAGCGAGGTAGCCTTGTTTGTCATATCTTTCTTTAATGACGAAAAACTTTCTTGCCAAATAATCATTGACATCATCTAGTTCAGCTCTATTCTTAAGGGTATCAAAAACGGCTTCTGCAGTCATGTCCGAGGTAGCGTTAGCACCTAGGTTAGCTTTCACCCAATTGTTTTTCCTGAGAACCGATGTATACTCCCAGGCTGATACGGATATCATTGGATTAATGAATGACAATAAACGTGATTGAGCGTAAAACTTGACGTCATCTTGTTGGATAACATCAAAATCCACATTGCTTTTTATTGCCAAGTCCAATAGAATATTATACGCGGATGTATCCTCAGAATAGCCGTGTTGGTTTATGAAAGCTATTTTATCTTCATCATTCGTAAAATTGAAATAGATGACATTTTGGACTTCATCAAATCTATAATCGATAGGCAGATCCGGATAATCACTAATCAGCCTGTCGTAAAGAACTACGCCTGGCATGATTATGTTGTCACCATCATTAAACACAAGTCTATAGAAGCTATCTGAACAATAATGCCTTACCAGATTTAAAAAGTCCGACTTTGCATCTGACTCATAAGTGATAGTCTCCAGAATCGGCACCAGGTCTTTCTTAATCTGTTCGTAATCATTGTCATAAGTATATGAGTATGGTACAAATTGTACTCCTTCATCCAAATCATTCAATACCAGAATATCAAAAATATGCTTGCGTAGCTCTGAGTTTGCCAATAGTTTCTTAATAAGCTTGCTGTCATTGTATATAATCTGAGCCAAATATGTTTCTGGTACATCCTCACGTGAAATCTCATTGAATCTATATTGACCGTCTATATACGAAACATCTATACCTTCAACTTCATTTTGTAATATTAGTAGTATTCTTTCCTGTATATCAATCAAAGTGTCAATTTGGCTGTCAATTACAAAAATCTGTTCAACAAGCTGATTGTCTATCAACAAATCTTCAATCAACTCTTCAATATAGTAATACTCAGATTGATACAATTCAGATTTAAAAGTGATTCTGTTTAAGATAATCGGAAATTCGTCTATGATTCTCTCATTATTCCTGTCAAGAATGTTTGCAAGCAAAAACACAGTGTCATCAAAATCTTCGGAGTCAATGTCATCCTTTCTGATTTGCACTGTAAAACTTGGAATATTGCCAGCCAAAAGAACACCATTCCTGTCGTAAATGTTTCCTCTAGGAGCTTTAATTGGAATGTCCCTGATGGTTTTGATGTCCGCCTCTGTTCTATATTCATCGCCTTCAACAATTGTCATAACCGCTAGTCTGAACACTAGAATAGCGAACAATGCTATGACAATAAGAAAAAGAATATTGTATCTGTTTTTTAGACTCAAATTTTCGATTTATATCACCACTTTTAATTGATTTTCAATTTCCTGAATATGCTTTTTTCAAGTCTGAATATCGGATATAGGATAATCAGATTGAGTCCAATTTCCACCAATATTGGCATAAAAGTTATCAATATGGCCTCTGAACCGATTTTTAAAAAATAATGGATAAAATAAAAAAATAGATGATAGAATAATGTCCCAAAAAGGACAAAATAGAGATTTGTAAAATAGTCGAACTTGTAAACATCTTCAGAAATCCTGCCTGTCAAATAACCTATGGAAAAAAACAATAGGGTATTTACTCCGAAAAAATGTGCATATAGAATGTCAGTCAGAAACCCTACCATGAAACCTAACCCAGCTCCTGTTATTTCATCTGTCTGTAAGGAGACGACCACCAAAACCACCAATACCAAGTTGACTGTCACACCAAAAATCTGTAAGAATTGAAGAACTGTCGATTGCATGATGAAACTGACGAGTACTAATGCGGCAAGGCCTAGCAACTTTTTCATCTTCTGTCCACCTTAATGACAAATACTTCATAAAGCTTTTCAAAATCCACAACAGGGATTATTGTAATTTTTTCAGTCAATAAATCAGATGTTTTTTCGATTCTAGCTATTTTTCCTATATAAATATTGGGCAAATAAATCTCACCCAAGCCCGATGTCACTATTTCGTCATCCACTCTCAGATCCTCTGTTTGACTAAACATAAATGCTTCTATGACACCACTAATCGATCCCTTTGCAACTCCACCTTCATTGGTTCTCAACACCTTGATGCTGACACTGCTCCCTATATCATCAATCGTGATAACTTTAGACCAATTATGTCCAACATCTACCACCTTGCCAATTAGCCCTACTCTGACCAGTTGATCTTCTGTTCTGACTGCCTTAATGACAATATCATCAATTTGGATTCCGTTGTTGGTTCCTTTATCGATTGTAAATCTTTCGAACCAATTTCCAATATCTCGGGATATAATTTGGCTCTTAACATAATCATATTCAATATTGCTTAGCATTTCATATTCATTCTTTAAATCTTCAGAGTTGTTCACAATATATTTCAATTGAACGTTTTCTTCTTGAAGAATACTGATTCTCTCCTGCAGCTGTGAGTTTTCTTCACGTATTTTGGAAATATTTAGCAGTAAATCAAAGGAGTTGGTGAATGTCTGGCTAATAGAGTAAATTACCTTTTGGACAGGAGAAAAAACGCTACCTACTATGCCTGATATTTGAGATGGCTGGTTGCGTGTAGTGCTTAGTCCTATTGTAATAACCAGAACCAAAACGATAAGTACGAATATAAAATTGTTGATTTTTTTTGTTTTCTGCAAATCAATCACCGTTCAATCTAAAACATATTATTGTACTTATGTATATTACCGCAAACTATGCCTGTACCCTTAACAACACAGTCGAGAGGGTCTGCTGAAATTCTCACAGGAACCCCGGTTTCTTTGCTTATTAGCTTATCGAGTCTTTTAAGTAAAGCACCCCCACCAGTCAAAGTCAAGCCTCTTACTAGAATATCAGCTGCCAGCTCTGGCGGTGTGATCTCCAAAACTCTTCTGATAGAGCCAATAATGGCGGCAATTGGTTCGCTCATAGCTTCTCTTACTTCAAAGTCTTTAATATTAATTTTTTTGGGGAGACCTGTCACAAGATCCCTGCCTGTCACATCCATCGAGGCTGGCTCTTCATCTTGTTCCCCGTGCATCGCATCACCGATAGATATTTTTATCTTTTCTGCTGTTTTAATGCCAATCATCATATTGTAGTGATGTCTTAAATAGTATTGTATTGCTTCATCCATCTTATCACCAGCAATTTTCAATGATTCGCTGGTGACAATCCCTCCGAGAGAAATGACTGCTGTGTCAGTTGTACCTCCACCTACATCCACCACCATATTCCCAACGGGTTCATAGATATCTATACCTTCGCCTATTGCAGCTGCCACTGGTTCTTCTATCAAAATTGCTCTCCTAGCTCCCGCAGAAACGGCAGCCTCTTCAACTGCTCTTTTTTCAACAGAGGTTACTTTTGAAGGAATCCCGATAACAATGATAGGTTTGACAATTTGAAAGGTCTTAAGGGCTTTTTTTATGAAATATTTTAGCATTATTCTCGTAATTTCAAAATCTGCTATCACACCATCTTTCAAAGGTCTGATAGTCACTATGTCAATTGGAGTTTTTTCAATCATATCCTTCGCATCCAAACCAATGGCTATTACTTCATCTGTTCCCCGTTTTAACGCTACCACTGATGGCTCATTGATGAGTATACCCTTACCTTTCATGAAAACAAGCGTGTTTGCTGTTCCAAGATCAATACCTATTTTCTTAGAGACTCCATCGAAAAAAGACATTCTTTCCTCCTGTTAAATAATATTTTCTTCTTTAAAGCTGAGATAAACCCCGTCTCCAATTATTATATGGTCCAATACTTTAATTCCCATTAATTCTCCAGCTTCTATCAATCTTTTGGTTATACTAATATCCTCTCGGCTGGGTTGAGTTTCACCGCTAGGATGATTATGAACCAGAAGGATGGAGGCAGCGGATTTTTTCACAGCTTCGTGAAACACTTCTCTTGGATGAACTATTGATGAATTCAAGCTTCCAATCGATATGGTACAGACATCTAATATCTTGTTTTTTGTATCTAAAATGATGATTTTAAAATGCTCTTTTTTCAGGTAGCGCATATCTTCCATGAGATAATTGGCAATATCCTGGGGAGATGTCACTTTGAATCTATCATCAAAATCAATTCTGGAAACTCTTTTCCCAAGCTCAACAGCAGCCATTAATTGTGCAGCTTTTGCATGGCTGATGCCATGGAATCCCAACAACAGTTCAGGATCAGGATTGGCAATGTTTTTCAGTCCTCTTTCTTCGTGGTTCAGAATCTTTTGGGAAAGAGTTATCGCTGTGTCTTTGTTGCTTCCGACTCTAAGAACAATCGCCATCAGTTCGGAATTAGTTAACGCCTGAGGACCATACTTAATCAACTTCTCTCTAGGTCTTTCTTGTACAGGTATTTGTTTAATTGTGTAGTTAACATCTGTCACGTATTACCTCCGTCAATTTAGTAAGTTAAACCTATATAGTTCCCATAAGTGTTTGTTGATTCTACTGATGGGTAAACCCATTACATTGGGGTACGATCCACTAATGCTATTCACCAGCAACTCACCATAGCCCTGAATCCCATAGGCTCCAGCTTTATCTGTGTATTCATTGGTATTAAGATAATTTTCTATCATTTCATCACTGAATTTTTCAAAAATAACATCCGTTTCTTCGAAATCTATTAGGTTTTTGTTAATGTTACTATGCATTATAGCAAAGCCAGTAAAGACCTTATGGGTCTTTCCACTTAGACTTTTCAAAATACTAAATGCGTCATTTCTGTCTTGAGGTTTTCCGATTATTCGATCACAGTAAACAACTGTATCCGCAGCCAAAATAATCGTGTCTTCATAATGACCGTTCTGGATGATGCTTAAAGCCTTTTTAAGTGCTATAGCCATTACTAATTCTTCAGGTTTAAATCTACCAGAGACACTTTCATCCACAAAAGGTGCTTCTGTTATTAAATCATCACGATATTTCTTTAGAATTTCAATCCTTCGAGGTGATTTTGAAGCTAATAATAATTTATCCATCATCTACTCACATCTTTCTAAAAATTAAAACTACAATGATAATGCCTATTATTCCAGCAAGGTTCAGACTGACATTAAATCCAAAGGTCACCGTTAAGAAGCTGAGATCCAGTGTCGCAGGCGTCAGACCGATGGATTCGGAGAGACTCAAAAAAGGTATGAATCGTGATAATACATTGCCAATAATGTTTCCCATAATTGATCCTGCAGCAATAATAAAAACCCATTTAATCATATTAGTATTTTTACTCATGTCAACTCCATCTCATTAATTGAAACTGTTTTTGAAGGTTTTTGACGATAAAAATAGTTGCATAACCAACAAAACAACCTGTAAAAAGGCTCACTAAATACATGATTGGCAGATAGCTAAGTATTCTAATATTTTGAACAACCATGGCAGCGGTAAATACTTGTGCAGTGTTGTGGGCCATGGCACCAAAAAGACTGATTCCTATCAAGCTAAAGATGCCACTAAAGTATCTGTGAGCAATAGCCATAATTATTGTACTTAACACCGCTCCTGAAAACGAATACAGAAACCCTGCCACATTTCCTGCTACTAGAAGAAACAGAATGGTTCTCAATATGGCAACGGTCATTCCGCTTTTAAACCCAAATAGCACAATCACTGTCAATGTTATCATATTTGGCAATCCAAGCTTAGCTCCTGGCGCTACAAAAGGAAATGGTATCATGCTTTCAATCAGACTTAAAATCAAAGCGCCGGAGGTGAGGAGTGCCAAAAAAATATATTTTCTATTCTTATTCATCCATTCTCCTGTTAATGCGTAATTGTGTCAATCGATCCACTTTCACCTGTTACAATAATGATTAATCTATTAGGAAGACATACTATTATTTCACCAGGTTCGCTGATTTGTGGCATTTGTACACATATCTGATCTGGACAATCACTTTCCTGCATATAAACGTGATCATTATCCACATGGATGACATTTTTGCCATATGCGCTTTCCACCGTGATTTCCTCGTCCACACCATATCCTAATGTATACTTTTTATAAAGCTCGTTATTGATAATGATCTCAGCATATAAATTATTATAATTCAAGGCAGCACTGTTCACTGCTATAATCCCTAAAATACTTGCTATAAGAACAATAAATATTAAAATTTTATCATATTTTGTCATCTAATCACCTTGAAATAGTTTATCATTAAAATATATCATTTACAAGAATAAGAATCTTAGAATTGACTATTATTCATTTTGTAGTAAAATATAAGTGACACCACTGTCTTTAAAAACACTGATGTCAATAAATATCTGCGCAGGGAAGTGATTATATGCCTAAAATTGTCGATTATGAAGAAAGAAAATTCCATATTGCTGGTCAAGCCATGACGGTGTTTAGTGAAAAGGGTTACTTTAATACAAGTCTGGAGGATTTATCTGTTAGTTGCAACATGGGTAGAACCACACTATATAAATATTTCAGAAATAAAGACGAGATATATTTTTATATTTTAGAGCTTGGAATGACTTTTTATAGAATCAAATATGACGAAACCAATAAAGACAATTCCATGACTTACATTGAAAAGATAGCTTCTCAATTAGAATTTCTGATTATGAGCCTCAATGGTCAATCTGTCTCCAAGGCTTTTCTGGATTTTTGGCTGATGGTTAGACACAATCATTCAGAAATCGAGGATAAGATGGTAAAGCGATATAACGAAATTATCGACGGCATCTCATATTGGCTTCAAAAAGGAGTGGATTGCGGTCAAATAACTCCCATCGATACAAACTCAACAGCCGTTATAATCTTAGGAATGGTTGAAGCCATATCTTTACAGGAATTATCAAAAAAGAGTTTGGATCCAAAGTCAGCTTATGATTCTGTTGTCACATTGATAAATGGTCTAAGAGTGTGTTAGGAGGTTGGATTTAATGAGATCTTTAAAACAGTTTGCATCACAGGTAGCTGTAAATCAGGTGTTAAGCTATGTGGATAAAAACCCAAAGGAGAATCTGGCAAAACTTCTCTCCACATCTGAAAAGGTTGTGGTCAATCCCAGGGACCTGAAGGCAATCAAAACACTGCAATCTGAAATGAAAAAGGAAAAGAGCCCTTGGATTGATTTAATCTACAGATTTTTTGACCAAACCTCACCTGTCAATCAAAATAAATTTGTCAACAATTTTATGGTTAATTCTGTTGTTTATGGGATAGACAGAAGAAAAAAACTGATGGAGAACATGGAAGTCTCTATACCATGGACAATCCTTATTGATCCTACGTCAAAATGTAATCTCAAATGTACGGGGTGCTGGGCTGCTGAATATGATAAGACCGATGAACTCCCATTTGAGACCATCGATAGAATTATTACAGAGGGAAAGGAGCTTGGCATTTATGTATATCTGTACTCAGGTGGAGAGCCTTTTGTCAGGATAAAGGACATTCTTTCACTTTGCAGAAAACATGATGACTGTTACTTCAGTTGCTTTACAAATGGTACCCTTATCACTGAAGAGATAGCAAAAGAAATCGCTGACGTTGGCAATTTCGCACCAGGTATCAGTATTGAGGGATTTGAAAATGCCACTGACTTCAGAAGAGGTACCGGAACGTTTAAAAGAACCTTAAAAGGTATGGAGTACTTAAAAAAAGAAGGGGTCATGTTCGGTGCTTCTTTGTGCTATCACCATTATAATTACCAGGAAATTGGATCAGATGAGTTTTTCGATTTTCTTATTGATTGTGGCGCCTACTTCACCTGGCTTTTTACCTACATGCCTATCGGTAAAGATGCCAATACCGACTTGTGCTGCAGACCGGAGGAAAGAGAATTCATGTATCATAAGATCCGAGAGTTCAGAAAAACGAAACCACTATTTACAATGGATTTCTGGAATGACGGTGAGTTCGTGGAGGGTTGCATTGCAGGCGGAAGGAATTACTTTCACATCAACGCCCATGGTGATGTGGAACCATGCGCCTTTGTACATTACTCTGATACCAACATTAATGAGGTAAGCTTGTTGGAAGCGTTGCACTCACCTATTTTCAAGGCTTACCAGAAGAGACAACCTTTCAATGGTAATCACCTACGGCCTTGTCCAATATTGGATAACCCAAACATGATTGTGGAAATGGTGAATGAAGCCCATGCTCAGTCAACCCAACCGGTAGATAAAGAACCACCGGAATCTTTGAAAGAAAAGTGTTCTCCAATAGCCGATAGATGGGGCCGAACAGCTGATGTGCTCTGGAAAGAGGCACATCAGAAGGAAAAAATGTACGTTCGTAAATAATGTGTTTTTCATTATTAAGCATTATCAAGCATTTCCTTAACATAATTCGGAAGCATGAAAGATGCTCGATGCAAATCAGTGTTATAGTATTTTGTTTTTAGTTGCAGATTGTTCCAAACATCAATATTATCATTAGAAATAGGATCAATTCCCTTGGAATTGAATCCAAATAGCCAATGTCCAGAGGGATATGTGGTTATGTAGAACTGATAAACTTTGACCAATGGAAATATTTTCTTGATTTTCTGGTTGGCTCTGATTAGTTCTCTTCTTTCTTTGTCATAATAAGGGCTTTCATTTTGATTGATCATAATGCCATTTGATGTCAAAGCTCTATAGCAATCCGAATAGAAATTCTCTGTGAATAGTCCTTCTCCGGGTCCAATTGGGTCTGTTGAATCAATTATAATCAAATCATATTCATCTTGCTTTTTCGCCATAAATTTAACGCCATCTTCATAGAAAAGCTTTACTCTTTCATCATCTAACTTGCAAGCGGTTTGTTGAATGAACTGTTTTGAAACATCAACCACAACTTTATCAATCTCTACCATATCAATTCTTTCTATAGTATTGTAGCGTGTCAATTCTCTGACAGTTCCTCCATCTCCTCCACCCACTACCAGAACATTTTTGATATTGGGATTAGCTGCCATCGGAACGTGTACAATCATCTCATGATAGACAAATTCATCTTTTTCAGTCACCATGATGATCCCATCTATTGTTAGCATTTTACCGAATTCGTAAGTCTCAAATACATCTACCTGCTGGAACTCAGTTTTTTCACTATGTAATTGTTGCTTTATCTTTACGCCAAATCTGACATTGTTTGTATGATTCTCAGTAAACCACAAATCCATCTTACACCTCTCTTAAGCTATTTCTTCTTCAGGTTTGAAAGTTATCTTACCTAGATCCTTATTGGAATACCGACGGATTTTATCTACCATACCTCTCGCTATTTCAGTTGATTCGCTTTTCTCAGCTTTCAGACCCTCTAAAAGATAGTCAAATGCTACCCAAGGATTTACCTTTTCACCACAGGTAAATAAATCCACGGATGCATATCCGTATTCAGGCCATGTGTGTATTGTCAAATGAGATTCTGATATCACAACTGCCCCACTGACACCGTAGGGATTAAACAAATGGAATACACTTTCAACAACTGTGGCTTTAGCTTTCTTTGCGGCTTTTACCATCAATTCTTCTATCAATTTATGATTATTTAAAATATCCTCGTCACAATTATAGTATTCAACAAGAATATGTCTTCCCAATTGTTCAGTCTTCATTTCAGTTCTCCTTTTCAATACAAAGTTTAGTATATGTAATCTTTTTATTTAACAGAACTAAATATAGCATTTTTACAGAAAATGTCAATAGTTTTTTCATTATTTTTTCATTATTTTTGCAATTTTATACACGCTTGTCATATCAACGTTTATAAGATTTTTATTTTGTTATTATTTTCCAGAATATTTTTAGAATTATGAGATGTTTACAAATACTAAACTTTTAGTATTTAATTTTTCTTTTTTCAATAAAAAACTCTCCCTAGCTATTAGGGAGAGTCATGCTTTAAGAGGTTACTTATCTCATTTCAATTGCGTCGACTGGGCATTTTTCAAAACACACACTACAGCCAATACATTTGTGATCATCAACAACATGAACCTTTTTGTTTTCACCTGCTATACAATCGACTGGACAATTCTGTGCACATATGGTACATCCGATACACTTTTCAGGAATGATATATGCTTTTTTTCTATCTTCTATCATTGCTGTTATAGCTCTCGTTGGACATTTTTCAGCACATACCATGCAGTTGGTGCATTTTTCATAATCAATCTTTGCTAAATTATCGGTCACATGCACAGCATCAAAAGCACATACCTTTTCACATATCTTGCAGCCTATACAACCTACTTTGCAGTCTTCTTTGACTTCCTTTCCAAATAAATGATTTGAACAATCCACCACTACTTTTGAGTGATATGGCATTAATCCGATGATATTCTTAGGACACTCTGTGATGCACTTCTCGCAAGCGGTGCATTTTTCTTCATCTACTATAGCACAACCATTGACAACATGAATCGCATCGAAGGGACATACTGCAACACAAGAACCATTGCCTAAGCATCCGAATGGGCATGCTTTATCCCCTTCTTGTACCATAACTGAAGCCTTGCAATCCTGAATACCATGGTATTCATATTTTTTATTAGTTCTTTCATAATTACCTTTGCAAAAAACTCGGGCTACTCTCTTAGGACCGGCGTGGCCTTCTATACCCATTATTCTGCTAATTTCTATAACAGTCGACTCTCCACCAACAGGACAAGCTGATATGGATGCTTCTCCTTTTACGATTGCTTTCGCTAAGGCATCGCATCCCGGATAACCACAAGCGCCACAGTTGGCACCGGGTAAAGCGTTTCTTACTTCAAGTATTTTCGGATCGACTTCTACATGAAAAATCTTAGATGCTACAGCCAAAATCAAGCCAAAGCCCAATCCCAATCCTCCAAGTGTTGCTACTGCTTTTATTATACTATCCATCTACCGCACCTCCTACAGCGCCAGTCCTGCAAAACCCAGGAAGGCTATAGACATTAATCCCGCTGTGATTAATGCTATCGGAAATCCTTTTAAAGGTTCTGGGACATCAGCTGTTTCTAGTCTTTCTCTTATACCTGCAAATAATACGATAGCTATCGTAAATCCGATTGCAGCGCCTAAAGAGTTGACGATTGTTTCAATAATATCGTAGCCTTCTGTTACATTAATGATTGCAAGTCCGAGAACGGCGCAATTGGTAGTAATCAATGGTAAATACACTCCAAGTGCCTCGTAAAGAGAAGGACTAGATTTTTTCAAAAACATTTCAACAAATTGAACCAAGGCGGCAATGATCAGAATGAATGCGATTGTCTGCAAGTATTCAATCCCAAAATTCTCCAAAACAGCAACCTGTACGAGATGTGTTATAATAGAAGCTAAAGTCATAACAAATGTAACAGCAATACCCATTCCCAATGAAGTTGCAACTTTTGTTGACACACCCAGAAACGGACAAATACCTAAGAATCTTGAAAGAACATAATTATTGACTAATGCCGCTCCTATAAAGATACTAAATAAACCCATAATCTACTCCTCCTTCCTAGGCAGTTTTCTTCTTTGATATGACATTAATTCCCGCAATTAGCAGTCCTAAAACTATAAATGCTCCTGGAGGAAGAATCATAACCAAAGCTGGTTTGAAAGCTTCTCCAAACAAATGGTATCCAAAGATGCTGCCTGCACCTAATATTTCACGGACTGAGCCCAATAGAGCCAATGCTAACGTAAATCCTAGACCCATTGCGATGCCATCCACCGCCGAAGGCAGTACTGCATTCTTTGATGAGTAAGACTCTGCACGTCCTAGAATCAAGCAATTAACCACGATTAGCGGAATAAACAAACCTAAGGCTTTGTAAAGATCATAGGCGTAAGCATTCATGAACATATCGATGATCGTAACAAATGTAGCAATTATTACAACAAAAGCAGGTATTCTGATTTTGTCAGGTATAACTTTTCTTAACGAAGATATTACCAAGTTAGACCCTAGAAGAACTACCGTTGTTGCAGCACCCATTCCTATGCCATTTATAGCTGAAGTCGTTACAGCTAATGTAGGGCACATCCCCAACAATTGAACAAAGGTAGGGTTTTCATCAATCAAACCATTTTTTAATATTCTCATATAATTCATTCTGAACCCTCCTCTTATTGTAAATAATCATTGTAGATTTTCAATGCATTGTTGATAGCGCTTGTGAATGAAACTGCCGAATATGTCGCTCCTGTGATCGTATTAATTTCATCATCTGCAGCTGCAGCTCCCACCGGCTTGATTTCCATACTAGCATTCTTGCCGATAAATTGCTCCTGGAAGTCCGCTTTTTCAACACTTGTTCCCAATCCTGGTGTTTCACTTATTGTCATCACCGCCATACCAAGCACTTCACCGTTTAGGCTTAATCCTACATACACTTCTATATGATCATAGAAGCCTTCTACAGTGCTCCATGTCCTGATAGCGTACCCTATCAACTCATCACTATCGTTATATGCTTTCTTCAAATCTACGAATTGATCGTTTTCCGAAGCAATACTAGTAATCAATTCTTCTTCAGCAGCTTCAAGCTTTGCCGCTCCAGGGATTAATGCCGTATCAATATCTGCTTCTTCAGGCTCCTCAATCAACTCACCCGATGACTCTTCATTAAAATAAGTATCGTATATGAGAACAGCATTATTGATAGCACTTGTAAAAGACAGAGATGAAATTGTGGCACCAGAGACTGCTGATATCTCACTTTCTTCTGCAGGTGTGGTTTTTATAACTGAAAAAATCACATCAGCGTTTTTCCCTACGAATTGTCCTTTAAATGAGTCATTCTCCACATTAGTTCCCAATCCAGGTGTTTCTTGCAATAATAGTGTTTTCAGACCAGTTATCTCATGATCTGTCGATATTCCAACAAACAATTCCATATCCCCGCCATAGCCTTTTGTCGGGGCAAAAGTTCTTATACCATAACCAAGAAGGTTATCACTGTTGTCAAGTATCTTCACCGCATCTGTAAATTGCTCGTTTTCTGACAGTATTGTTTCTTTTATTTCATTATCAATATCCTCAAATTTAGCACCACCAGGTATCAATTCTCCCGCAACGTCTCCACCTTTGCTGGCAGCTTCTTCTACTTCTTTGATTTTATCTGCGGTAAGATTATTGGAAAACGCTAATATGCCTGCAGCTATTGATGTAATTAAAAATAGCGTAACGCCCAATCTCAATACTTCGTTTTTCATTTTCTGACACCCCCAGTACCAAATACTCTTGGAGCAGTATATTTTTCAATCAGAGGAGTAGCCACATTCATAAATAATATAGAATAGGTGACACCTTCTGCTGAACTACTGTATAGTCTTATAATCATTGTCAGCAGCCCGGCTCCTATTCCAAATAAAATCTTTCCTTTATTGGTAACAGGACTTGAAGAATAATCCGTTGCCATAAATATCGCTCCCAACATCAGACCACCGCCGAATATATGATAAGCAGTAAATGTCAGATTAAAGTCTGTTGTTATAAAAGCTATAAGAGCAACGGTCCCGATATAAGCGACCGGTATTCTCCAGGATATCACCTTTCTGTATAACAGGTATGCACCACCTATTAATAGTAATATGGCTGATGTTTCGCCTAAAGATCCTGGTATTCTACCCAAAACCACATCTATCAAAGGTTGTAAATTCTCTGGTGATCCTTTAAGAAGTGCTAATGGTGTAGCTGCTGTTACTGTATCGACTGATCCAGGATTCACCCATGCAGTCATTTGAACCGGCCAAGAAGCCACTAAAAATGCTCTGCCCGCCAAAGCAGGATTAATAAAATTATTACCAATACCACCGAAAACTTGTTTTCCTATGGCTATTGCCACAAAAGATCCTATGACAGGAATCCACCAGGGTGTTGACGGAGGCAAATTAAATCCCATTAACAAGCCTGTAATAATAGCACTCAGATCATTTATCGTTACTCTTTGTTTCGTTATTTTTTGTATAAGTGCTTCTGTTCCAACAGCTGAACCGATGGATAGAGCCACAGTAACAGCTGCTGTCATGCCAAAGAAATATATACTGGCTATCAAAGCTGGTACCAAAGCTATTACAACATCTAGCATAACAGATGTAGTTGTGTCATTGGATCTAATGTGCGGAGATGATGTTGCTATTAATCTATTTTCCATTAACCTTTAACCCCCTCACTTTTCTTTCTTTTTTCAACAATTTCTTTCTTAGCCATTCGTATAGAGTCAACCAAAGGTATTTTCGCCGGACATACAAACGAACATATTCCACACTCAATACAGTCCATGGCATTATACGCTTCTGCTTCGGCAAATCTTCCCAGCAGAGAATTTTTACTTATCATCAATGGCTGCAAGTAAACTGGACAACCATGGATACATTTGGCACATCTTATGCAGTTAGTGGGATCTGGTGGGACTGAATCATGCTTGTTTAATACCAGAATTCCTGACGTGCCTTTGATGATTGGAACCGCATCAGTGTATTGAGCTATTCCCATCATAGGTCCACCATTTATCAATTTACCCAATTCTTCCGAATAACCACCACAAAAATCGATCGCATCTTTGAATGAAGTCCCGATTTTGACCATCAAGTTTTTGGGTTCCTTTACTGCGCTGCCAGTCACAGTCACAACTCTCTCCACCAATGGCATACCTGTTTCTATGGCATTGCTTATAGCTACAACCGTGCCGATATTTTGTACTACGACACCGACGTCCATCGGTAAACCACCAGAGGGCACCTCTTTTTTTGATACAGCATAAATCAAGCTTTTCTCTCCGCCCTGTGGATACTTGGTTCGAAGCTCAGCGACAGTGATGTCAGGAAAATCTATAACAGCTTTTTTGATGACTTTAATAGCATCTGGTTTGTTGCTCTCTATACCTATAATTGCTTTATCCACATCAAGAGCCTTCATAATAGCTCTGGTTCCATTAATAATTCTGTCAGGCATTTCAAGCATGACTCTATGGTCCGATGTCAAGAAAGGCTCGCACTCAGCGCCATTGATGATGAGCAAATCAATTTTTTTGTCTTGTGGAGGGCTTACTTTGACATGGGTCGGAAATCCTGCGCCACCCATACCCGTAATACCTGAATTTTTGATAATGATCTTGAGTTCATCGACTGACAAATCCTCCAGTTTGCCTTTTGGAACAATGGATTCATGTATTGTCTGTTCCCCGTCAGTCGCTATAACTACGCTGTTGATTCTTGCTCCACCCGGTGAAGGTCTTTTTTCTATTTTTTTGACAGTACCGGAAACACTTGCGTGGATTGGAGCTGAAACGAATGCTTTAGCTTCTCCAATCAATTGCCCTACTTTTACATAATCCCCTACTTTAACAACAGGTTCACATGGAGCACCTATATGTTGCACTAATGGAATCACTACTTCTTTTGGTACAGGAGCAATCTCTATCGCCTTATTCTCTGTTTGCTCTTTATGATGTGGCGGATGTATTCCTCCCTTAAATGTCAATCCTACTTTGTTCATTAAATAATCACCTCTTGATCATAGTCTAGTGTGCGTGTTCATTGTATACATGAAATAGACAACATATTATATCATAAGATTTTTGATTGTTGTTAATTTTTTATTGCAAATGTGTATGTTTTTTTAAGTCCTCAATATTCTCTCTAATATATTCTTTAATCCACAGCAAAATATCAGGGCTTGAAATATCGACATCATCTAATATACGCTTGATTTCTTTTGTGTCAAAAACAAAATCACTACCATTATAAATATGTTTGTAATAAATTTCAAATCTCTCAGAATTATTCAATAGCACCATTATAGTGTCACCTATTCTACCGAGTGGTGCTCTGTCTATGTGATTATAACCGAAAACAGCTTTTACCTCAGTTCCAACACGAATTTGGGACTTTATTTCAAAAGAACCATTACATCTCTCAGCCGCTATTTTTAACAAAGGAATACCCAAACCCACATTTCGAACTGTCCTGGTGGTAAAAAAAGGATCTATAACCTTTTGAAGTGTTTCCTCATCCATCCCATTACCGTTATCCTTAATTGCTATGGTTAGTAAATCGCTTGTTGTATTCTCATCGATTTCAATTTCTATGAGAGTAGCATCTGCTTTTATTGAATTTTGGACGATATCTAGTATATGCAATGATAATTCTTTCATCATGCCTCCTATAACCTGACATAAATAGAACACGACTACAAAAAACAAAAGGAACCGTCCCATTTGTTTTTTGATCATGTTCAGAGATTCAATTGTAATAAGAAATCCTCATAATCATCACATTCCAAGCAATTGATTGGTTCGCTAATATCTGAAAGCCTGTGTGCGTCTGAGTTAACTATTCTCTTGTAAGGCTCTAAAAACCTATTTGTGTAATGCTTATCATAAACTTCCACATATTTAAATTTATACTCTGGTGGAATAAAACCAAGAACACCTATAATTCCGTAAGCTTTTTTTTCGACATGGGCAGGGATGACGATACCATTTATCATAGTGACCATCTTAATAATCTCCACGATTGAGTATGATGAGGCATTAAGCAGGAGCTTATCCAAACTTCCTATTATATTGTCTTCTTTATCATAAATGTTCTGTTCACCAAATATTCTAGCATTGATCTTTATATTCGGTAAACTTGTATAAATTTTATTTCCAATTTTTTCTGCGTCACTGACATTTCTTAGATAAGCTAATAGATGAACGTCTTCTTTTGATGTTATTTCTAACCCAGGAATAACCTTGATTCCCGAATGGTCTGCAACAGCTTGTAGTGCGGTGAGATTTGCAGCTGTGTTGTGATCTGTTACAGCAATTACATCCAATCCTTTCAGCTTTGCCATGTTGACAATGTTGTTCGGTGTCATTTCCCTTTCTCCACAAGGTGACAAGTCAGAGTGTATATGCAGATCATAAAACATTTTCATTATATACCTAAACGATTGATTTCGCAGGCTATTTCAAAGGCAGGCATATTAGACTGTAGTATTGGCAACCCCAAATCATTGGCCTTTATGATGGTGTCTTCGTCGATTTCTATCCCTTCAACAATAAGAATCGCTGACAAGTCAAGAAGATCAGCTACAGCCACCACATTTATATGGGTCTGTATGGTAATCCATAGATCACCTAGCTTAGCTCTCGACATAACCAGGCTTAGCAAATCTCCAATATATACGCCTGTGAATTCAATATTCTCGTCAAATGAATCCGTAATCCTAACCAAGTTAAGTTCTTTTATTAAATCAATTACCTTCATTGTCTTCTCCTATTTTTTAATTTTTAGAATGACACAACTCTCAATAGTGTTGATGCCATCTACGATATCTTCAGCTAATGCTCTACACGTTGGGGAGCCACAAGAACCACAGTCAATCTTTGGTATAATTTTAACCATCTTATTGACTTTTTCCAGCCTCTCAATTCCTGCTTTAATATTCAAAGCTTCAGTATTTTTTAAACCGAGTGTGATTTCCTGTTCAAAATATCCAAGTTTATCAAATTCCTCAAATCTATCAATATCATCAATTAGAATGTTTGTATCATCTGTATTTTTCATAATGTAATTAATGTTGTTTTTTGCGACGAAAGGGTTCTCGAAATTGAAAGGTCCCCCAACACAACTCTCATTGCATGACATTAGCTCAACAAAATCTATATGATTTAGTTTACCCATTTCTATTTCTTCTAAAATATTCAACACATTTTCTATTCCCGAAACCGCGATGCTGTGTTCAATTTCAGCCGCCTCGCACTGTCCACCGGATAAAGACCATTTCAAGCCTTTGACGGATGGATTTGAATAGCAGATTTCATGGTGCATTTTCATCTCACGAATCAGATCGCCGTATATTTCTTTAAGCGAAATAACCTTGTCAATTTTGGAAGGCCCTAAAACAATAGGGGAGTATACTCTAATCGACTTTGCAGGACATGGGGATATATAAAAAACTTCGACATCTTCGTCATTTTTCCCGAAAATATCTTTTGCTTTTTTTCTCGCTAGAAGCGCTGAAATCTCCATAGGAGACTGAAGTTGGATTATATTTTCCATCAACGATGGGTATTTCACCTTAATCAGTCTAAGAACCGCTGGGCAGTTGGAGTTAATAACCGGTCTGTTGTCATTTGTTTTTCTGACTCTGTTCTTTACAGCTTGAGATACCAAATCAGCACCCCAACTTTCATCATAAACATAATCAAATCCCATTGACAATAACGCTTTATGAATATTGCATATCTCCGTTCCAATATGAAATTGCCCATATACGGCTGTAGATGGGATTGCTATGGAAAATTTATTCTTATTGATATCGGCAATTTTATCAGTTACCGAATTATAGGCATTATAAGGACATACTCTAATACATTCACCACAGTGTATACACTTGTCATCGTTTATTACTGCTTTTTCATCAATAATCCGTATGGCCTCTGTCGGACATTTACGCATACAGTTTGTGCAGCCTTCGCATTTACTCTTATCCAGATAAAAAGCTCTTTCCAATCGTCTCACCCTCTAATCCATATAGATATCTATGTCTATTTTGGTTCCTTCACTACTGGATGTAATATTGAATCTGTCTGAATATTTTTTCATGTTGGGAAGTCCCATGCCTGCT
>JAHRFV010000174.1 GCA_019084435.1 Dethiosulfatibacter sp.
CCAACAAAGGCACCCCGGATACAAATCTTACCACAAATCTAATGGGCAGTGCCCCAATTATGTAATGGTATGGTGCTCCTGTTCCAATACCTACTAGAAAAATTCCCCACCCCAATTATTTTGGAGAAGCCACATTGTGGTGGGGAATTTTTCTAGTAGGTATTGGAACAGGAGCACCATACCATTCCATAATTGTGCCACTGACCATTAAATTTCTGGTAAGATTTGTATCCGGGGTGCCTTTGTTGGAGAATAAGTATAAGGATAGACCAGATTTTATAGAATATAAGAAAAAAAGACCTGTATTCATTCCATTTATAGGAAAGAGAGGATAAATCATGGAAAGCTCCGGGTATAAATATTTTAAAACATATTTTTTAATTGCAACCATTGCTTTTTTCATTCTGATTATTTATGGTGTGACAGCCAAGGATATAATGGCTGAAGGAAGTCATATTCTTGAAGTGTATTGGGGTGTATTCACTTTTATTGACCTCTATTTCATTTTTTTTGTTTTCTACTTTTGGATTGTTTACAGAGAAAGATCCGTCCTTATGTCTATTGTTTGGTTTCCTCTGATTATGGGAGGAGGGGCATTGATGATTGCTCTGTATTGTTTTATTGCCATGTTGACATCTAAGGGTGATATGAAAAAAGTTTTGTTGGGAAATAGATATTAATCTGATAAAATAGTAACAGTGAGGTGATATAATGGAAGATAAGAATAAAGTGCTTGAAGTAATGTCAAATGCGGGTAAAGCTCTGAAATCTGGAGAAATAGCTGAACTATCTGGACTTGACAAGAAAATAGTAGACAAGATTATGAATGAGCTAAAAAAAGAAGACCAAATTGTTTCGCCAAAAAGGTGTTACTGGGACCAAAATAAATATTACAGGAGTGGATGGGTAGATGGAAAAGATTCTGTTTGGAAAAGGGGAGAACAAGGTTCACCTGCTTCCTAAAATGGCCAATCGTCACGGGTTGATTGCAGGTGCTACCGGAACAGGCAAAACAGTTTCATTGAAAGTTTTAGCGGAGGCTTTCAGTGATATGGGTGTTCCTGTATTTTTGTCCGATGTCAAAGGAGATTTATCAGGACTGGGTCAAGCAGGTGTGGAAAATGCAAAAATCATTGAAAGACTAAATTTCATTGGTATAGAGGATTTTTCGTACTCTAAATATCCATTGGAATTTTGGGATGTTTTTGGCAAAAAAGGGTTACCTATCAGGACTGAAGTCAGTGAAATGGGTCCGCTACTGCTTTCGAGACTTATGGATCTAAATGAGACTCAATCCGGCATATTGAATATTGCTTTTAAGATTGCAGATGACAAAGGCTTGTTGATTATTGATTTGAAAGACTTGAAATCTTTGTTGATGTATGTTGGCGATAATGCTAATGAGTTAAGAAGGGAGTATGGCAATATAACCGCTCAGAGCATTGGTGCTATTCAAAGGAGACTTATTGTTCTCGAAGAGCAAGGCGCTGAATTGTTCTTTGGTGAGCCTGCATTGGATATCAACGATTTCATGGTAAGGGACCGGGAAGGAAAAGGTATCATAAATATCCTTGCTTCCACAGAACTATACAATTACCCACAATTATATTCAACATTTTTGTTGTGGTTGATGGCCGAACTTTTTGAGGAGCTTCCAGAGGTTGGAGATATGGACAAACCAAAGCTTGTTTTCTTTTTTGATGAAGCTCATCTATTATTCAGAAACACTCCAAAAGCATTGTTAGAGAAAATTGAGCAGGTGGTCAGGCTAATACGATCCAAGGGAGTAGGCATATATTTCGTTACTCAGAGTCCTTCAGATGTTCCTGATAGTGTTCTTGGTCAATTAGGTAATAGAGTCCAACATGCATTGAGGGCATTTACTCCAAATGATCAAAAGGCAGTCAGAGTTGCTGCTCAAACATTCAGAACAAATCCTAATTTAGATACGATGGAGGCCATAACCCAATTGGGAGTAGGAGAAGCCCTGGTATCATTCTTGGATGAGAAAGGAATCCCAGGAATAGTCGAACGAGCAATAGTCTGTCCTCCTCGAAGTCAGTTTGGATTTTTGGAGGAAAAGAAAATAAATGATTTGATATCTTATTCATACATGAAAAACAAATATGCTACTGCAATCGACAGGGAATCAGCTTATGAAATATTGAAAGAGAAAGCAAAGAAGGCTGAGTTAGAAGCTGAAAAACTAGCTGATATGGAAAAAAGAGAAACAGAAAGATTGCAAAGAGAGCGCACGACAAAAAAAGCATCAACTAGAACATCCACTTACAAAAGACAGTCCACTGTGGAGAAAACAACTAAATCTCTTATGACAGCTTTCGGACGTCAGCTTGGTAATTCGTTAGCGAGAGGGATTTTAGGTTCACTAAAAAGATAACAGATGGAATCTATTAACTAAAATCATGGTTTGCTAAGGTTTAATAATAAAAATATGGAGGAAAAAATGGGAAGCGTAAAAGGAACCAAAACAGAACTAAATTTATTGAAAGCATTTGCTGGAGAATCACAAGCAAGAATGCGTTATACTTTCTTTGCTGAAAAGGCTAAGGAAGAAGGATATGAGCAGATTGCAGAGCTTTTTCTAGAAACAGCCTACAATGAAAAAGTCCATGCAGAGAGGTTCTTCTCTTTTTTAGACAGGGGAGAAAATCTGGAAATAACAGCTGCTTATCCGGCTGGACTCGTTGGTACAACAGCTGATAATCTAAAGGCTGCAGCAATGGGTGAGAATGAGGAATGGTCAGATCTGTATCCGACATTTGCCAGGATAGCTGAAGAAGAAGGTTTTAAGGATGTTGCCAATGCATTTAAGTTTATATCCAAGGTTGAAGTGGAGCATGAAAAAAGATATTTGAAGCTTTTGGGAAATATTGTGAACAACATGGTTTTCAAAAAAGAAGAGATTTCGAGATGGAAATGCAGAGAATGTGGATATGTACATGAGGGAGAGAGCTCTCTTAGAAAATGTCCTGTATGTTTCAAGCCTGAAGCGTTTTTTGAGATCAAAGAGTCGAATTATTGAAACTGGTAATCAAACGATAGCAAGTGCCTGATTGACTTATTGCAATAGTTCAGGCACTTGATTTGCATTAACTCAGAGAGGAGATGTAACGAGATGGAATTGTTGGTGATTGTATTAAATAAAACTGAATATCTGACAGATATACTTGATGGATTTGTAAGAGCTGGTATAAGAGGTGCTACAATCCTGGACAGCGCAGGTATGGGTCACCTGATTGCTAATCATTTTCCATTCTTTGCCAGTTTTGCAGATTATGGAATGAATAAGGAACAGCATAGTAAAACAATATTTACTGTGGTTAACAGTTGTGATGAAAAAGACAATGCCATCAAAGTTGTTGATGATGTAATGGGTGACATATCAAAGCCTAATACAGCATTTTTGTTCAGCGTACCTGTAAATTTTGTAAAGGGCATATCAATACCAGAGTGTGGAGATTTGAGATGAACTATCCTTTGTATGTTTCTATCATTATGCTTCTTGCGCTTGCTGGAGGAAATATCTGCATGAAGGCCAGACTGCCATCGGTTACTGGCTTTATTGTTGTTGGTTTGGTATTAGGACCGTCATTTACAAATATAATTAATAGCGAAATAGTTGAGTCCATGACATTTGTTAATGATTTAGCCATGGGAATTTTAGCGATTTCTCTGGGAGCTGAGCTGCATTGGCCTACACTGAAAAGATATAGCAAGGATTTGCCACCTTTGGTTATCGGTGAAATTGTTTTAACAATTTTGATGGTTTCTTTATTGAGCTATTTATTTGGTTTGAGCTTCCAAGTCAGCATTATCTTAGGTGTATTGGCGATAACAGTGTCACCATCAGGGATTGTTCCCGTCATTCAGGAGTACGGCGGGAAAGGACCTTTGACTCAGAATCTACTGGCAATGGTAGCTATTGACAATTTGATAGGTATCGTATTGTTTGGTACTGTTTTGGCATTATTTGAAGGTTTTGCTCAGGAAGCTGCAAGTGGATTTGGTCTTATTCTTTTAGTATTGTTAGAACTAATGGCCGCTATCCTAATAGGTATTGTTGTCGGTTATACTCTTGTTCATTTCATCAAGAAAAACGTAGGAAATACTCAGTTCCTAGTAATACTAATAGGGTTGATTCTTCTTAATATCGGTATTGCCAATCAATTTCATCTATCAGCAATGCTAATCAATATGATAACAGGTTTAGTGATTACAAATCTGAGAAACAGAAGTATGACCTTATCAGCAACAATAGAGAGAGTTCAACTACCCATCATTATTGTCTACATGACCCTGGCAGGTGCGAGGATAAATCTTGGTGTGGCTGCAGCCTTAGCGGTATCTGGAGGGGTATATATTATTGGTAGATTCACTGGAAAGGTTTTGGGAAGTTATCTTCTATCAGGTCTGACTGACCTGTCAAGAAAAGTTAGAAAAAATATTGGTTTGGGATTGATACCACAAGCGGGGATTACTGTCGGTCTAAGTATTTTAGCAGAACAGAAAATCCCAGAAGCACAAGGTGTTATCACAGGGATAGTGCTGACAGGGGTTGTGTTTTTTCAAGTTCTAGGCCCAATAATGGTGGCAAAAGCTTTGAATAATGCCAATGAAGTTACAATCAATAAATAAACTGAGGTGTCTATGAGTTATATTGACGTAAGGAAAGCAGAGAGCAGTAAAGAGATTAGGGATTTCATCAATCTACCATGGCAGATTTACAAAGACGATGACGCTTGGGTTCCACCACTTAAAAGTGATTTCAAAAAATATATCATGGGACAGACTAATTCAATGAATCAGTCTGGACCAAATAACAGATTGATAGCCTATTATAATGATAAACCAGCAGCACGATTGATAGTAGGCATCAATGAACATCTGAACGAACTCAAGGATTATAGAGAAGGATACATCTCTCTGTTTGAGTCCATAGACAATTCTGATGTATCTGAAGCCATATTGGCATCGGCTGTAAAATGGCTGAAAGAAAAAGGGATGGATACAGTAATAGGACCGCTGTCTCTTCCAGGAGGAGAAGACAATCGAGGGTTTATAATCGACAATTTCGAAGATCCGACTATGATTATGGGTTCTTTTAATAAACCTTATTACAACACTTTATTTACCCGTTTTGGATTCGAGAAGTATCAGGATTGCTATGCGTACACTATGAGATTTGACAGAGAGATCAATGAAAGATATATGAGACTTGTGCCCTATGCCAAGAAAAAATATAAGTTTGATTTACATAAGTTAGATATGAAAAACATATCAAAGGAAATGGAAGATATCAAGACTATAATCCATGAAGCCATGCCTGAGGAGTGGGCTGATTTTGTGCCACCTACAGATGAAGAGATTCAAATCATCGCAAATGGAATAATCCCTATTGCAGATCCTAATTTGATTTATATAGCAAGATCAACTGATGGCAGACCTATAGGCTTTAACTTAACTCTACCTGATTATAATCAAGTGCTAAAAAAAATGAACGGGAGGCTTTTCCCAACAGGAATATTCAAGTATCTTTACTTCAAAAGAAAAATCAATAGAGCTAGGTTTTTTGTGCTCTTTGTCATTCCTGAATACAGAAAAAAAGGCGTTCCTTCGGCTATTTATATAGAATCATTCAATGCAGCAAGAGACAATGGATACATATATGGAGAGGGATCAACCATTTGGGAATATAACGAAATCATGATGAGAGACATTGAGACTTTTGGTGGAGAGAAATACAAAACGTATCGCATTTATAAAAAGAAGATTTCTGAGAAAAAAGTCCCGTGATGGGACTTTTTTTATTCAGCATATTT
Organism: Dethiosulfatibacter sp.; assembly: GCA_019084435.1. The sequence continues at coordinate 5,841 of JAHRFV010000174.1, forward strand.
TTTTATGATGCCAATGATTACTTCAACAGCCTTTTCCATAGACTGTATAGGGATATATTCATATTTGCCATGAAAATTATGCCCACCTGTAAATATGTTTGGTGTAGGAAGCCCTTTTAGTGACAAGGCAGAACCATCAGTGCCGCCTCTTACAGGCTTAATAATTGGCTCAATTCCCAATTCTTCCATAACGGCTTTTGCGGTCTCCACAACGTGGTAAACAGGAAGAATCTTTTCCTTCATGTTGAAATATTGGTCTCTAATAGTCATCTCAACAGTACCAGAACCATATTTCATGTTAAGAAAATCTGTTATTCCATTTAATAGATTCTTTTTGGCAATAAATTTGTCAAGGCTATGGTCTCGTATAATATAACTCATCTCAAAACTTTCAACATCACCGGACGAATTCAATAAGTGGAAGAATCCCTCATATCCTTCTGTATATTCTGGTTTTTCATTGGATGGAAGCAGGTTGTTTAGTTCAAACCCTATTCTTTGGGCATTGATCATTTTATTCTTTGCAGATCCAGGATGGACATTTCTTCCTTGAATGACGATTTTTGCCTGTGCTGCATTGAAGGTTTCGTATTCCAATTCTCCAATTTCCCCTCCGTCAACCGTATAAGCAAAGTCTGCAGAAAATTTTTCGAGATCAAAGTTTATAGTTCCCCTGCCCACTTCTTCATCTGGTGTGAAAGTTATTTTTATCAGGCCATGCTTTATTTCGGGATGCTTGATCAAGTATTCAGCAGCAGTAACAATCTCTGCAATCCCTGCTTTATTATCTGCTCCGAGAATCGTTTTTCCATCGGTAACAATTAAATCCTGACCAAGATAATTTTTAATTTCCGGGAAATCAGATGTTCTGATAATTGTATTGGTTTCTTTATCCAACACTATATCCTGGCCGTCGTAACCAGTAATTATTCGAGGGTTCACATCCTTTCCGGTCATGTCCGTAGCTGTATCCATATGTGCTACAAAACCTATAACTGGAGTTTGATGATCAACGTTTGAAGGAATTTCTGCTGTCACATAGCAATGCTTTGAAAGAATAACATTCGATAGCCCTATAGATTTCAACTCATCTACCAACAAATACGCTAGGTCAAATTGTTTCTGGGTGCTCGGGTTTGTTTCGACAGTCTCATCAGACTGAGTATCTATTTCCACGTATTTTAAAAACCTGTTTACCAGTGCATTCATGGTTACCTCCAGAGTTATTATTCAATTAATAAGACTTCCATTGACACATTTATCACACAGGCCTGATATCAATACTTGGATATCCTTCACTTGGAATCTGTTGAGTTCGGATATGCTCTGTATATTTAGGTTTAGGTGCAGGTCATGTAACGCGCCACAACCATTACATTTGAAATGGGCATGTTGACTGAAGTCAGCATCATATCTCACTTCATTACCTTCTATGTGTATTGGTAGAACTACTCCTTTGTCGACAAACAAGTGGAGTGTGTTATAGACAGTTGTCTTCGACAAGGTTATAAGCTCAGCATTGAGGCGATTGTATATATCATCTGCTGTAGGGTGTGTTTTATTGTTTAACAGAAACTGATAAATTTTTACTCTCTGTATGGAAGGCTTAATTGAATGTTCAGATAAAAAATTCTTAATGTCCTCAATAGTATTTGAAATCATATTTTTCTTCCTTAGTTTATTTGTAGTGTTAGGCTTACAGTTTGTATTATAGCATCTATACAGGTCAGTAGACAACTACTTTTATCTTATCTGTCCGTTGCCATAGATGATATATTTGGTTGAAGTAAGTTCTTCAAGCCCCATAGGCCCCCTAGCATGCAATTTCTGTGTACTGATGCCTATTTCCGCTCCAAATCCAAATTCCTCACCATCCGTAAATCTAGTGGAAGCATTCACATAGACAGCTGCAGCATCTATCTCATTTAGAAATCTTTCCGAATTTGTGTAATTTTCAGTTATAATAGCTTCTGAATGTCCTGTTCCATACAAGTTTATATGTTCAATTGCTTCATTGATGTCTTTCACAACTTTTACACCTATAATAAGGTCAAGATACTCGGTGTGCCAATCTGTTTCATCTGCGATAACAACATCATTATAGATTGCCTTTACTGCCATATCGGCTCTTACTTCCACATCTTTTGCTTTTAATCTGTCAAGCATTGCAGGTAGGAATTCCTCTGCTATATCCTGGTGAACCAATAATTTTTCGCATGCATTGCATACGCCTGTTCTGCTTGTTTTTGCGTTATCCACTATCTTAAGAGCCATGTCAAAATCAGCACTCTTGTCAACATAGATGTGGCAATTCCCGGTTCCAGTTTCAATTACAGGAACTGTGCTGTTTTCTACAACACTTTTAATCAGTTCTGCACCACCTCTTGGAATCAGAACGTCCAGAAACTCATTCATCTTCATCAACTCGTAGGCAGATTCTCTAGAAGTATCCTCAACAATCTGTGCGATTTCTTTAGGAAGATTCATCTCCTCCAGTGAATTCTGGATTATGTTCATCAGTGCGATATTTGAGTTGATAGCTTCTTTTCCGCCTCGTAGAATCACAGAATTTCCAGCTTTAAAGCATAGACCAAAGGCGTCTATTGTGACATTTGGTCTGGACTCATAAATAATGCCGATAACACCGATAGGAACTCTTTTTTTCCCAATACTTAGTCCATTAGGCAGCTTTTTCATATATAATACTTCTCCTATTGGATCGTTTAGGGCGGCGATGTTTTTAAGCCCTAAAGACATAGATAGTATTCTATCTTCAGTAAGTAGTAACCTATCTAGCAAAGAATCCTTCACGCCCTGTTTTCTGGCTTCTTGGACGTCGATGCTGTTACTTTTTAAGATATAATTGCTATTCTTTATGAGGTTTTCAGACACCCTCAATAATAGACTGTTTTTTTCATTTGTTGACAGTTTTTGTATTTGAGATTTAGTTTTCTTTGCGTTTTCTCCCTTAGTTTGTAGCTCTGACATATTCTTCTCCCCTCATTTCAGCGGTACCAAAAAAGGTACCGATTTCTTCGCCCTCAAGTATCGAATAGATAATATTTATGTTTTCACCGCTAGCAATGACAGTGTGAATTTCGTTTTTCATCAGGTTTTCTGCAGCTCTGATTTTTGTGAACATGCCACCCGTACCAATAAGGGAATCTGCTCCGCCAGCAATTTTGTAAGTATCTTGGTCTATTCTACCGACATAAGATATCAGTTTTGCATTAGGATTGATAGAGGGTGCGGATTCATATAAACCTTCTATATCAGAAAGCATGATCAACAAATCGGCTTTGACCAAAATAGCAACCATTGAGGAAAGTGTGTCATTATCACCAATTTTGCTGCCTGTTATTTCATCTGTTGAAACAGAATCATTCTCATTGGCAATGGGAATAACACCCATATCCAATAATGTAAAGAATGTGTTTTCAACGTTTCTTCTTTTTATTTGGTCGGTCATAACATCCTCAGTCAATAATAATTGAGCAATAGTCTGGTTATACTCATTGAAGAACTTTTCATAGAACTGCATCAATAGACCTTGACCCACAGCAGCAACGGCTTGTTTTTCTCTTAATTCTACAGGCTTGCTTTTTAGACCTAGCTTACTCATACCTGCACCGATGGCACCTGAAGAGACTAATACTATTTCCTTTCCGCTATTTTTAAGATCAGTCAATACTTTAGAAAGCTGTTCTATTTTTTTAAAATTTATTTTCCCGTTTTTATATGTGATTGATGAAGTACCGATTTTTATGACAATTCTATTGGCTTTTTTTAGTTCAGATCTCATGTGGATTCCTTTCTGTTAATAAATATATGTTATCTTACATCAATCGATGAAAAAATTCAATCACAAACAAAAAAATAACCGGAAAAGCCGGTTACTTATTTGTGGATTTATATCACCTTATGGGTTTTATTCAATTATACTGGTTTTACGTAATTTTGTGGACTTGGAGATTTTACAACAAAAAACTCCAATATATCATCGTCCTCATTAAAAACATTCATCTTGATATCAAAAGGAATATTTATGATGTTTCCCCGTTGATACTTAGTAGGAACTTGCTCATTCAGTGAGATAGTTAGTATGCCCCGTACGATAATCATATACACATTGGAGTTGGAATTGTGAACAGGCAAGCCACTGTCTTTAGGCAAAATCATATGATTGATATCCGCGTTTCCATCGCTGATAATCCTTTCTATAATTTTCTCTTCTTTAGTTTGATAATCAAATTTTTTCTCTATCATTTTTAAACCTCCATTTATAGCAGCATAATTATTATAATGATGTGTAATTAAGCTTGCTATATAATGCTAATTATAATATAATTTGGACATTAAAACTGTAACAAAAGTTACGAAAAGAGGTTTGTATGTACGAAGTATGGATGGATGTTTTAATGAAAACCGAATTGTTCAAAAATATACCGGAAAATGACCTAAAATCAATGGTTTATTGTCTGAGCCCGATGGTTAAAGAATATAGAAAAGGCGAGTTGGTCGCAATTGAAGGCCATAAGATAAAAGGAATCGGGCTGCTTCTCAAAGGAAATCTTACTATTTCCAAAGATGTAATCGATGGGACCAGCCTTATTATGAAAAAAATAGAATCAGGAGACATGTTCGGTGAGATAGCCGCTTTTGCAGAAAAAGAAGTTTGGCCAGCAACGGTTACAGCACACCAGGATAGTCATGTCATGTTCATACCATCAGAAAGGATTGTTGGACTTTGTCCTACAGGTTGTATTGGTCACAAGACTCTGCTCAATAATATGTTGAGGATTGTATCTAATAAGGCTATCAATCTAAATGAAAAGATAGAATATTTATCCGTCAGGAGCATCAGAGAAAAAATAAGTAAATATTTGATTGCGCAATATAAACAACAAAAAAGCACAACACTGTTTTTAAATATGAATAGAAATGAAATGGCAGATTTTTTGAATGTTACAAGACCATCTTTATCGAGAGAGATGTCTTATATGAAAGAAGAAGGGTTGATAGATTTCCATAGATCATCAGTCAAAATATTGAATTTGGAAAGAATAAGCACGTATTTGAACTAAATAACTTATCAAAACATACCAGGAGATTTTATGATACGACTTTTAAAGCAAATGAAGAAATATAAATATCAGGTTTTAATCGTTATCGTTTTAACCTTTATTCAGGTAATAGCGGAACTATATTTGCCCAAGCTAATGGCTGACATAGTCAATATAGGCATTAAGAATCAGGACATCAGTTTCATTCTAAGAATTGGGATTATCATGCTCATCATTACTTTTCTTGGAACGGTAGCGGCTGTTTTTAAAATGTATGTCAGTGCTATCGCAAGCTCGTCTTTCATCAAGGATTTGAGAGAAAAACTGTTCAAAAAAATCCAGGCCTTTTCGCCTGGGGAATTCGATGAAATAGGTACATCTTCTTTGATTACACGAACTACAAATGATATCACACAGATACAAAATGTTGTCATTATGGGTTTGAGGATGATGGTCAGAGCACCATTGATGGCTGTTGGAGGAATCCTGATGGCAGTATCTCAAAATTCTGGACTATCTATGATACTATTGGTAGTTGTTGTGATTCTCGGTGTTATAATAGGTATTCTGGCTAAGATCACAATGCCTCTCTTTAAAATGCTGCAAACAAAAACAGATAATCTGAACCGGGTATTGCGTGAAAGCTTGACAGGTGTTCGTGTTATAAGAGCGTTTAATCGTACAGAGTATGAAAAAGAGAAGTTCGATGTATCCAATAAGGACCTGACCGATACATCGTTAAGGGTAAGCAAGATGATGATTACCATAATGCCTTTGATTATGCTGCTTTTAAATGTTACAAATATTGCATTGATATGGTTTGGGGCGATAAGGATTGATGCGGGAACTTTCCTGATTGGTGATCTGATGGCGTTTATACAATATGCGATGCTGATTCTATTTTCAGTAATCATGATGACGATGATATTCATCATGATACCGCGAGCGTCTGCCTCGGCTCAAAGAATCATTGAAATACTCGATATGGAAAGCAGGATCCAAGATCCGGAAAATCCCACAACTTCCGATAAAGGCAAAGGGTTGATAGAATTCAGAGATGTATGCTTCAAGTTTGCTGGAGCAGAAGAAAATGCTCTATCACATATTTCATTTCAATCCAATCCCGGCGAAGTGACCGCAATAATAGGCAGTACAGGTTCAGGCAAGTCGACCTTGATCAATATGATTCCAAGGTTCTTTGATCCTTGTGATGGAAGCATATTAATTAATGGAATAGATATCAGAGAAATGACACAAAGCGACCTAAGAGATAGGATAGGGTTAGTCCCACAGAAAGCATTGTTGTTTTCCGGAACGGTAAAAGAGAATTTGGTTTTCGGAGACGACTCGTTAGAAATGGATAGGGTTATGGAAGTGGCGGAGATATCACAATCCAAAGAGTTTATAGACGACATGGATCTACAATATGAATCCGTAATCTCTCAGGGCGGAACCAACATTTCTGGAGGGCAGAAACAGAGATTGTCCATCGCTAGAGCATTGGCTTCGAAGAGAGATATCTATATATTTGATGACAGCTTTTCTGCATTGGACTTTAAGACTGATGCTAAGTTAAGAGCTGCTTTAGCGTCAGAAATCAAGGATTCAACAGTCATTATAGTGTCTCAAAGAGTTAACACCATAATGAATGCTGACAGAATAATTGTACTTGAAAAGGGCGAAATGGTAGGAATGGGTAGGCATAAGGATTTAATGGAAACCAATCAGGTATATCGGGATATCCTATTATCACAAATGTCTGAGGAGGAATCCGCATGAGAGATGATAAAGACAGCAAAGTAAACAGACATAGCTTTAATGCAAGGAGAGGACCTGGTGCCATAGCAGTACCAGCTGAAAAGGCTAAAGATTTCAAAGGAACATTGAAAAGACTTGGCAGATATTTGAAGCCTCACAGAGGACCTATTGTGCTTTCGTTTCTTATGGCTTGCTTTGGTACGGTATTCAGTATTTTCGGACCAAAGGTGATGGGAATGGCAACTGATAGCATCTACGATGTTGTTGTTGAAAGACTGCAAGGCAATATTGTTCCCATGGACTATCTTTACTTGAGAAACATTTTGGCATTACTAGCGGGATTGTATATACTTTTTTCAGTGTTTACATACCTGATGCAATTTCTGATGGTCAATATAGCTCAAAAAACAGTATATAATATGAGAAAGGAAGTGAGTGAAAAGCTGACAAGACTTCCTTTGCGTTATTTTGATACCAACACTCATGGAGAAATACTCAGCAGAGTCACAAATGACATAGATAACATCAGCAATACTCTACAACAGAGTCTAAATCAAATGATCACCTCTATTGTGTCAATGGTAGGTATCATCATTATGATGTTGACTATTAATTGGATGTTGACATTGGTGACTTTAGTGACTTTACCTTTGAGCGTGTTTATAACAAGTCTTATCGCCAAAAAATCACAAAAGCATTTCAAAGACCAACAAAAAACTCTTGGTATGTTGAATGGCCATATAGAGGAGATGTATACAGGACATAAAGTGGTAAAAGCCTTTAATTATGAGGGAAAATCTCAGCAAGAGTTTGATAGGTTAAATGAAAAGCTTTATTATTCAAGCTCTATGGCGCAGTTCATTTCGGGAACAATCATGCCGCTGATGACATTTGTAGGGAACTTGGGATATGTTATTGTCGCTGCTGTAGGAAGCATATTTGTTTCTGGTGGAACCTTGACACTTGGCAGTATTCAGGCGTTTATTCAATACTCCAGGAACTTTAGTCAACCAATCATTCAGATTGCCAATATCGCCAATGTCATACAATCTACCATAGCATCAGCGGAACGGGTTTTCGAGGTGCTTGATGAAGAAGAAGAAATTCCGGAAAGCTCAAATCTGGAAATACAAAAGGTAAATGGGCGTGTGACTTTTGAGCATGTCAGATTCAGCTATGACAGCAACAAGGAACTTATAAGGGATCTCAATATCAATGTTCAATCTGGACAGACTGTTGCAATAGTAGGGCCAACAGGAGCAGGTAAAACGACATTGGTAAATCTATTGATGAGATTCTATGATATTCAGGGCGGAAAGATCACAATAGATGGACACGAGACGAGAGAACTCTCGAAGATAAGCGTCAGGAATTTGTTTGGGATGGTGCTACAAGACACATGGTTGTTTAAAGGAACCATAAGAGACAACATAGCCTATGGGAGGTTGGGTGCCTCAGAGTGCGATGTGATAGAGGCTGCCAAAACAGCCTACGCTGATCATTTTATCAGAACACTCCCAGATGGATACGATACTATATTGAACGAAGAAGCTGATAATATCTCTCAGGGACAAAAGCAGCTTCTAACCATAGCACGAGCGATATTGGCCAATCCACAGATTCTGATACTAGATGAAGCGACCAGTTCGGTAGATACCAGAACAGAAAAATATATTCAAAAGGCCGCAGAAAGGCTGATGAAGGGTAGAACCAACTTTGTCATCGCTCATAGATTATCCACCATAGTGGATGCTGATCTGATACTGGTCATGAATGATGGCGATATCATAGAGCAGGGCAATCATCTGGAGCTGATGTTGAAAAAAGGCTTTTACCATGAATTATACAGCAGTCAATTTTTAGTCAAACAGGCTGAATAATAATAGGGTGAATTGAAATAGTAAACGCAAGTAAAGGGTAAAAAGGCTGGAATAATCAAAAACCATTGATATTCATTGGATAGAAGATTAGTTTAAGGTAGAATTTTACTCAAAATAGAGGTAAAATAAAGCAGATAGCAGACATA
>JAHRFV010000204.1 GCA_019084435.1 Dethiosulfatibacter sp.
CCTACTTCAGCAATTGACATTGCATATCTCATATCAGGTGTTGGTATAGTCACAGTATCGCTTCTCAAATCTATATAGCGCATAATTAGTACCTCCAAGTGTTATTATCAAAAATATCATTAAGATCGTTCAAAGTCAACAATAGCTTTGTCTACTATTGTATAATATATTCGTTGATAATAAAACAATGGAAATTAATTTTCTGATAGGGTACAATGATTATCATATAAAACCAAGAAAATACTGGAGGATAGCAGAATGAAAAGACGAGTTACAGATCTTGATTTGAAAAGAAATTGGGCAGAAGCAATGACTTTTTATATCATATACCTAATTGTAGGCATATTGATTTCCGGTGGTATTGGTGCTGTTGTAGGCAGTCTGTTAAGTAACGATATTCAAGCGGGCATGAGATCGGGAGTAATATTTGCCGGTCTATATACTGGCTTTTTATACTTTAGAGTATACAAGAAGAAAATGATGAATTCTGTAGTATTCATCATTGTTGGCGTTATAGGTGCTATAGTTGGATTTTTCTATGGTATGCCAATTTCAATCGCTTTTGTGGCAGTGCTGACAACTCGCGAAAATGGCAAACAAACCGATAATAATGAACTGGACAAAGAGTATTTTAATTAGCGTTATTAATCATGAAAGAGGGTGACATATGAGAGAAGAATTGAAAGAAATATTAATATTTATGCAAGAAAAATCGACGACAGAAATCATGGAGGACATCGATAGGTTCCATCCAGTCGACTTTCTTGAAATGCTCAGTGAAATGGAAGATGATCCGATTCGTATTTTAGAGAAGCTTCCAAATGATTATATTGCACTCTTGATAGATTATGCTGAAGATGATGAAAAGTATGGCATATTATCGCTATTCTCTGAGAAGAGAAAAGGGAAGATTATCGATGAGATGTCTTCTGATGAGCTCGTAGATTTGCTCGGAGCGATTGATGAAGAACAAAAAGAAGCCATCATTCTAAATATGGCGGATGAAGATGCTCAGGAAGTAAAGGAGCTTTTAAGATACGATGCTGATAGCGCCGGTGGTATTATGGCTACAGAGTTTATTGCTATCAAGGAAGCAATGACAATCAGTGAGACGATTAACTACCTCAGAACAAAGGCCCCTGATTCCGAAACGCCGTACTACATATATGTCCTCGACGACAATGAGATGCTAAAAGGGGTTGTTGCTTTAAGAGACATCATCGTTTCAGATCCACAGACATTGATATCAGAAATAATGAATGAAAATACCATCAGTATACCAATAGATATGGACCAGGAAACCGTCAGCAATACCTTTGAGAAGTATGGATTCATGGCTATGCCGGTTGTGGATATTGATGGAATCATGCAAGGTATCATAACAGCAGATGATGTCATGGAAATCATCAAGGACGAATATACCGAAGACATGTTTAGACTGGCTGGTCTCGATGAAACCGAGAAACTATCTGGATCAATCCCTAGGGCAGTAAAATCCCGTTTGCCTTGGCTTCTAGTCAATCTTGTAACCGCTATTTTAGCCGCGGCTACTGTTGGACTTTTTGAAGGAACAATTGTCAGGATTGTCGCTTTGGCAACCTTCATGCCTATCGTAGCTGGAATGGGTGGAAACGCCGGTACGCAAACCCTAACACTTGTTATCAGAGGGATTGCATTGGGTGAACTTACTTTCGAGAATCAAAAGGAAATTCTGATCAAAGAAGCTGTAATAGGTGTTATTAACGGTCTTTGTCTGGGACTAATCGTTGCAGGGCTTGGATATTTTTGGGTTCAGAATGCTTATTTTGGTTTAGTTATTGGGGTTGCTATGTTTCTAAATCTGTTTGTTGCAGCCATTTCTGGATTTTTCATACCTATTATGTTAAGAAAAATCGGCATAGATCCTGCACTCGCATCAGCGGTTTTTGTCACAACGGTTACTGATGTTCTCGGCTTTTTCTTTTTCCTAGGATTTGCAACCTTGATGATAACTTACCTGATTTGAATCAGCTTTTTTAAAACCAATTTTTCAGTTATTACTGAAATTTTGGTTTTTTTTATTTGGAATGAATAATAACATTCATTAATAAAAATGGAAATTCATAATATCTAACTAATTAAAGGTTGAGTTTCGGGAAAACGTTGACATAACTTTTGATAAAATGTTAAAATTAAGATGGTTAAAAAAATAACATGAAAGGAGTTTTGTTTATGAGGAAAGCTATATCGATCATATTAATTTTAGTTCTGATTTTAGGAATAGCAGGATGTGGAACGACTGAACCTACTACAGCGCCGACAACAACCCAACCGACAGAACCTACACCAACAGAACCAGAAGCAGCTTATACAGCGGGAACCTATGTTGAGACTGTGATGGCAATGAGAGGGGATTTGACAGTGGAAGTTGTTGTTGACGAAAATGCCATTACAAGTGTCAAGGTACTGGAACACGTCGATACACCAGTGATAGCTGACGCTGCCATTGATGTTATACCAAAAGCAATAGTCGATGGGCAAACACTGGCTGTTGATGTGGTCACCGGAGCAACGCTGACTAGCTACGCCATTCTTGGAGGGGCCACACAGGCATTAAGACAGGCAGGAGCAGACATTGATGCTCTTAGAAAAGCCCCTGATAAAGAACCAGTCACAACGGGTTCCGATGAAGAATACGATGTGGTCATCGTAGGAGCTGGGGGATCTGGTTTAAGTGCTGCCATAGAGCTGCGAAGAGATACTGAACTTAAAGTGTTGGTATTGGAGAAATTGGCATATACTGGGGGATCTACAAGGGTAGCAGGTGGTGCTATTTGGATGGCTAATACACCTCGTAATGAGGAAGCAGACATCAACTTCACGCCAGAATACCTAATTGAATTTATGGAGTGGCGTTCAGAAACAACATTGAACAGACCGTATTTGACCCGTGTAGGAGAAATCACCGGAAGAGTTGCAACTTATCTGATGGAGCAGGGGGCTCCTTTCAGAGAAGACAGACATGGCGTGGGATATTCTGGATCCAATCTATTTATGTTATCAATACAAAATCCAGGCACAGGATACGGTGGTGGTGTTTTGGTTGATTTTCTGACAGACTTATCTAATGACTTAGGAGCAGAAATCAGATTGAATTCAAAGGTTACCTCTTTGTTAACAGAAGGTAATGCTGTAGTAGGCGTTTCGGTTGAAGGAAAAGACAAGAATTACAATGTAATGGCTAAAAAAGTCATACTGGCAACTGGCGGGTTTACTAGAAATGAAGAGATGATAGGCGAACTGGCACCAGAATACACCAATAATATTCCATTTACGGGAGCAGGAAGCACTGGTGATGGTATTACGATGACCAGAGATTTCAATGTTGAGATAGTTGGAACAGATATGATGAATCTAAAGGGATTAAATCATAATTTTGGGTATTACGGCAATATTGGTGGATTAGTTAACGTACCTGGACTTCTTGTAAACAAGGAAGGCGTCAGGTTTGCAAGCGAAAGATTGTTTTACAGCGAGATGGGTATACAAATTAACAGACAAACAGATAAAACAGTGTATGGAATCGTTGATAGCCAATCCACTAGAATTGAAGATTTGGAAAAAGCTGTTGAAATGGGATTAGTTTATAAAGCAGATACATTGGAAGCATTAGCTGATACAGCAGGTATTGACAAAGATGCTTTCTTAAAAACATTGGCTGATTATGAGGCTGTTCGAGCATCTGGAGAAGATGATCCTGACTTTGGTGTACCAAATGACAGAATGGCAGATATCTCTGTTGCACCATTCTATGCTGTACCGATTAAACCATTGTTTATCGGATCAATTCCAGGATTGTTGGTTAATGCAAAGTCAGAGGTTATGACAAAATCAGGCGACACAATCGAGAACCTTTATGCATGTGGAGAGCTTGTATTTGGTAATGTCTTTAGCAAGTACTATCCGGCATCAGGATCAGGTGTGGGATTTGCAGTTTATACAGGAGCTATAGCCGCTGAATCAGCAAAAGAAGCAATTCAATCAACGAACTAAAGTTTTCAACAAACTATATGCGAAAATTTTCGTCAGGCACTTGGAACTTGTATCCAAGTGCCTGATTTTTTGTCTAATAACCGTTTTATGATGAAAAAAACGTGAATATTGTGATATAATAAAATATTAATATAAAGTCGGGAGCCTACATGAAAGGTAATATAGGAATCTATTCGTGGTTTGGAGCAGAGATGCATATGTCTGAAAGATTGAAATTGATCAAAGATGCAGGCTTTGACTCAACCATGTTATGGTGGGGTGATCAGGTAGCGTTTTGGGATTTTGATAAAGTGGACCTGATAAATGAGGTTAACCGTTTTGGTTTGACCATTGAAAACATTCATCTTCCGTACTATGAAATACATCATCTTTGGGACAACACGCTAAAAACAATTGATGTTATCAAAGCAATAAAGGAAGGAATTGATGATTGTTATAGATTTGGCATAGAAGGCATTGTTATTCATATAGAAAACGACTTGCTCATAAACTACAACAAAAATATAGGTCTAGAAAATCTGAGACGTCTTGTACACGAAGCTGAAAAAAAAGATGTACTCATTGCGATTGAGAATACAAAAAACAACCAGATTGTTGATTATGTCTTTGAAGAGTTGAAAAATAATCATCTCAAATTCTGCTATGATTCATCCCATGACTGGTTAAAGGACGGATCGAAAAGTGAAATGATACTAAAATACGCAGACAGGCTTCAATACCTCCATTTATCGGATAATGATCTTGAGTTCGATAGGCATTGGATCCCAGGAGAAGGTCTGATTCAGTGGGGAAAAGTTGTCGAAAATCTGAAGTTAGCCAAGTACAACGGAACCATTTCTTTCGAGGTATGCCCCTTTGATTATGCTGTCAATGGCAATGAACTATTAAAGAAGGTCCATGAATTTGGAAGAAGCATTGCACAGCAACTGGAGATAGCGGGGGTGGCTTATGATAATTAGTCTTGAATGGATGATACTTTATGCTTTACTAGCACTAGTGGTTCTATTGGTCATAGCAGTACTGGTTAAACAAACAAAACTTGATAAAAAGGATTTTGCAAAAGATATCAAAAGCGATCTGAGACTAATATTGATGGAGAACAACAGTAAGATGACAGAGAGTGTATTGCTTAGGATTGCTTCATCCGAGGAAAAACAACAAAGGACATTGAACATATCCAGATTGGAAACCATCGAGAAACTGCAGAAGAATACCAACGAACTTACAGATGCTTTTTTAAGATTTCAGAATAATACGTCCACTAATATCAATGAGTCCAATCTTCGATTGACTGATAGTATGACCTATAATTTTAATGGTTTGAATTCAAAAATAGAAGAAAATTTGGAAAGAATAGGCAAAAAAGTGGATGACCGTCTCAATGAGGGGTTTGAAAAAACAAATAAGACATTTAACAGTGTCATAGAAAGACTATCAAAAATTGATGAGGCACAAAAAAAGATAGACAGTTTATCCACCAATATAATCTCTCTGCAGGATATTCTGACAGATAAAAAAAGCAGAGGGACATTCGGAGAGGTTCAATTAAACGGTCTGTTAAAATCAATTTTTGGAGAAAAGAACGATAAAGTCTTTGAAATACAGAAGACCTTGCCAAACGGTTCGATCGCTGACGCTGCAATCCATATCCCTGATCCTATAGGGTTATTGTGTATAGATTCCAAGTTTCCATTGGAAAATTACCAAAGGATGATTGATAAAAACATCAGCAGCTTTGAAAGGCTTAAATATGAAAGGGATTTTAAAACTAATGTTAAGAAACACATCAATGACATAAGCTCTAAATACATAATTGGAGACGTAACATCTAATCAGGCAATCATGTTTGTACCTGCTGAGGCAATATTTGCCGAAATCAATGCCTATCATGTGGATCTAATAGAGTTTGCCAGGGATCAGAGAGTCTGGATGGCTTCCCCTACAACCTTGATGTCGGTTCTTTCAACCGTTCAGGTAGTCTTGAAAAATATAGAACGGGACAAATACACTAGTATCATTCACGAAGAGCTTAAAAAACTTGGTGAGGAGTTTGGAAGATATAAGTCAAGATGGGATTCTCTTGCAAAAGATATAGATAAGGTGTCTAAAGATGTTAGAGAGATCAACGTAACTTCAGGGAAAATAGAAAAAAGATTCGCACAGATATCCAATGTGGATATTGAAACAGGCGATGAAGAGATTTTGCCAATACTGGAGATCAATAAAATTGAGGAGGAGTTTTAAATGGCAGTAAAAGAAGAGATTTTCAAAAAAGGGACAGAAGCACCAAATTTCGAGCTAACAGGAAATGACGGAGAGGTCTATAGATTATCTGATTACAAGGGTAAAAAAGGGGTTGTTGTTTTCTTTTATCCAAAGGACAACACACCGGGTTGTACGACCGAGTCCTGTGAGTTTAAAGAAATCTATGATGAAATAAGAGCACTTGGATATGAGGTATTTGGCATTAGTAGAGATGGTCTCAAATCTCATATAAATTTCAGTCAAAAGTATGAGTTGCCTTATATCATCTTAAGTGATGAAAATAAAAAAACGCATTTGGATTATCAGGTTTGGACTGAGAAAAATATGTATGGTAAAAAAACCATGGGCTTAGAAAGATCGACATTTATTATTGACAAAGAAGGAAAAATATTAAAAGAGTATAGAAATGTGAAGGCTAAAGGGCATGCTCTTACAATATATCAATACCTGAACGCTCTTAGTGAATAAAATCAATATATAGTATATTTATAAATAGCAAAGCCTGGTTTCAACCAGGTTTTTTTGGCATTTAGCATAACCAAATTCTCTTGAAGAGATATTAAGTTAGGAATCAGACAGATGATTTATTAGCGATATCAATAAATATATTAGATTAAGTTATGAAGAAAATGACTTTTTCTTAGCGTAAAGTTATTGTAGGAAAAAAATATAAAAAGAAAGTCTCTTTCATGTTATGATAAGTTTGGCAACAAAATCTAACAGAAGGAGCTTTCTTTTTATGTACAATAGTATACTACACTTTAATGAATTTGGGGTAAA
>JAHRFV010000213.1 GCA_019084435.1 Dethiosulfatibacter sp.
CTGGACGATGACATGGTGGATGGTTTATTTGATGCTGGATTGAATGATTTGTGGGTTTCAATCGATAGTGTCACCCCAAACAAATTCAATGAGATTAGAGAAGGCGGAGATTTTGACCAGGTCTACCAAAACTTAAAAAAATTCAAGCTTAAGAATAAGAAGAGCAAACGTAAAATAACACTTGGAATCGCCTTTGTTGTCACCAAGGACAATGTAGATGAGATGTCAAACCTAAGAGGATTTGCTGGTAGTGTTTGGGCTGAAAAGATATCCATCAGCAACGTCATTCCTTATGATCAGGAGATGGAAGAAAAGATGCTATGCAAGAAGAAACTGTTCAAGCCATTGGCATATAAGGAAGACCAGGAGGATAGGATAGGCTTCAAAGAGATAGTAATACCTGAAATCAGTCTACCGAAAATTGATTACACCCCCGACACCAAAGAAGCCTTGTATGATATTCATAGTTCGATGATGAAAATCAAAAAGCTGGACGAACCATTCAATGAACACAAGGACTATTGTCGCTTCGTCAACAAGGGTAATGCATTTATCAGGTGGGATGGCATGGTGACACCTTGTATGGGATTAATCCATTCCTATAAGACTTATTTGAATGGAAACGAAAGAACCATAAATGCATATACATTGGGCAGTATCACAGAAGAAACATTGATGCGTATATGGCAATCCGACGAATATAGACAATTTAGAGAAGATGTCATGAGATTTGAATTCTCTCCCTGTGTCCTTTGTGGTGGTTGTCAGGAAGGCAGCTCCAACGAAAAAGATTGCCTTAATAATGACTTTCCAGCATGCGGTGGATGTCTATGGGCTCAAGGGGTTATTCAGTGTCCATAATCAATCAAAAATATGTGTTAAATCCTTACTGTTTTTTCAATAATCTTTATTCATTTAATGCTATACATGATATAATTAAATATGCGAGTTAATCGTGTAAAATAATAAGGGAGGTTTTTTGATGAAAAGCAGAAGATTTATTGTCTTAATTGTTACAGTGGTTTTACTGACTAGCATGATGATGTTGCCTGCATTTGCAACAACCTATGAAGTAGTAAGTGGTGACATGCTTTACAGAATCGCTCAGAAGTATGGCGTGACAGTTCAACAGATAGTAGACGCAAACGACATTAAAAACCCCGACCTGATTTATCCGGGGGACAAATTACTGATACCAGACGGAACAACAATACCAACACCAAAAGGTACTGTGGAGATTACTATTCTTCACACAAACGATGTCCACTCAAGAGTATCTTTTAGTGCATATGACGGAATGGGGTATGAAAAGCTCTCAACAATTGTCAAAGAAATGCGATCAACGAATCCTAACACATTATTGATGGATGCCGGGGACGCTTTCCATGGACAAACCATTTCAACTCTCAATAAAGGCGAGAGTATTGTTCAGATAATGAATAAAGTAGGCTATGATTTGATGACTGTCGGCAATCACGATTTCAATTATGGTCAGGACAGATTGCTGGAATTGGTTGAAATGTCAGATTTCGACATCATATCATCAAATGTTTATAAAGCAGACTACAGCACATTATTACCATCATATATCATCAAGGAATTTGACGGTGTAAAGGTGGCGGTATTTGCGTTGAACACACCGGATACCACATTTACAACACATCCGAACAATGTTGTCGGTCTTGATTTCTTTGACCCGGTTATTGTTGGAAGACTAATGGTTGCTCAGCTAAAAGACAAGGCGGATATAATCGTATGCCTTGCTCACCTTGGCCTTGATTCAAGTGGAGATTATTCGAGTGAAAAGGTAGCCATGTACGTGGATGGCATTGATGTCATCGTTGACGGACATAGTCATACTTCATTACCTGAAGGTAGACTGGTCAACAATACACTGATTGTACAAGCTGGGGATTATATCAAAAATGTTGGTGTTGTGGAGTTGAAATTGGCCAATGGAGTTCTTACTAAAACAGCTAAACATATCACTAAAGCTGAAGCTGAAGCCATGGAATCAGATCAAGCGATTGTCGATCTTGTGGCTCAGATACAAGCTGACAATACAGTTATAACATCTGAAGTGATTGGCTCAACATCAATCAGGCTAGATGGTGAAAGAGAACTGGTAAGAACAGGTGAAACTAATTTAGGTAATCTGATTACCGATGCCATGCTCTATGAAACAGGAGCGCAAATAGCATTTACAAACGGTGGTGGTATAAGAGCCTCAATAGAGGTTGGTGAAATTACAGTAGGTGATGTTATTACTGTCCTACCTTTTGGCAACTATGTTGTCACCAAAGAGTTGACCGGTGCTCAGATTGTTGCTGCATTGGAACTTGGAATGGACACCTATCCAGCTCAAAAAGGGTCCTTCCCTCACATAGCAGGTATGAAGGTAGTTTTCGATCCAGCTAAAGCCGCAGGAGAAAGAATTGTTTCTGTAATGGTTGGTGGAGAGGCAATCGTTCTTGATGAGCATTACTCTGTTGCCACCAATGATTTTATAGCAGCAGGTGGAGATGGTTATACCATGTTCAAAGGCACACCACATCTTGGGGAATATCTTGGATTGGATGAAGTATTGATAGACTATATACAAGTATTTGGAGCCGAGGATTCAGAGGTTGAAGGTAGAATCATGACAGTAGAAGATGTATCTTACTTATATTTTAACTTGGCGGCATAGAACATAATCACATAAAATTGATCTAAAAAGGAAGAGATTTCTGGTCTCTTCCTTTTTCATGGTTGACTTACCTATGAAATTAGGTTTAATATATATGTCATAATGGAGGTAGCTGGATATGGAATATAGTGTAGACCAATGGGTGTTTGATAAAAACCCCAGTGTAAGATTTGGAATTATAATTGGTAAAGGAATAAAGAACTCTGAAACAACTGAAGAAGACTCGGAAATATTAGAAAAGGCTGAGCAACTGTTACGAAACAGGATAGAAGCAGGAAATCTGAAAAATCACAAGGATATTGAGATCTACAGGAATGCTCTATTATCAGTAGGTATCAATCCCAACAAATTCATGAATTCAGTAGAGGCGATGAGTAAAAGGGTCATCAAAGGTGATTCATTGCCACGAATCAATGCATTGGTTGATAGATGCAATGCCATTGCATTGACTGAAGTCATATCTTTAGGGGGTCATGATCTCAGAGATATTGATGAGGATCTGGAGGTACGGATTACTACAGATGAAGACACATTCTTGCCATTTGGAGAAACGGAGTTTGAGCAGGTGAAAGCTGGAGAACTGGTCTTTACAAGTGGTAAAAAAATCCAGACAAGGCAATGGCTCTGGAGACAGAGTGAGCTCGGCAAGGTTAGATTGGATAGTACTGATGTGATATTTCAACTAGTTGGTTTTGAGGATGAGCATGGCGAAAAATTTGACAGAGCAATGCGGGCTCTTGAAAATCTAATAATAGACAGATTTAGTGGAAGTTTTAAGACCTATGAAGTAAATAGAGATTGTTTAAGCATTCAATTTTAAAGGCCGGGAGTAATATCCCAGCCTTTTTATACAAGTATTGCTATTGGTTCTCTATCAACGGCTCAAATCCAGCACCCTTACCCCAGACAGTCGAAACAGGTAAGACATCTATAAAAGCCTCCTGGTCTACCGAGGAGATAAAATGCTTAATCATGATGGACTCTCGTGGCGTGCAGATGGTTGTTAGCACTGTTTTTTCCATTTTGGTATATCCACCGATGATTTTATATTTAGAGACACCTCTGACCACAGTATTAAGAATGTAGTCTTCTATTTCATCAATCTTTTCAGTGATAATTTCTAGCTTGACCTTCTTAGCACTGAATCCATAGATTACAGACTCCATGCTTCTGACAAAGACAGCCAATGTGACGATGGCGTATAAGGCTGTATTGACATCATATTTGATGATAGACAGCAATATGATTAGGACATCAATCATCATCAACAGTTTACTGATGCCTACGAAAGGGAACAATCTGTTATGCAGAATCTTGGCTATTGTATCCGTACCGCCTGAAGCGAATCCACTGCTTACTACAAGACCAAAGCCACCACCAGCAATCAGTCCATAGAAAATAGCTGCAAGAAACATATCATTTAAGTACAGTCTAAAATTGAGACTTTCAAATAAAATCAGTATTAATGGAAATAGGATGCTGTAGACGATTATTTTTTTGACCTCTTTTTTCCCGAGAGTCAGAAAAGTGGCGATAAGAACAATCAATGCGAGAGCATAGTAATATATTGTATAGGGAACCCCTAGGAAACCACCTAATAGTATGCTGATTCCTGTTATTCCACCAGTTATGAGTTCGTTGGGTCTTAATATGGCTGTAATTGAAAAAGCCAGCAAGGCGCTTCCTAGTACCAGCAAAGCATAGTCAACATAAGATTTGCGAAGGCCTAAATCCTTTTTTTCTTTCATTTATTTGTACCTCCTTTTAAAATATCAGACCATATTATAGACAAATACATGGTAGAAGTCCAGTATTATTTTTTTGGCTGAAACCATACTTGACAATAACTGTACTAATAGATATAATACAGATATACTGTATGAATTGTATTAATACAGTCGAAAGGAGGACGGATGATGATCAACTTTGATCAAAACAGTTCAAAACCAATTTATGAACAAATCTATGAGCAATTCGTCAAACTTATAAGTAATAAAGTTCTCAAAACAGATGAACAGTTACCATCCGTCAGAGATTTGGCATCCTCTGTCAGGATTAA
>JAHRFV010000133.1 GCA_019084435.1 Dethiosulfatibacter sp.
CTCATACAAGGCACGATTTGTGATGCCATCGTTTATCTGGCATCAGTGGAAAAGTTCTGCATTAGTCAATAAGCATCCAACTGTTATGTCCGGTGCTTATACTTTTATTATTCGGAGACATTTTTAAAATTGCTTGACATAGTTTTTGAGTTATTATTTATTAACTTATTTTTTTATGATTTTGTTGCTACATTTTCTCTGGAGCTTCTATGCCGAGTAAATCAAGTCCGTTCTTAATTGTTATATTGACTGCATAAGTCAGTAGTACCCTGCTTTTCATCAATTCTTCATCGTCCACCAAAATATGGGAATTATTGTAGAATTTATTGAATTTTTGTGCCAGATCGACTATATATCTTGTGATGTAAAAAGGCTCATTTTTTTCCATAGAGCTCTCGATAACCTCTCCAAAATTGGACAAGGCTTTAATGACTTCAAATTCTTTTTCATCTTTAATGAGGTTAAAATCGATATCAGTTGATACTTTTTTCCCATACTTATTCAATATGCTGCAGGTTCTAGCATAAGTGTACTGGGTATAAGGTCCTGTTTCTCCTTCGAAGCTCAGCGTCTTTTCCCAAGAAAAAGTATAGTCTTTTATTCGGTTGTTATATAACTCTTGAAACAAAACAGCTCCGATGCCAACTTTTTGGGCTACATCCTCTTTGTTTTCCAAGCTTGGATTCCTTTCATTGATAATTTCAAGGGTTTTTTCCACTGCTTTTTTCAGCACATCCTCCAGGAATACTACTCTGCCCTTTCTGGTTGACAATGTACCCTCTTCCAAGCTGACCATTCCAAAGGGCACATGAACACAATCCCCTGCCCATTCGTATCCCATAAGTTCAACAATTTTCATCCATTGCTGGAAATGAAGGTTCTGCTGAGCGCCAACCACGTATATGTTTTTATAAAAGTCATAGGTTTCTTTTCTATAAATAGCCGCAGCGATATCTCTGGTAATATATAGTGTAGAGCCATCGCTCTTCTGAATCAAAGGCGAAGGCATATCAAAAGCACTAAGGTCTACAATCTTGGCTCCTTGAGAGTCTACAAGAAGGTCTTTCTCAATCAGCTCTTCAATGACTCTTGGCATTCTATCAGAATAGAAGCTTTCACCTGCAAATGAGTCGAATTTAATGCCAAGCATTTTGTATACTCTGTTGAACTCGATCATGCTGACATCCTTGAACCATTGCCACAGTCCAATGGCTTCTTCGTTGCCGTTCTCCAGCTCTCTAAACCAGTATCTAGCCTCATCGATCAACTCAGGTGTCTTCTCTGTTTCTTCATTGAACCTAATGTATAGTTTCAACAGCTCAGGTATAGGATTTTGCTCAATAACTTCTTTTTCGCCCCATTTTTTATAGGCAGATATCAACATGCCAAACTGGGTGCCATAATCTCCAAGGTGATTGATAGCTATCGCATTAAAACCCATAAATTTATATATGTTGTAAAGGACATTACCAATGATGGTTGTCCTTATATGTCCTATATGAAAGGGCTTGGCGATATTTGGTGACGAGAATTCCACAATAACACTTCTACCTTGTCCGATATCTTTTGTCCCATATTTTTCTTTTTTGTTTTCAATTTCTGTTAAAATATCCTTGGCAAAACTCGCCTTGCTCACAAAAAAATTAACGTAAGGTCCTTCATTAGTTACTTTGTCAAAATTCTCGTCAGCCGGTATCTGAGTAGCAATTGTCTCCGCTATCATGTTAGGAGACTTCCTCAAAACCTTGGCAAATCTAAAACATGGCACAGCAAAATCACCCAGTTGAGAATTAGGCGGAATTTCAACCATTCCATAAATATCTTCCAATGTTACATCATCTACCAAATCGCTGAACAATTCGGCAACCTTTAATTTATAATCAATCATGTTCCCCTCCATAAATATTATTATTTGAGATTAGCACAAGGGTCAACGCCTGTCAACAATCTCAGGTATATAATTGTTTTCATCAAAGACACGAATATGATTGTCTGTCAGCAATTCAGCAGTCAATCCCGATCCCTCAATCACCCTTCCACTGAATGTACCATCGTAAATCTGACAAGATCCACATGAAGGACTTTTTGTTTTTAATATTGCAATACTCTCATTAAACATCTTCGCTATTCTCAGTGTCTCTTCCGCACCTTTTTGGAATGCCTCTGTCACATCGATACCATCATTCCTGATAACTCTTTTTTCTCCATTCAGTATAACAATCTCACACGGAAGTCTTGGTGTTGTAAGACCACCTAACTGTTCAGGACACACAGGAATAACGCTTTCGTCCTTAATCAAGTCTACAATTTTCTGGTTGTAGTTGCTTTCCCCATTATATTTGCAATTGATGCCTAGCAGGCATGCGCTTATAAGCATAGCGTCACTCCTATTTGAACTTAACGACGGTAATGCCTGATCCGCCTTCACCAAATTCTCCCAATCGATAATCCTTCACCATCTGATGCTTTCGCAAGAATTCAGCAATCCCTTGTCTCAGAATACCTGTTCCCTTGCCGTGAATCAGCTGCACCTCGTTCAGCCCCGAAAGATAGGCATCATCCAAATACTTGTCTATCTCCAGAAAAGCCTCTTCTAGACTCATACCTCTTAGGTCTATGGATGTCTTTAT
This sequence comes from Dethiosulfatibacter sp., assembly GCA_019084435.1. The sequence continues at coordinate 2,631 of JAHRFV010000133.1, forward strand.
ATTCTTATTGGTCATATCGAAGCCTTTTCTGTAGCCCTTTGTTTTTTCTTCGACAATCTCAGGTTTGATTTTCTTAAGTGTATTGATAGGGACATTCAGCTTTAAAGCCCCTGCTTGGACTGTTACCTTTCCATCATTGGCGGGCTCTGAAACAACCTGTCCTTTCTGGTTTAATGAGCTGATAAACACATGGTCCCAGAGTTGGATATTCTGGTTCTCATCATGGGTTTCCAAAACATATCCACTATCAGACATACCTTTGATGGATAGGTTGATAGCATCCCTGATATCATTGATATCTTTTCTTGATGCCTTATCCAGTTCACTGCTGTATTTTTCCAATCGGCTGATAATGGCAGCAGACTCATTTTTTGTCTCTTCCAGAAGCTTTCTAGCTTCGTATTTGGCGTCCTTCAGTATCTTGTCCTTCTGGTCTGCTATTTTTTTCTCTTCTTTTTTAATCTTTTCTTTCAGAATTGCCTGTTCGCTTTGCAATCTTAGTATTTCTTCCTTTGCCTCTTCTGTTTCCTTTCTATCTCTGTCGATTTTCAAAAGGGCATCCTCGAATTCGATATTATTCGATTCAACCAGACCCCTGGCTTGTTCTATCACTTCATGCTTCAGGCCTAATTTTTTAGAGATCTCAAAAGCATTAGATTTTCCCGGAACACCTATCAAAACTCTATATGTCGGACTGAGCGTCTCCACGTCAAACTCCACACTACCATTGATAACACCCGGTTGCGTCAAAGCATATATCTTTAGCTCACTATAGTGTGTTGTGGCAGCGGTAACAATATTGTACTGGTTCAATCTGTCCAGTATGGCTGTTGCCAAAGCGGCTCCCTCCACTGGATCAGTTCCCGCCCCAACCTCATCTAGCAGCACTAGTGAGTTGTCTTCTATGTTATTAAAGATCTCCACAATATTCTTCATATGGGAAGAGAAGGTGCTGAGACTCTGCTCTATGCTTTGCTCATCGCCAATGTCAGCGAAGATATTGTTGAAAATACCTATCTCAGAACCGCTGTTTGCAGGGATATGCAGACCGAACTGAGTCATTAAAACAAACAATCCCAAGGTCTTCAAAGACACGGTTTTACCGCCGGTATTAGGTCCAGTGATTATCAGTGTTTTAAAACCTTTGCCTATCCATATATCAATAGGCACGACATCGCTTGTGGGTATTAATGGATGTCTTCCTTTTTTGATGTTGATAATCATATCGGTATTCAGTATCGGTTCCTGGCATCTCAGGTCAAGTGATAGCTTCGCTTTCGCGAAGATAAAGTCAAGCTCTGCCAATACTGTTTCATTCTCTCTGAGTTGGGGTCCGAATTCAGCTGCCATTGCAGACAATTCGGCAAGAATCCTCTCAATCTCTTTTTTCTCATCAATGGCAAGTGTGCTCAACTCATTATTAAGTGTCACAATTTGCATAGGCTCTATGAAAAGCGTGGCACCTGTTGAGGATTGATCATGGATCATCCCCTTGACCTGGTTTTTGTATTCCACTTTAACAGGCAGGACATATCGATCATTTCTCATGGTTACAATGGCGTCTTGCAGATATTTTTGGTAAGAAGGTGATGACACCATTGAGTTTAGTTTTGTTTTGATCATCTGGTTCTTGTTGTTGATCTCTCTTCTGATAGATCTCAACTTGCTGCTGGCATTGTCTGATATCTCATCATCACTGATGATAGAGTTGAAAATACTATCCTCCAGATCTGTGTTCCTGTTCAGTCGTTTGCCTAGAGCAGAAAGTATGACAAAACTATCTGGCTCGTTTTGGTCGCTTTCCAGAAGAATATAATTTCTCATCAGTCTGGATCCTCTGAGATTATCACCGATTTTCAGCAGCATCCCAGGACTTAGAACACCTGACAGCTCAGCTCGTTTGACATAATCACGTATTTTATAGATTCCACCAAAAGGTGGATGTCCCTTTGAAATAATTTTTCTGACACCCTCTGTGGTTTCTTTTTGCTTTGTTTCAACAATATTGATATCCGTCGAGACGACTTCCTTTGACAAAAAATCGCTTCCGATAGCCGTTTCCATTTTGGAAGCCAGCTTCAATAGAATCTTATCAAACTCAAGTACTTTTAATGTTCTTTCTTTCATCTGTCCCTCTCTACAATAATTCTTTGTAGTAATACCCTCTGGTAACCTCGCCTTCCTTGGAATACTCACCATCATCGAAGGCCCTTTGGATATCACTTATCATTTCATTTATGTTGATGGTGTTGTCCTCATCTATTCTAACATAATCACAGCCGGATTTGACTAAATCTTTCACTTTGTCAATCACATTCAGAGGTATTGGGTTAAAAAGTGTTGTAATACCGCCATATCTCATCAGATCAATGGCGTATCCCTTTCGGTCCAATAGCTTGTAACGGTCATAAATATCGCAGTTTTGGCAGTTTGACTCATCACTGCAACCCTTAATGACTGAAAAAGGACAGCTCTTGATAGTCATCAGCGGCAATCTTGAGTATATGATAGCCTCTGTCTGTATGGCTGTTTTTTTGTTGATCTGCTCCATGTCCTTTAGATTAATCTCGACAGATTGGGTTAATAGGTGAACACCCTCCATGGCCATGAGCTCTGCTGCATGTATGTTGGTGATATTCAGCTGAAAATCCCCATATATAGGACCCATCTTATTTTCTTTGGCAAATGCCAGCGTATCCAGATCATCTACCTGCACACCGTTGATCACATCCTGATACTTGTGGAATATTGCTAAGGCTTTGTCGCATTCGAACCGCTTTGCTGCATTTCTCATGGACAATACAATTTTAGCATTGGATCGTCGGAGAAAATCCGCTTTTTCATCATCGATGAGATAATAGGGTAGATACAAGAGATCCAACCCAGTGAAATTGATGTCATAGAATTGATGTCCGCTGGTCATATTCAAGGATATCTTGAGTGTTTTTTCTTCCTTTGAATGATCCGGTTTGTCTTTCAATTTTATATCATATTTCGTAATATCTCTTTTCAGAATCTCAACTGAAATCAATTCAATAGCTTCACGTCTGAGATTATTGAGCACACTTTTGCTGACAAAGGCACCGGGCTCGATTGAGATGTCGGTCTTTTTCAGTTCAAACACAGTCCCACCTAGCTTTGACAGCTGGCCTAAAATATCATCTTCAGTAACTTGAACAGTCCTACCCACTGTGACCACATCAGTGCTTTCAAGGCTGACGGTATAATCTCCTGAAACTGCCTTCAGGCTGATTTTTTCTCCAATCTTGATAGTCATATTAAAGCTAATTGCTCTTTTTCTGAACACATCTCCAACTCTGATTGTCTCTGCCACTTCATTTGATAGCTTGATATCAGATGTCTTAAATAATACCTCATTTTTCCTTAATCTATGAAAATTATTGATCAACACGCGCTGACCACCTGTTGATTCTTTGATTTTTTCTTTTTTCTTAGGGTCTGTTAGGTTATCAACTGTAAAGCCTTTCTCTCCATCTCCTACAGAAACGCCATCACCGATTGATACGTCCTCATCCAGAGAGATCTCAGCGTAATTGCCTATGACATCCCTAACATATCCGAGTCTGATTCCTCGATGTTTTGGATTTTCATGGGCCATCATCTCTTTGCCGAATGCATTGAAAACAAATCCTTCAGTAAATCCTCGGTTGAATGTCTGCTCAGCTTGCTTGCCCATTTTCTCATCAGTCTTTCCGTCTAGAACTCCTCTATAGTACCTGACCACACGATCAACATACTCAGGCTTTCTCATGCGACCCTCTATTTTGAAGGTGGATATCCCAGCCTCTTTAAGTTCTATTATTCTTTCGCCCACCTTCAGCTCTTTCATGCTCAGTGGATATATGGGTTTATCATTGACTTTATCGCCAGTTTTGGCGTCTATTATATCAAAAGCCAGTCGACAGGTCTGTGCGCATCTGCCTCTATTGCCGCTTCTTCCACCAAAAAAAGAACTGATGTAGCACTGCCCTGAATAGGAGTTACACAAAGCACCATGTATAAAGGTCTCCAAATCGGCATCAGTTTTCTTCTTGATAATTCTGATTCGATCAGTGGAAGTCTCTCTTGCAAGAACATTTTTCTTGATATTGTATCTCTTGAGAAGGTTAATACCATAGAAATCATTCACTGCCATTTGAGTACTGGCATGTAATACCACTTCCGGCATCAACTCACCTACCAGTTTCATTAGCCCTAAGTCCTGTACAATTATGGCATCCGCTTTCATCCGGTATAGCTTGTTGACGTATCTTAGCACATCCTCTATTTCATTGTCTTTCAATAAAGTGTTCACCGTTATAAAAACCTTGACATCTGCTAGATGCGCCATCTCTATCAGCTCTTCAAGATCCTCGTCCGTGAAGTTCTCCGCAGAGTTCCTTGCATTGAAACTCTTGCCTCCCATATATATGGCATCTGCTCCTGCCTTTATGGCAGCAATAAATGTATCTCTATTGCCTGCTGGTGATAATAGTATTGTATGGTTCATCGTCTTCTCCTATCAACAAAAATAAACTGATGGTCTCATCAGTTTATCAATCTCTTAATTCAATTTCTTCTCTGAGTAAAAACACATCGTGGGACATCTTTTTATTTTTCTGTTCCAGCTCTCGGTTTAGCTCCTCATATACATCAAGCTCTTCTTCTTTTTCTTTCAAAAGTATTTCATATGCTAATAATCTATTTTGGAGGGCTTTAAGTTCATCTGCAGAAATCTCTGCTTCCTGCATTACTTGCTGTTCTTGTTCAACTTGTTGTTCTGGTTCAACTTGCTGCACTTGCTCTATTTTTTCATCTTCTTTCGCTTGTTGTTCCAGTGCTGCCTGTTCTTCATGTTCTTTAATAAGCTTTTCATACTCGTTCAGTTTGTTTCTGAGTATATCCAGCTCGCTGTTTTTTTGAATCAACTCCTGTAGAAACTGGTCCTTTTCCTGTATGGTTTGCTCCAGGTCTATCTTCAGCTGGCTATGCTCGTCTTTTATTTTCTTCACTTCTGAAAGACTGATGACTTCCTGGTTAAGCTTTTTCTCTATTTCAAGCTGATGCAACACTTTCAGATATTTGTCAGCTATAACAAATGTCGTAAAAATCAATGAAGAATAATTGTCAAATTTCTTGTCTGCTGTCTTGTACTGGTTGATCTTGGTATTGATCAAGCTCTCAATCTTTTTGACATATTCCTGGTTCTCATCCGTTTGGAGTTTATATTTTTTCCCGCCTATATTAACATCGAAACTATTATAACCCGGCATGGCATCCCCTCATTTAGTGTTTTTTTTATTTTCTCACAATTAGATATAAAGGTCAAATAAAATTCACTTGAGAGTTAATATGGATATCACTGAAAAGTCATACTTCCTTTTACTATATAGTTAACATTTTCGCATATATTTGTTGCATGATCTGCAATCCTCTCCAGATATCTACCGATAAACAACAAATCTATAACTTGGTCCATAACACTGGCATCCTTGCTGAGGATTGTAAGCAGTTCCATGTAGATTTTTTCATACAGATCATCAACAACATCATCCATATCAAAAACCTCTTTGGCTAGCTCTGTGTCTTCCTTGACATAGGAATCAAGGGAGAGTCTAATCATGTCTTTGCTGATTTCTGCCATTTTTGGAATATCCACCAGCGGTTTTATGAATTTGTCCTTCCCTATTTTTATGACTATTTCAGCTATGTTTTCGCTGTAATCCCCCACGCGCTCAAGATCACTGATCATTTTTATGATGCCGATAATTCTTCTTAAATCCTTGGCGATAGGCTGTTGCAGCGCTATAAGTTGAATGCACTTGTCCTCAAGCTCAAGCTCCACCCTGTCAATTTCATTTTCAAACTCGATGACTTCCAAGGCCAATTCGTAGTCCTTCTCCAGCAAAGCCTTTATTGTCATGTCAAGTATCTTTTCGGCCATGGCTCCCATATTCAAAATGTCCTGATTCAAACTCATCAATTGCTCATCATAGTTTTGTCTCATGTTTTCCCTCCATCAACCGAATCTACCGGTTACATAATCCTCTGTTTTCTTGTGCTGCGGATTAGAAAAAATCTTTTTAGTATCGTCAAATTCCAGTAACTCACCTGTTAAAAAGAATGCGGTTTTATCGGATATTCTTGCGGCTTGTTGCATTGAATGAGTTACAATTACTATGGTATAGTCCTTTTTTAATTCTAACACAAGATCTTCGATTTTACCAGTAGCAATCGGGTCCAAGGCTGATGTAGGCTCATCCATCAACAAAACGTCCGGGTTCACAGCTAATGCCCTAGCGATGCACAATCTCTGTTGTTGTCCTCCTGAAAGGCCCAATGCATTTTTCTTAAGCCTGTCTTTGACCTCATCCCATAGAGCGGCTCTCTTAAGGCTATTTTCTGCGATTTCCATGAGCAGATTCTTGTCCTTGATCCCATGGATTTTGGGACCAAATACCACATTCTCGTAAATTGACTTAGGGAAAGGATTCGGTTTTTGAAATACCATTCCCACCATTGTTCTCAGTTCCTCCACAGAAATGGTCTTGTCAAAAATGCTCTGTTGATGGTATAAGATATCTCCGGTTATTCTTACAGAAGGTATATTTTCAACCATACGGTTCAGTGTCTTGATAAAGGTTGACTTGCCACAACCCGACGGTCCAATAATGGCTGTCACCCTATTGTTTTCCATAACTATATTAATGTCTTTAAGTGCCTGTTCCTGATCGTACCAAAGGTTCAATCCCTTTACGTCAAATACCTTTCTATCTGTTTCATTTATTCTATTAGTCAAATCAATCTCCTCCATTAAAATTTCACTTCGAACTTGTTTCTTATGACAATCGCAACTGAGTTCATAATAAACAATATCAGCAGCAAAACAACGATAGTGGCGGCTGCCAGATTGGCATACTCAGCAGTTAATACGGTGTCTAATGTCCAGTAATATATCTGAATCGGCAAAGCTGTAAAGTTATCCATCACAGTTGATGGCACTCTCAAGAGCAATGCAGGTATCCCCAACACCACCAAAGGTGCAGTCTCTCCTATGGCTCTCGATAAAGACAGAATTGAACCTGTCAAAATCCCAGGAAGCGCAACCGGTAGTACCACTCTTCTTACAGTTGTCCACTTGTCAGCCCCCATTGCATAGGATGCTTCTCTCAGATAACTTGGCACCGCCTTTATAGCCTCCTGGCTGGAAACGACAACTATAGGCAATACCAGTAATGACATGGTCAATCCACCTGCCAAGATGCTTGATCCCAGATTAAAAAGTCTGCTAAAAACCGCTAAACCCAAAAGACCAAATATAACCGACGGAACACTGGCCAGATTGGATATATTGACTTTTATAAGCATTTGAATATTTCCCTTTTTAGCATATTCTTCAAGGTAGATCGCAGTGGAAACGCCAAGAACCATCGTCACCGGCACTACGATCGACATCAGCCAGACAGAACCTACTATAACACCGTAAATGCCTGCCTTTTCAGGGAAAATGGATAGATTGCCAGTTAAAAATTTTATATTAAGCCATCCAATACTGTCTGCAATAATTCTGTAAAACAGTATTCCCAAGACCAGCAGGGCAAATATGACCGATAGGGAAAATAGATGTTTGAAAAAACGATTCAAAAACAGTCTTTTTTTCAATCTACTTTTATCTGTTTCTATCTTTAGCATATTTTTCATTTCTTTTTCTTTCACGTGAACCACTTGCTTAGATTTCACAGATTCAATTTGATAACTCATATTAGTATTCCTCCCTGTATTTGCGAGAGATATATTGAGCAATAAGATTCATGACAAGAGTGAATAAAAGTAGAATCAAACCTACTGCATATAAACTATAGTATCCTGTTGTCCCGCTTCCCGCATCTCCGCTTGTAAACTCAACAATATATGAGGTCATTGTCTGCATGGATCGTGTTATATCAAATGTAAAGTCTTTTGAACTGCCACTGGCTATGGTGACAATCATCGTCTCTCCTATGGCTCTAGAAATCGCTAGAACAAACGAGGCGATAATACCGGATATGGCTGAGGGAATGACAACCTTAATGGCTACTTCCAGTTTAGTTGATCCCAATGCCAAAGATCCTTCCTTAAGAATTTCAGGCACAGCATTCATAGCATCTTCAGATAAAGAAGCAACCAATGGAATAATCATGATACCCATGACAATCCCTGGACTTAAGGCATTTTTAGCTTCCAGTGCGGGTATAAGACTCATCAATAGAGGTGTCACAAAGGTATAGGCAAAGAATCCGTAAACAATCGTTGGGATCCCTGCAAGCACCTCGAGTATCGGTTTGACTGTTTTCCTAACCCTTTGAGATGCAAACTGGCTAAGATAAAGTGCAGCCGTAAGGCCAAGCGGTATAGCAACCAGCATTGCAATAAGGGTTATGATGATTGTACCGTTAATTAAAGGCAGTATGCCAAAGGTCGGGTCTACTGCTCTTAGGGGTGCAAGTCTGGTGCTGAAAACATCAGATAGGCTAACAGCACTGAAAAACTTATAGGCATCCATAACCAGCGTGGTTATGATGCCTATGGTGGTTAGGACTGACACCGAAGCCATAACGAAAAAAAATACAGGCATTATTTTATTGACAATGTCTTTTTTGTTTCTTATATTGCTTTGGATTATTTCTCGTACATCTGTGTTGCGTTCACTCATATAACTCACTTCCTTTATTAAGCTTCAAACGACTTAAGATGAGAAGCCCCAATGCTTCCCATCTTAAGTCATCTGTTAAAATTGAGGGTTTTATTTTATAGCTTCCAGCACTGACATATATTCTGCATATACATCTGCAGGAAGTGGTGCGAATCCATTTTCGCCTGCAAGCTTAGCAGCACCTTCTTCAGAGACTAGATATTTAGCAAAGTCAAGCACTTGTGGTTTTTCTTTCGCGTATCTTAGGTTGACATATGTGAATACCGGTCTTGTAAATCCAGCGTATGGTAGCTCTTCACCGATAGTTGCCAGTGTAGGCTCAACTGGTCCGTTGCCAAAGTCCACTTTTACAGCTTGGATTTTATCTTGATTATTGACATAATATCCAAATCCGAAGAATGCTATAGCATTTATATCCTTTGATACTAGATCAACCAATGTTGAATACTCTTGTTGAAGATTGGCAGTTGCTACCATATCTTGTTTTCCCAGAATAACTTCGTAGAAGAATTCATAGGTTCCATGGTTTTCATTAGGTCCAAAGAATTTAACTTCTTCAGCTGGCCATTCTGATCTGATGTCTGACCATAATACCTTGTCGTCTGCTTTAAGTGTTTTTGATAGATACATGTTGACTATTTCATCTCTTGTCATTTCTGTTGCCCATGTATTGTCTTTGTTGATGACGATTGTCAAACCATCCAATGCTATTTTGATTTCAAGAACTTCTGCATCATAGTCATACCCATTTTGCTCAAGTTGCTCTTTTTCTTCTGTTTTGATTGCTCTTGAAGCATCTACAAGATCCAACTCACCAGGAATGAATTTTTTAAACCCGGCACTTGATCCTGCTCTACCGACTTCTACGCTGACATCAGATTCTTTAGTTGTCATGTATTGCTCTGCTATATGTGCCATCAGAGGATATACTGTTCCAGATCCGTCAATGATGACCTGTCCTGTCAACTCAACTTGTGGTGCAGTTGTAGCTCCTGGTGCAGTTGTTGCTGGTGCAGCTGTAGTTGCAGTATTGTCGTTGCCGCATCCGGCAAAAATACCCATTATTAAAACGGTGATTAATAGTAATATTACAGTTTTTGTTCCCAAACTTTTTTTCATCTTAGAATTATCTCCTTCTATTTGTGTTTTTTAAGTCAATCACATAGTAACACGTTTAAAATCTTTATATGTTGTGTCCGTGTTAACTGAATGTTAAGTCTATGTTAAGTGCTAAAAATGATTTTTATAGTTTTAGTTGAAGTTAAAATGGTTCTATTATATAATGTCCTGTACATTTTAATGAAAGGACGTGCAATTATGAAAATGGGAATAGTCGGATTGCCAAATGTAGGCAAGAGTACTTTATTCAACGCTATAACATCAGCCGGAGCTGAATCAGCCAATTATCCATTCTGTACCATCGAGCCCAATGTAGGGGTTGTCTCTGTACCGGATCATCGTTTGGATTATCTGTCGACAATGAGCAAATCCAAGAAAATAGTTCATACCGCCATGGAATTTTATGATATAGCAGGGTTGGTCAAGGGAGCAAGCAAGGGTGAGGGACTAGGAAACAAGTTCCTTTCACACATCAGGGAAGTATCAGCCATCGTTCACGTGGTCAGATGCTTCGAGGACGAAAATGTCTCACATGTTGAGGGCAGTCTAGATCCTATACGGGATATAGAGGTCATCGAGCTGGAGCTTATCCTGTCTGATCTTGAAATGCTCTTGAAACGAAGAGATCGCTTGGCTAAAACATCAAGAGGCGACAAATCACAAAGCGCAGAGTATGAGTTGGTATCTCGGATTGTGGAAAATCTGGAGCAGGAAAAGTCTGTCCGTCAGATGGAGTTTACAGACGAAGAGGATAAGCTGGTCAGAACGCTTAATCTGATTACTGCTAAACCGATACTTTATGCAGCAAACATCAACGAGGAAGATCTAGATACCATCGATACAAATCCACACATCAATAGAATAAAGGAATATGCCGCAAAAGACGGCTCGGAGGTTATCTCTATTTGTGGGAAAATCGAAGCGGAAATCTCAGAACTCGATAAAGAAGAAAAACAAATGTATCTGGAAGAATCAGGCATCAAGGAGCCTGGATTGGATAAGCTGATCCGTGCAAGCTACAAGCTTCTTGGATTGATATCCTTCCTGACAACCGGTCCTGAGGAATCAAGGGCATGGACTATCAAAAACGGAACGAAAGCCCCACAGGCTGCAGGCAAGATTCACTCAGACATCGAAAGAGGCTTTATCCGAGCGGAAGTGGTTGCCTTTGATGTTTTGGAACAGATAGGTTCCATGGTCGCGGCAAAAGAAAAAGGCCTTCTAAGATTAGAAGGCAAGGAATACATCATCAAAGACGGTGATGTGGTACTATTCCGATTTAATGTTTAAAACCGAGGCTATGCACCTCGGTTTTTTTTACTGTTTCACCTGCTAATCAAGTTTTGGCCCCGTCCAATTTATTAAAAAATCTCTGAACGCATCTACTACTGGTGATAGTGTTCTGTGTTTATGATATACGAAGTAGAAACTTCGGTTTAATTCAAGACTTTTAACTCTATAGGTTTTAATCAACCCTAAATCCATTTCATTCTTAACGGCAATTTTTGATATTAAGCTAATCCCTAATTCTAACTCAATCATTTTTTTTATCATTTCATTGCTGTCTATAAAAGATGTAATATTCAAATTATCTAAATGAATCCCTATATCCGAAAGACCCTTTTCCACTATCAATCTTGTGCCAGACCCTTTTTTTCTAAATATGAATTTACTTGATAGTAAAGAATCCATATCAACAGTATCTGAAGCCCAGTGATAATTCTCATTGTTAGGTACGGCTAGAACTAACTCATCTTGGAAAAAATCAATGTACTCAAGAACTTCGGATGCATATTTGGCACCAACTATTCCAAAGTTGTTTTTACCTTTCAATATCTCTTCCACGACATCTTTAGAGTTTTTATGGGTCACGGTAAATGTAACCTTAGGATATTTTTTTACAAACCCTTTTATGATGTAAGGAAGAATATACTGCTCAGGAATAGAACTGGCATTGATGCTTATTTCACCTTCAATACTTTCAGATTTTTCCATCATGATATGCTTAGCCTTGTCTCTTGTATTGATCAGTTCAAGAGCATATCGGTAAAACTCCTTTCCAGCATCTGTTAAAGTAACCGTTTTGCTTTTCCTATCTAAAAGAACAATTTTAAGCTCTCTCTCTAAATTTTGAATATTATTGCTAACAGTTGGTTGCGTCAGGTACAGTTCCTTTGCAGCCTTAGAAAAACTCTTGTGTTTCACTACACTTAAAAAACTCTCCAATTGATTGAACTCCAAAACACTACCTTCCTTCAAGTTATTTGTTGATTATTTTTTTGATTGAATTAACTGTGTAATCTATTTCGTCAAAAGTATTAAAGTGACTAAACCCAAATCTTACTGTTCCTCTTGGGAAAGTCCCCAAGGTTTGGTGCGCTGATGGTGCACAGTGCATTCCACACCTGGTCATAATGCCATACTCTTTATCGAGTTCATAAGAAATAAGACCATTATCCTGATTGACAAAATCAAGGGACACAATTCCCGTTCTACCCGTGGACGATTTCTTTCCTATTATTTCAATGCCATTCATATCATAAATACCTTTCATAAATCGGTCCAAAAGCTGTAATTCCTTATCCCTTATATTTTCAACTCCTTCATTTAACACATACTTCAAAGAGGCGTTCAAACCAAAAATTCCAGGTATATTTAAAGTTCCGGATTCAAACTTGTCAGGCATATAATTTGGCTGGTACTCCGAATCCGATAGACTTCCCGTTCCACCTTCTATAAAGGTATCTAAATTGTTTGCCAGTTTGTCATTGATTACAAATCCACCGATACCTTGCGGTCCCAACAGACTCTTGTGACCTGTGAAACCTATGGCATCAGCATTTAGTCCAATGAAGTCTATATCTAAAAAACCAGCTGTCTGTGCGCTATCTATAATGAAAAAAATCCCTTTTTCCTGACAAATTCTACCTACCTCTTCTAGATCCAATATAGTGCCGCAGACATTGGAGGCATGGGTCATCACCACCGCTTTGGTATTGGGTTTAATAGAACTTACTAAATCATTAATGTCTAATTCTCCCAGTTTACTGCATTTAACCTTGGTGTATTCAATTTTGTTCCCCAAAGCATTTAAAGGTCTCATTACTGCATTATGTTCCATGGAGGATACGATCACATGGTCATGTTCCTGTAACAGACCCTTTATAAGCACATTAAGACTTTCTGTAACATTTTTAGTAAATACTACATTTTCAGGCTTGTCAAAATTGAAAAGTTGACATATAAGCTCTCTCGTTTCATAGACTGTATTCTCAGCCTTATATGATGAATTGTAAGCACTTCGATTCACATTTGATCCAACATTTATTATATAGTCGGTTATACTCTCAGATACACCTGGTGCTTTTGGAAAAGATGTGGCGCCATTATCTAGATAGACTTGTCTCATAAACGTCTCCTCAAAACCTATTATCAATAGATGATTATGTCGTTATTTATGTATCATTATATTATTTATCAGTATTTTTAACAATCACTATAAGTATTACTAATTGGTCGGTACTGAACTATTAGTATAATCCATTTTACTTTAAAATGATCAATTGTTAAACTAATATCGAAATCAAAAACGACTATGAGGAGGCATAAATGAAAGGGAAAAAAGGAATTATACTTGCAGGAGGAGCAGTTGGTCTTATATCCGTAATACTAGGTTATTATGGCAACCCCGGCAATATGGGATACTGTATAGCATGCTTTTTGAGAGATATAGCAGGCGCATTGGGATTACACAGAGCTGGAGTCGTTCAGTACATAAGGCCTGAGATTATTGGATTAGTATTGGGGGCTTTTTTGATATCTCTAAAAAACAAAGAGTTTGAATCTAGAGGAGGGTCCGCGCCATTCATGAGATTTATGCTAGGCATGGTTGTGATGATTGGAGCTTTAGTGTTTTTAGGATGTCCTTTAAGAATGGTATTAAGAATAGGCGCTGGAGATTTAAATGCTATAGTTGGATTAGCTGGGTTTTTAGCCGGTATTTTAGTTGGCGTAAGATTCTTGAATAAAGGATTCAATCTCAAAAGAAATTATAAAATGCCTAAAATTGAAGGCTATATTTTCCCTGCAGTAAATGTTGGATGGTTTATACTTCTAGTGACTGCTCCAGCCTTTATATTTTTTAGCGAAAGTGGACCAGGATCACAAGCAGCACCGATTCTAATGTCTCTAGCAGCAGGACTTATAGTAGGCGCATTGGCACAAAAAACCAGACTTTGCATGGTTGGTGGTTCTAGAGATATGATGCTCTTTAAAGATAACTATCTTCTGCTAGGTTTTATATCTATTATTGTCGTAAGTTTCATCGGAAACATATCTTTAGGGTTCTTTAATCTTGGATTTGAAGGTCAACCTGTTGCCCACACAGATGGATTATGGAACTTTTTGGGAATGGCAGTTGTAGGCTGGGGATCTGTTCTATTAGGCGGATGTCCACTTAGACAGCTGATTCTGTCAGGAGAAGGCAATACGGATTCTGTCGTGAGTGTCATGGGAATGATCGTGGGAGCTGCCATTGCTCATAACTTTGGATTAGCGTCCAGTCCAGCAGGTGCAACACTTAATGGTCAGATAGCTGTAATAATCATATTTGTATTTTTAGGAATAGTTTCTTATTTCAATTCAGAAGATTTAGTAAAAACCAATATATAGGGAGATGATTTCATGAATAAAATAGACACAAGAGGCATGAGCTGTCCACAACCGGTACTGATGACCAAAAAAGCACTGGATAAGCACCCTGAAGGGGTAGCCATAATAGTTGACAACAATACTGCAAAAGGTAATGTTGAACGATTTCTCAAAAGCTCTGGATACACCACCAAAATTACAGAAGACGGGGAAGATTTTATTTTAGAGGCAAAGAAATAAACATGGAATATATGATATTATTCTTTACCCATTCAGGTGCAATCAAGTTCGAGAGGAAATGCAAAAAAGACAACATATACTGCGAGTTAATGCCAGTACCTCGTATACTGAGTTCCAACTGTAGTATTAGCGCGAAAATCAATTACGATGGTAATATTGAAAACTTGATAAGTGATGAAATTGAAAAAATATTTTTAACAGATGGTGATTACAATAAGTTGATCTTTGATGGCAACTAGAGGTAAAAACAAAAACCACAGACAAAATCAATCTGTGGTTTTTGTTTTTAAACTTATCTACCTCTTTTATGAGTAAAATAAATCATCACTGCTAGCCAGCATAGAACAACCACCAACGATTGTATATACTGAAAGGATCCCCTGATTAAATTGGATAGCCAGAAAGTCGGAAACAAAGCGCTCAGGTATGAAAACCATCGGACTCCTAGCAAATCTGAATATGCAAAGATGATGAAGAAGTTCATACCCTTGGCATAGGTAAGTCCTTTGATCTTATCGCTGGCCAGAGCAAAAAACAAAAGACCAACAGATGCGGCAAATAACGAACACAAGACAGCGATAAAAATCAATCTTCCCAATGAAATCGAATAGACGCCTAGAATAGCATAGTTGAGACAGGTATAAAAAAAAGTCGTTATAAAACTGAATAAGATTCGATTGGTTAGGTAACCAGATTCGCCAAGAGGTGTGACATAATAAAGCTCTATCATTCCCCCATCACGATCATCCAACATCAGGAACCCCATGACTACTCCCATGATAATAGGAGTAGCAAGTAATAAAGTGACCAGAGTGTATGACATGATATCAAGATATAAATGTATGAAATCCGGTAAATGAGGCAAAAGAAAAACAATCATAGCCTTAAATGCCAGGACCATAAACAAGGGTGCAAGTGCAATCACTGCAATAACAGGCTCCCTGATGATAGATATGAAATCTGAACGAAATGTATGTAGCATCCTCATACAGAACCTCCATAAACCATCTTCTTTTGGAAGATAGAACAAGATTTCTGGAACAGGAAATAATTAACCACTACCAAGTAAAATGATGTAAGGATAATCTCGGATAATGGTTGTCCTCCAATTGCTCCAAGCACAAGGTTCAGTCCAGTAACCGAAGGCACTATCAGCAAGGCTGTTAATTGAGGATATATGACATAGAACACACAAGGCACCATCAGAAGCGCCGTCCAAGGCATCATGTGTAGGAAAAAAGAATTCAGGCTTTTGGCCTTGGTACTGATTATAAAACCAAGCAATGTGAAAAAAACACTGGTCAGTATAATTCCTATTATTAGAGTGAAGTAATCAACTGGATTATAAGCAGAAACTGCTGTAATCAATATTCCCGCCATTAGTGCCACCAGAGTTAAGGAAATTACTTTACTCAGAACATATTCTTTTACGGTCAGAGGCGTAACCACAAGCATTTGCAGGACGCCTTGCTCTTTCTCCAAAAGTACCATGCCTCCGATAAAAAACAGTCCCAGCACAGAAGGGTCTGAAAATACAATAATAGGTAAAGCATAATCTATAATAAAATGAGGTAGCTGACTCAATATAAGCAAATAAAAGAAGCTCACAATCAAATAAATTACAAAAAAACCTTGCTTCCATTGGAATCTCATGTCGGTTAAAAAGGCGCTGCTCACGCGTCTGACATCAATATCTCTCATATCAGCAACCTCCCGGTTAGCAATATGAAGATTTCTTCGAGAGATGCTTCTTGGCTATGCATGGTGACAATTTCATGTGAAGCAATCAAGTTTAGAAAGTCCTTGTTTTCACCTAGGTGTGGAATTGGAAACTTTGCCTGCTGTTGATTTCCATTCTCCTTATAGCTTACTGTAACAATAGGTTTTCCGTACTTAAGCATCAAGTTGCTTGGGCTGTCAATAGCTGAAATTGCACCGTCGTTGATGAACGCCACCCGGTCACATAGCTGCTCGGCAACTTCCATATGATGCGTGGTTAAAAAGACAGTTGCCCCTTTATGCTTTAAATCTAGAATCGAATCTTTTATGATTTTTGCATTGACAGGATCCAAGCCCGATGTGGGTTCATCTAGAAATAGAATCTCCGGTTTATGCATGATTGAGCGTATAAAATTCAAGCGCATTTTCATCCCTTTGGAAAAATGCTCCACCCTCACATCTTTTTCTTTCAACAACCCCACCTGATCCAACAAATCAAGAATATGATCACATGGAGTCTCGTAATAATTATTGATCAGTTTTAGATTCTCATATGCGGTTAGTTTCAAGTAGAGATTTGGGAAATCAAATGCCACGCCAATCTTTTCATAAAAATCATTGCCCCATTGGCTGCGTTCTTTTCCCATCACATGGATGTGGCCTTCGTATCCCTTCAGCAACCCAATGATAAGGCGTTGTGTCGTCGTCTTACCTGCACCACTTGGTCCCAAAAAACCAAAGATCTCCCCCTTATCTATTTCAAATTGGAGATGATTTATAGCCTTTTTCTGAGGGTAGTGTAAAGTAACGTATGAAAAAAAAGGTCAAGGGAAGTGACTAGACAAATCCTGAAAATTCAAGCAGCTGACGTCGCCCTTGACAGCAAACCCTAGCAATGCTGGTAAAAAATACCGACGGCGATCACTCAAGAA
>JAHRFV010000305.1 GCA_019084435.1 Dethiosulfatibacter sp.
GTTTGGTCATCATTAAAAGAGCAGGATGACAGTATCAGCACCACAGATAGTAAAAACACTAATGTTAAAAACCTTTTCTTCATAAAATACTCCTTAGGTTTGAAATTATTATATTGATTATAACATAACGGCTTTCAGTTTAAACCCATTTATTTGCTACTAATGATAATTAATAGTTGAAATACTGCTTAGTATGCCCTAGCAATATAAACCATATGCTTTGCTTCCTTATCGCAAAAATGGCATCTGTCACTTAAATTCTCCTGTTCGAACGGTATGCAACGTATACTCACGCCTGTCTCCTGCTTCAGATTGTCCTCGCATTCCCTACACCCACACCACATTGCTTTAGTGAAGCCCTTCTTGGCCTCATTGCTGCTTTTATAATCTTCATAATTGGTTATAGTATGTGTATTCTCTTCTCTGTGCTTCAAAGCCTTTTTCAGCATATCTCCCTGCATACTCTCTAGGATTTCATTGATCTTATCAGCAAATTCATCAAGTGATACAATTTCTTTTTCAAGTGTATCTCTTCTGACAACCATTGCTTGATTGTTCTCTATGTCTCTTGGACCTATTTCGATTCTTATTGGATATCCTTTCATTTCATATTGATTGAATTTCCAGCCCGGTGATTCTTTTGTATCGTCATCCAACTCTACTCTAATGCCTTTTTCTTTTAAGGACTTAAAAAGCTCCTCAGCTTTTTCCATGACACCTGCTTTTTTCATAGCTATGGGAATAATAACAGCCTGCACAGGTGCGATTCTTGGTGGTAGTACTAACCCTCGATTATCACCATGTACCATAATCAATCCGCCAATCAGTCTGGTGGATATTCCCCATGATGTATGATAAGGATTGTGTTCCTTATTGTCACGTCCTAGAAATTTGATGTCGAATGCTTTAGTAAAATGTTGTCCAAGATTGTGAGATGTTCCTGCTTGCAGTGCCTGACCATCATGCATCAATGCTTCCATAGTGTATGTAGATTCCGCACCGGCAAATTTTTCCTTATCGCTTTTCTTACCGACTACAACAGGCATGGCTAACAGATCCTCTGCTACCTGTCTATAAATATCAAGTATCTTTAGAGTCTCTTCCTGTGCCTCGTCATATGTTTCGTGCAATGTATGTCCTTCCTGCCATAAGAATTCAGATGTTCTTAGAAATGGTCTTGTTGTTTTCTCCCACCTTACCACCGAGCACCACTGATTATACAAATATGGCAAGTCTCTGTATGAGTTGAGCCATTTGCTATACATATGGCAGATAATGGTTTCAGAGGTTGGTCTGACGCACAATCTTTCAGCCAGTTCTTCTGATCCGCCATGGGTAACCCAGGCTACCTCAGGAGCAAATCCCTCGACATGCTCCTTTTCCTTGTTTAGTAGGCTTTCAGGTATAAGAAGTGGAAAGTACATATTTTTATGTCCTGTTGCCTTGAATTTCTCATCAGCAAATGCCTGAATCCCTTCCCATAAGGCATAACCATAAGGCCTGATAACCATAAACCCTTTTACTGGCGAGTAATCCACAAGCTCATTCTTTAAAATGACATCAGTATACCATCTCGGAAAATCAACCTCCATTGGTGTAATTTCTTTTACAAAATTCTTATTGTCTCCCATTCTGTTTTCCTCTCTTATTTTTATTATCAAAAAAAAAACCGTCACTTGCATTGCAAGAGACGGATAACCGCGGTACCACTCTAATTACTGTTTGAACAGTCACTCAAAAATATAACGGTTTTAACCGTTCAGGTTATTAGCCTGAAAGCTCGGAGTCAGGTTCAATACCACATGATACAGGAATTCTCACCAACCATTCCCTCTCTTCAGTGATGCGGTAACTACTATTCTCTTCATAGCTACATTGATAGCCTAAAGTTTACTAAATAATTCTTTTTTTGTCAAGAGAACAATGCACTCAACAGCGATGCCTTCCTCTCTCCCAACAAAACCTAGTTTTTCTGTTGTGGTCGCTTTGATACTCATTTGATTTTCATATATGCCAAGGGCTGAGCACAAATTTTGCTTTATTTCATTTGTGAAGCTAGTGATTTTTGGTTTTTCAGCCATAATGACAGTGTCAATATTGCCAATTTCATATTGCTTCTCTTTCATCAAAGAAATGACCTTGCTAAGTAGCAACAAACTTGATATTCCTTTATAGGTCTTATCAGAATCCGGAAAATGCAGCCCAATATCACCCTCAGCCATAGCACCTAGTATTGCATCGATAATGGCATGTGTCAGAACATCAGCATCCGAATGTCCCAACAATCCCTTGTCATTGGGTATTTTTACTCCGCCCAATATCAGGTCTCTGCCTTCAATCAATTTATGAACATCATATCCTATACCAACTCTCATATCATGCCTCTTTTTGTAACCAAATACTCTGCATAGTCCAAATCATTTCTGTTTGTTATTTTTATATTGATATCCTTGTTCTCACAGACGTAAACCTTTTGTCCAAAATAGTCAAGAATCGATGATTCATCAGTAAAACTATTCTCTGTCCTTAACGCTTTCTCCATACAAGACATCAATAGGTTGTATTCAAAACACTGAGGTGTCTCTGCATTCCATAGCAGCTTTCGATCCATAGTCTGAACGACTTCATTATTTCTGACAGTTTTTATGGTGTCAACTGTTTTGGAGCAAACAATAACCGCTTTCTTCTCAATACACATTTGAATTGCATCTAAAATAACCTCTATTGAGATGAAAGGTCTGACACCATCATGTATAAGGACATATCCTGTATCAGGATTGAGATTCATTAACCCGTTGTGCACAGAAGCTGTTCTTGTTGAACCACCAATCACAGCGATTGTCTTTGAAGTCATATTTCCTTTTTCAATGACTTCTTTTCTGACAAAATCAATGCTCTCTCTATCCGAAATGACAATTATCTTCTGGACTGCGTCAATTTTGTAGAATTTTTCTATGGTATGCTGAATGATTGGTTTGTCCATTAACATCAAGTATTGTTTTTTTGTGTTAATACCCATTCTGTTTCCGCTTCCTGCGGCTGCAATAATCACACTAATGTTCTTGCCCATAAATACCTCTACCAAAAAGGATTTTGGAAATCCAAAATCCTTCTTTTGTTTATTTTTGTTTAGGTTTAGCGAAAATCATTCTTCCGGCCGCTGTTTGAAGCACACTTGTAACAATAACATCTAAGGTATCTCCAATAAATCTTCTGCCACCTTCTACTACAATCATGGTGCCATCATCAAGATAAGCAAGACCTTGGCCCGATTCTTTACCATCCTTGATCACTTGTATAACCATTTCCTCACCAGGTAAAACCACTGGCTTGACAGCATTGGCCAATTCATTGATGTTTAAGACCTGAACTCCTTGAAATTCTGCTACTTTATTTAGGTTATAGTCATTTGTCAGTACAACACCTTCAAGATACACAGCTAACTTCAATAATTTCGCATCTACTTCATTAGTATCGGTAAAATCTTTACCTTCAATTCTCACGTCAATGATTTGTTCATTTTGCAGCTTATTCAGAATATCCAGTCCCCTTCTTCCTCTGTTTCTTTTCAAACCATCAGAAGAATCGGCGATGTGTTGGAGTTCCTGAAGTACAAACTCAGGTATCACCAGTGTTCCTTCAATAAACCCAGTCTTGCATATGTCTGCAATTCTACCGTCGATAATAACGCTCGTGTCCAAAATCTTACAGGGTGACTTTCCTCTAGTTTTATTGTTCTTAACGTTTTTCGGTCCTATATTAATTCTATTGCCAATAGTAGATGCAATTTCATCTCTTTTTCTGGTTGCCACAGTTATGCCCAGATAGCCAAACAAAAGATAAATAAAGGCAGAAATTGCACTGCCCAAATAGGGAACATTAAGATTGTACAAAGGTTGGCTCAGTAAAAAAGCAATTACCAATCCCAATATCAATCCCACAGCTCCTGTTATAATATCATTTGTCTGCAGCTCCACCAGTTCATTTTCAAATAAGTTGCTGATTTTTGCACCGATTCTCTTTACTATTGGTGTCAATAAGAATAATAATAATCCAAATATAATTCCGAAAATAGTATAAATAACAATATTGTTCAAATTAATTTTATCAAGTAAACCAAAGTTATCCATCAAAGCGGCAATTCCAACACCAAATAAAACGCCGATTAGGGTAACAATCGCCCTCATGATTTTATTGATCATATCCCCACCTCCTTTCCTACTCATAACTGTATCACAAATTTTGATTCAAAACCATAAAAAAATATATCTATTTTCAAATTATAATAAATATATTTTTTTTATATTTAATTGGGTTTATTATTAAGATAACAAACAGATGGTGTTGTGTCCTAATTCTTATCTATTAAGCCCTCAATTTTTTTATTCATATAATCAGGAGTGCTTCCTTCAGCTAGAATAAGTTCACTGACTAAAATCTGTTTTGCATTGTTCAGCATTTTCTTTTCTCCGGTTGAAAGCCCTTTCAAGCTGTCTCTAAAAGAAAGGTTTCTGACGATCCTGGCAATCTCGTAAATGTCTCCACTTTTCATTCTATCCATATTTGATCTGTATCTTTTATTCCAGTTCATTTCAGTTATTTTTGAATCCTGCTCCAGCACCCTATAAACGTTTTCAATTTCCTGATTATTTATTATATCCCTGACACCAATGCTTTCAGCATTGTCTACGGGTACCATCAGTTTCATATCACCACAAGGCATAGCTATAACATAATACTTTTTCTTTTCTCCCAGCACTTCTTTTTCTTCGATAGCTTCTATAACACCTGCTCCATGCATAGGATATACTATTTTATCGCCTAAATTATACATTTCACTACCTCCAAGGCATATTATAACATATTGTAGCCTTAGAGTCAACGGAGTTAAATGAATAATTTTATCACCATGAAAACGTTTTGTCAACCATCTAATTGCATATTTCTGTTTTTTTTTTAGAATCCTTAATTGCAAAACTAAATTCCACGCCAAAAAAAGATAAAGTGGAAATAACTTTGGCAAACAAGCATATGGAAATTAGTTTGACAAACAGTTAAGATAGAATGGATGATGCCTCCCCGATGGAGGACACTATGAACAAA
>JAHRFV010000193.1 GCA_019084435.1 Dethiosulfatibacter sp.
ATGCAATAGCTCGCAGTTCTAAAACCAGAGCTGAGGTATTGGCATTTCTTGAAAGTTAACAGAAGGTTCAACACTACCTATTTTGAGTAATCGCTGATGGCGTTCTTATGTTGAGTAGGAAAAATATGAGAAGTTAGCATTAAAATATCACATCGATCCCTTACTCTATCAACTGTTTCTTTAAATTTTTCAAAAGACATAGATCTTGAACCATCTTCTTCTCGAACATGAATGTGTGCAATTGAAGCACCTGCATTGTAGCACTCTACTACTTCATCAGCAATTTGTTTTGGTGTAATTGCTAAATTTGGATTCTTTGCTAACGGTGTTCCATGCCCTGTTGTTGCAACGGTTATTATTAATTTATCCATACATAACTCCTCAAATTAGTTTAAGTAAATTGAAATTACTTATTCAATTTTATATAATTTGTGTTTTTTTATAGTGTAAATAATTAATTATACATAACGGTACAATGACGATAACACCCACTAAATCTGTAATTGGACTAACCATAATTAATGCGATCGCAGTCACAAGGAAACCTATCCTCGTCAGTACTCTAACGTGTGTAAACAACCAACCCTCTAGACTGACAGCTACAGCGAAGATGCTCATGAGTGAAGTTGTAATAACT
The DNA here is from genome assembly GCA_019084435.1 of Dethiosulfatibacter sp. Next base: position 638 of record JAHRFV010000193.1, read on the forward strand.
CTTGCAATGACTAACGGTTCACCAATTAGAAAGAGTTCTTGATTGAATACAAAAATGTAGGGGATTATGAAACCGGGCAAAGCTAAAATAAAAGCCCTGTAACCAACCCTATTAGGATCTACATTTGCAATACCGGCGGCAGTATATGATGCCAATGCAACAGGAGGAGTAATCGCAGACATTGTTGCAAAATACAATAGAAACATATGCCCTTGAATCAGGTTGATTCCGACTCGATTAAAAATCCCACCTAAGGTTATAGCTGCAATAACATATGACGCTGTCACAGGTAATCCCATACCAAAAATGATGCTCACTATCATACTCAATATTAAAACTATCCATACATTTGCACCAGCTATACTAACAAGAATTGCGATTTTTGTTGCCAATCCCGTTAAAGAAACAGTACCGACAATTATCCCCGCTGCTATGCACGCACTGCTCACAGAGAGCATCCCTTTACCGCCTTTTTCTAAAGCGGATAATAAATCAGGGATAGTAAGGCGTTTAATCGGTCTGACAATCCATATTAATACTAAAACCCCTATGGCAAAAACGGCAGACCTCATAGGTGAAAAGCCTCTTAATAACAAGAATACTAGTAAGAACATAGGCAATAAACAAGTTGTACCTTGCCATACCATTTCTTCTTTTCCGAGCTTTAATTTTTCATCACAGCACTTTATATTATTTTTCAATGCATTGAAATGCACCATTAAGAATATTCCTACATAATATAGTATTGCTGGAAGAATTGCATATTTTAGAATAGTACTATAAGATGTTTTAGTAAACTCTGCTAAAACAAAAGCTGCTGCACCCATTACAGGAGGCATAATCATACCACCGGTAGAAGCTGCTGACTCAACTGATGCGGCATATATTTTACTGTAACCTGATTTAATCATAAGCGGAATTGTGAAAGTACCTGTTGTTACTACATTCGATATCGCGTTACCTTGAATCGACCCAACTAAAGCGCTAGAGATAATAGACGCTTTTGCAGGCCCGCCAGTTACACCTCTAGTTGCATATAATGCAAAATCACTAAAGAAATCGCTACCCCCAGATACTTGAAGAAACGCTCCAAATAATATAAATGCAATAACACTTGTAGCTGCAACACCTGTTGTTGGGCCCATGATTCCGGAAGTTGTATTGAACAATTGCGCTATTATTCTACCATAGCTGAAACTAGGAGATGCAAGCCGACCAGGTATTATACTGCCATACATAGTGTAAATAATAAAAATAACGCCTATGATAGTCATCGATTTACCTACGAATCTGCGAGCAGAATCAAGCACAAGAAAGATTAGAATAGTAGCGAAAACTTTGTCATACATTGAAGGAATTCCTTCACGCATTATAATGTTGCTATAATCAAACCACATATAAAGGGAAACTCCAAATGTAAGTAACAGAATAATGACCCTATATGCTTTTGCAAATTTCCGCGGCAAGTTTTTATCTACGAAACAAGCCAGTATTAGCACAAAAATTACGTGTACTGATCTATGTCTCCATGCTTCCAAAATACCAAATACAGATGTGTATAAATGAAACAATGACATAGCAATTGCTACTATCATGGATATTTTATGAAATGGTATTTTTTTGTCATGTTTTTCACTATTGTTCAAATCCATCGCCCCTTTAAAAGGGCTGGCTCCCAGTCGAAACTCAGCCCTATTTATTAGATTACCTAACTAATTCTTTTTTTCGTTAATTTTATTCCAAATTGCCTCTCTAGTTACACTATCACTTAATCCTTTATCGGCATTTTCCCATCCAAGTAGATCTACAAATTTGAGTTCTCCGATTATCTGATCTTTATTGTTTTGAATTACTTCCATAATCTCTAACAAGAATTCATCAGGCATTTCCGCGCTAGCAGCAAGTATTCCAGAATAGCCGAAAAGTTCCACTTCGTTTTTTGTTCCTTCATAGGAACCAGCAGGGAAGACTCTTGTAAATAGTGACGGCATTTTATTTGTAAGCGTAAATTCTAGTGCACCTATTCCTATATAAATTATCATGATAAAATCATCTCAAAAATATCTATTGAGGTGATTTTTTATGGCTAGAAATGCAAATCCAGAATATTGGCAACAAGTTCTGTCAGATCAAAGTG
>JAHRFV010000188.1 GCA_019084435.1 Dethiosulfatibacter sp.
GACACTCGTTTTTTATTTTAAATCCTTTTATTTTCAAGGGTTTCACTCTTTTTTTAACAAAAATAACAATGACCCCCTTTTTTGAGATATAATTTAAGCTTCTGAACCCAAAATTTACTCTGAAAGGATGTCATTGTTATTTTTGTTAAAAAAAGAGTGAAACCCTTGAAAATAAAAGGATTTAAAATAAAAAACGAGTGTCTTAGTTGACACTACGGTTTTCTAAACGAGGGTGGATTAATGAAACGAACTATCACAATGACCGACAAAGGAAATGAAATCTTGTCTCAAAAGGCAATGATTATCTAAGTTGGTTTGCAGGTTCAATTCAAGAGCTTGCAATCATTGATTAAGGAGTGAATAGAATGAGCAAATGGAAAATTTATCCTATGGTTTTCGGTTGGATTGATTGTCCAAAAAACTTTCTTACTACCGGACTGGATGCTGATATTACAATTAAGATACCTTACTTAGGATATTACTTGTATGATGGTAAAAACAAAGTCCTGATAGACAATGGAATTAACTCAAAATACATAGTCGATGGCAAAGCTTGGGCGGGGTTGTCTGCAGGGGGCGGTGAAGACTTCATTTATGAAGCTTTTTCAAAAATTTCAGTTGATTTGTCAGAAGTGGACACTGTCATATATACACATCTTCACAATGATCACGCTGGTAACTGTCATCTATTTCCAAATGCACGCCATATATTTCAGGATGTGGAATGGAAAGAACTCCTCGATCCACTGCCCTCTATGAAAATTAGAGGTGATTTTGACCAAAGTCTCATTGAAACTATGAAAAGCTTGAACTGCCAGCGAGTTGTTGGTGATGTTGAGATATTTGACGGTTTATCGCTGATGCTAACTCCAGGACATACTGCTGGAAGTCAATGTTTAATAGCTGATACAGCAAAAGGCAAGTATTTGATTTCAGGCGATACAGTTCATATAAGACATATTGCTTATGGCTATCTTGATACGATAAAAACAATGGATAATGAAATCATCAAAGTAACACCTGCACCAAAAGAATGGGATGAGATTTCACCATCATCTCTGGTTTACGATCACTATGCCTGGTATAGGTCCATCTACAAGATTAAATCAATGTTTAAAGACCCTGATTTTGTATTGACAGGGCATGGCCCTTATTTGGTGCATGACATATTCGGATAGTATAAAATATAAATGTAAGGAGAATAAAAAATGGGAAAACACAAAATAGTTGATTTGGCTGTCATGACAGATCCCGCTTCATGTGAGCCTGAAAAGGTTGAATTCGAAAGAATTTATCATGAAGATGGAGCAAGGCAGGCAGCTGGATTCTTCGGTTTAGATCAATCGGATTTTCCCGATGGCATGCTATGGGCTAACGGAAGCGTTAAACTAGGAGAACACACCGGTACTCACCTTGATGCACCGATACATTATGCCCCGATATCAGAAGGAAAACCATCCAGAACCATTGATCAAATTCCTCTGGAGTGGTGCTTCGGAGATGGTGTTGTTCTGGATTTTCATGATAAACCTACAGGTTATGCCATAACTGAACTAGACATCATTGCAGAACTCAAGAGAATTGATTATAAGCTAAAACCCGGTGATATCGTATTGATAAGGACAGATGCTGACCAATACCTATATGACGAGAGGTACTTCTCGATTCATGCCGGTATGTCGGCCGAAGCAACACGCTTTTTATGTCAAAACGGAATCCGTGTTATGGGAATAGACGCTTGGGGTTGGGATATACCGTTTAGTTTTCTAGTTGAAAAATACAAAGAAACTGGAGATAATTCCGTTCTTTGGGAAGCTCATCTAGTAGGCAAGGAGTTCGAGTACTGTCATATAGAAAAACTAGCGAACTTAAAACTACTCCCTGCGACAGGTTTCAAGGTTGCGGTCTTCCCTGTGAAGCTTAAAGGTGGAACTGCTGGTTGGTGCAGGCCTGTAGCAATATTTGAAACTGAATAACTACATCATATTGACTAAGGGGCTGTCGCTAAATAGCTGATTTCGCCCTGACGCAGATAAAATAAAGAGAACCCGCAGGATTCTGGACTTTTAAAAAGTCCGTAAGCCTCGTCGGGTTCTCTTTTTGTTATTGGAATTTTAATTATGGGTACACGAAACAAGGGTACCGATCATCAGATGCAGCTTTTATCTTATGCTGCCACTTCAGCGGTTTTGCCCTCGAATTGCTTGATGTCTCCCTTTATGAATCGATGGTATTTGTTCAGTTTGCGTCCAAAGACGTATAGCATGAATTCCTTGTAGATTTTTTCAGCGCTACGGTAATTGAATCGTCTGAACTTGTCATTTTCCTTGATGTCTCCGATATGACCTTCTGTCTGGATCTATCGAATCTGGCGGTTTAGAATCC
>JAHRFV010000185.1 GCA_019084435.1 Dethiosulfatibacter sp.
GATGAGGGAAGATCTGTTTTATCGACTTAGTGTCATTAATATCAGAATACCCAACTTACAGGAAAGAAAAGGTGATATAGATTTTTTCCCTGGCCACTCATATTTCTTGAAGAAACGCAAAAGCTCACTAGAAACCCCTTTTAGCTTTTTATTCAATACCTCTTCATAGTACTTGATGTAATAATCAGTGAAAAACTCTATATCACCTTTTCTTTCCTGTAAGTTGGGTATTCTGATATTAATGACACTAAGTCGATAAAACAGATCTTCCCTCATCTTTCCTTCCTTCACCAGTTCTATAGGGTCTTTATTGGTGATGGCTATTATCCTAACGTCGACATGATTTTCCACATTGGATCCAATAGGTCTGTATCTCTTGGTCTCCAGAACTCTAAGTATTTTAGACTGGAGAGACATTGGCATTGAATTGATTTCATCCAATATCAATGTTCCACCGTCAACCTGCTTCAATAATCCTTCTTTGTTTTCTGCCCCTGTGAAACTACCTTTAGTCGTTCCAAACAAAATACTTTCCAAAAGATTTTCTGGAATAGCTGCACAATTTTCTGCAACAATTGGCTTATCTCTTCTAAGACTTGCATTGTGAATGCTTTGTGCAAACATCTCCTTCCCAGTACCTGAGTCACCAACTATAAGGACATTTGAAGAAGTAACGGCCACTTGCTTGCATTGCTCGATGATATCAATTATTTCTTTTGAATTACCCAGTATATCATTAAATGAAAATGAGCCTTTTTTGGAATCAACGACCTCTGAATATAGCTCCAGCATTTTTTCTGACATCTTACGCATATAGGTGATATCTTTGGATATCTCAAAGCTGCCTACAATTCTACCCTTTTCCATGATTGGATAGGTTGAGTTTACAGCCACTATTTTCTTACCCTGCTTCGAAATATACTCCTGGTACTTTGATTTGATTGGCTTGCCTTTCTTAAGCACCTCCATATGTGTACTCTCATAGCCCAAAGCCGGAAGGACATGGAGAAGATTTTCCTCTATAACATCCTCTGCTTTCATTCCTTCAATCTCAGCCATAGCCTTATTGTAAATCACCGTTTTGCCATCTTCGTTGACTACGTGGACACCTTCCTCAAGCTTAGCCAATATCTGTTCATAGACCTTTAACTTGTTCATTTTATAAGCCTCTTAAGTTTTATTTTTTATCCGATGACTAACAGTGCTGAGACTCCCACTTCTATAAGTGGGAGATAAGCACTGTAGAGTCCCTGGATAACGGTTTCTAAGGTTCAGATGGCGTCTCAAAAGCCACCTGAACCCAAGAACTCTGTTGATTCGAACTATAGTTCGTATGTCAATGTTACCTTTTGCTTTCTGCAAAGTCAATATTCTTTTACGGAACCAGACAGAAGCACACGTTTGAATTCATTCTTCAAATGCTCTTCCCCTGCAAATTTTCCAGGTGTAGAGCCTGTAAGGGCAAAGCAATCAGTTGTGCTGCCTCCCTTTGATTCAACCCTTTTCATCAGATAATCATGTACCTTTTCAATGCCTTTATGCGTGGCGTCTGACTGGAGTGTTATAATAGAAATTGTTTTTCCCTTCAAATCTGCCTTATCTAAAAACGCGTTGATAGCAGGTGTTCCGTTCCCTGCCCATATAGGTGTCATCAAAAAGATGAAGTCAAAGCCTTCAATCAGATTCCATGGCTCTCCCGTTAGTTCAGAAGACGATTTTGAAACAGCTTGAAATCCACTTTTAATAAATCCTATCACGCCATCTCTCTGACTTTTTTCGGTAAGCTTAATCAATTCTCCACCAATCTCTGACGCTAAAAGCTTGGCAGTATACTCTGTGTTGCCATCTTTAGAAAAATACACGATACATCGATTCATTTTTTTGATACCTCCATCTATTTATTATTTTCATTGCTGATGCCGTATGCAGTTAGTTTCTTTTTCAGAACCTTCCACTCCGGATAAAAATCGTCCATAAGCTTATAAAATCTTTTATTGTGATATCTTTCCAATAGATGCATCATCTCATGTACTACAATGTATTCTAGGCATTCTACCGGGTGTTTTATGAGCTCAAGATTTATCCAGATTCGTTTTTTTGTGATGTTGCAGGTTCCCCATTTGGTTTTCATTTTTTTTACATTGAACTCTCTGACCGTCACACCAAGTTGAACTTCCCATTTGACAATAAATGTGGGTAATAATTCTTTCAAGATGGATCTCTGAAATTCCATCATAAGCTTATGCCGTTTTCCAAGAGTACTGTTAGGTCTGATAAACATCATTATAGCCTTATCATCTTTGATTTCAATCTTCTGTTTTTCTTTTGTCTCCATAACCGTTAACTGGTAATTAATTCCTAATAACGGATATATCTCGCCTGATTTATACTCTTTCGGTTGTTCAATGACTCGATCCTTATATTTGCTTCTTTTTTTCTTTATCCAATCCATCTTAGATAGGATGAAACGATCTACAATCTCAGAATCAATTTTATGGGGTACCGAGAGTTTAACTCTTCCCTCAGGTGGATTAACCGTCAGTCGCAGATTCTTCATCTTTTTTCTGGATATTTCTATTTCTATGCCTTCCCGTAACACAACGTTTTTTTTGATATCCATTTGCACCTCAAATTGATTATGTTATTAGACTATTATACTACACATTTATGATTGATTCTTTGATATTTTTTTGAATTCTATCAATGGGTTATGTTAGAATTGAGATGAATACTGGCACATCTGGTATATTTTCCAAAAACCATTTGAGTGAGTTTCAAACAGAATTATGGGATTAGCATCTCTATCAACAGTATAACAGCTCAGGAGGCAGATTATGGATTACTTTTCAAACATTTTCATCAAAAACGGCATAAATTCAACTATTGCAGAATGGCTATCCTTTCTCATTGTGTTGATTTTGGTCATTGTGACAAGTGTAATAGTGCATTTCATTGCTAAAAAAATCATCCTACCAGTATTGATTAAGTATATCAAAGGTAACCGATACACTTGGGATAATATATTTTTGGAAAGGTCTGTTGTACATAGGCTGTTTTTACTTATTCCATTTATACTGATTTATAATGCAGCTTTTCTTTTTGAAGGAATTGAGGATGTTTTTCGTAAAATCCTATCCACTGTTTTATTGGTCTTAATCATCAGTATATTGAGCGCTACCTTAAACGCTGTCAATGATATCTATAGAAGGTTTGAGATCTCGAAAGAACGACCGATAAAAGGATACCTGCAGGTTATTAAGATTATCCTTTTTGTCATTATTGGTATTGTAATACTAGCCAACCTGTTAGGTCAAAGTCCATTGATTTATCTCAGCGGACTCGGAGCGATGGCTGCAGTCTTTTCTTTTATTTTTAAGGATTCGATTCTTGGACTTGTGGCTGGAATGCTATTATCTCTGAACGACATGCTTCGTATCGGTGATTGGATTGAAATGCCAAAATATGGCGCTGATGGTGATGTCATAGATGTGACAATGAACACTGTGAAGGTCCAAAATTTTGACAAGACTATCACAACAATCCCGGCTTATGCTTTAATCTCCGATTCCTTCAAGAACTGGAGAGGCATGCAGGAAACCGGAGGACGACGGATAAAAAGGGCCCTCCATATAGATACATCAAGTGTATTATTCTGTACTACGGAAATGCTTCAAAAGTACAAGAAAATACATCTGTTAACCGAGTACATCAAATCCAAGGAAAAAGAAATAGAGCTATACAATGCGGTCAACAATATTGATACGTCATTGCTTGTTAATGGGAGACATCTTACAAATTTAGGCACTTTCAGGATCTATATAGCCAATTATCTTAAACTTCACCCGAAAATACATCAAGGACTTATTCAGATTGTTAGACAGCTACCCCCTGAAGAACACGGTCTTCCTCTGGAAATCTACGCTTTCACAAATGACATCAACTGGGCAAATTATGAAGGGATTCAGGCCGATATATTCGATCATATAATAGCAGTTGCCAAGGAGTTCGATTTGCACATCTTTCAGAATCCGTCCGGTCATGATATAAGAAATATAGGCAATAAAAAAACATCTCAGTGAGATGTTTTGTTTATAGTTCATAGTTGCCATTAGCTTCCGGCTGAAATACGATCTTCAGAATTTTGAACTTGATTGTTCCGGCAGGAACGGGCCATTCTATGATATCATCTACTTGGTATCCAAGCATTGCAGTCCCAATCGGAGCCATAATGGATATTTTGTTATTCATGACGTCAGCGTCATGGGGATAGACCAGTGTATAATCCTCTTTTTCTCCAGTCTCCATGTTTTCAAGAACCACATGCGAATTCATTGTTACCACATTATCAGGTATTTTTTCCTGTCTTACAACAGTTGCCTTCTGAAGTTCTTCTTCCAGTTTTTTTATGTTGTCTTTCTTATAGGTCTCATAAGCGCTAGCTTCCATAATCAACTTCTCAAGCTTTTGCTTGTCAGACGCTGTGATAAAAATTTCCTTTCGCATGGCTAACCGATTCTCCTTGTTATTTTTTATGTTAATACAAAGCGACCGCCATTTGGCAATCGCTTTGCGTGAAACAGATCTATTATGATGATGTATCGATATTATTTTAACACAATGATCGACATAAGTAAAGGGTTCATTATTCTTTGATGTCCATTATTCTTTGATTCCTTAATTGCAAAACTAAATTCCACGCCAAAAAAAGATAAAGTGGAAATAACTTTGGCAAACAAGCATATGGAAATTAGTTTGACAAACAGTTAAGATAGAATGGATGATGCCTCCCCGATGGAGGACACTATGAACAAA
>JAHRFV010000302.1 GCA_019084435.1 Dethiosulfatibacter sp.
AGTAGTCAGTTTAATTGCACTACCATTCAATAACGGATATAGGGTTTGGACAACCCCTTTGCCATAAGTTTTGGTTCCTATTAGAACCCCAGCCTCCCTATCCTGAACAGCACCTGCAAATATTTCAGAGGCACTTGCACTACCGCCGTTTACCAGGACAGCCAACTCGAAGTTCTGAACTGAAAGATTACTGACATACTCAGTCTCTGCACCGTCATTTCTGACGAGATAAGCCAGTGGTCCCGCCGGAACGAATAAATCAAGAATGGTCAACACCTCATTAAGATTGCCACCAGGATTATTTCTCAAGTCTATAATCAGCTTGTCAATATCATCCACTAACAGATCAGATAAATGTGTTGCTAAAAGTTCAGCAGTATTTTCATTAAACTGTGTAATTTTCAGATACCCGATATCGCCCTCCATCAATTCTGAATATACAGAACTAATAACAACGGTATCTCTGGTAATTGAATAGTAAATCAGCATGCCATTTCTTTCTACACCTAAAACAACTGTTGTACCGACAGCTCCCCTTATGAGCTTGGCGGCCTCTTCTGTTGAATAACCTGTTATATCAATGCTATCCACATATCGAATGATATCCTTTGGCATGATGCCTGCCTTTTCTGCAGGGGTTTGGTATAGCGGTGTTACAACAACGATGTCTTGTCCTTCCTTCACAATTTGTATCCCAACACCCGAAAACTCACCCGCCATTTCAGATGTAAAATCAGCATAATCCTCCGGTGTATAATATACGCTATACGGATCCATATCATTAAATACACCATTGTATAGAGAATCGATGATTTCCTCATAGGTCAAGTCATACAAATAATTAGCCTTTATAAATTTGGCCACTCGCCCGAGAAACTCAAATTCAGTATCGAAGTCTTCCTCCGTTGCGGCAAAAACAGTTGATGAAAACAGTAAAGATACAATCAAAATAAGAATTAATAATCTCTTTTTCATACATACCACCTTTCTTTTTCTAGACACTATTATATTAGACGCAACGAAATAAAGCAAAGTTTCCATGATTTTTTTAGGAGGGTTTTAATTAATTTGAAAAAACAGCTAAAATAATGTAGAATTAGTTTATTCAAAAAACAAGGAGCATAATTTGAGCAGAAATGTCAAAACAAGCAGGCTTACAGAAGCAGCTTTAATAACAGGCATATTAATCATATTCGCAATGATCGGAAATTTTGCTTTTCCATTCATAGATTTCTTATATCCCCTTCCGGCATTGTTATTAGCTAAGAGACATGATTACAAGGCTGCCATCATGGCATTGGTGTCGGCGGGTCTTATTATATTAATGCTTTTGGGTATACAGATGGGAATGTACTACGTTGTGTTGTATTCACCCATGGCAGCTGTAATGGGGTATTTTATCAGCAAAAATAAAAAGCCGATTTTGGCGATTGCAGCAGGTAGTGGGGTTTATCTGTTATCTTTTCTCTGTTTGTTGTGGATTATGCAGGCATTTCTCAGTATTAATCTAGTTGATTATCTCAGAGAAACATTTGTTGAAAGCTTTAAGATTCAAGAAAGTCTTTTCTCGAACTTTGAAGGCATGCAGGAGCAGCTTCAGACGTCCAAAGAAGCCTATCAAAATATGCTAGAAATGATCATTCTTTTACTCCCGGCTGTTATTATATTCGCATCGGTTTCTATGGCCCTAATCAACTATTTTGTTGCACAGAAGATGGGAAAGAGACTCAAAGTATCAATTGAACAAATGGAGGATTTTAGCTACTTCAGACTACCGGCAAACATTTCACTGGGGATGCTGATTTTTTTAGTAGGAACCTATCTCATCAGCATGACAGACTTTGTCAATAGTGAGGCATTGTCTTCCAATATCATATTTATTTTTCAAATACTGTTCTTTATTCAAGGATTGGCCGTCGTCAAATTTATGATGGTCAAATATAAAATTGCGAAATTACTCAGAGCTATGATATTGATTCTTATATTGATGAACGGCTATTTGAATTTAATTATCACCATGGTCGGTCTGACAGATATTATTTTTGACCTGAGAAAGATTAGAAATAAAAATAGGTGGTTTAGCTGATGAAAGGATTAAAAGGACGAAGTTTTCTAACTGAAGAAGGTAGTATTTTTTTCTATATTTCACTGGCACTGTTTATCACAATGGTGATTCTTGGCAACTATTATACGTCACTTCTGGCAGGTGTCGCAATCCTAGTGGCTATTAGAATCAACTCGAATAAATTCGAAGACAGAAAAAAAGAACTAAACCAATATCTGATTGAATTCACCAATACAATTGATGATATGTCGAGACAAGCCTTATTGAACTTTCCTATACCTTTGACCATCATAGGCAGCGATGGTGAAATTCATTGGTATAACTCAAAGTTTAAAGAAGTGGTTAAGAACGACAAGGGTCACAAGGACCACATCAAATCATATTTCCCTTCCTTCTCAATGAAAAGTCTATTGGATGCCAATGAAAATGCATCTTTTGACATACAATACGGAACAAAAAACTACAATGTGATTTTTAGCAAAATAGAAGGCAATGAAACAGATAGTGCTGTTTACATGCTATATTTTCTTGACAATACAAGATTTACCAATCTGAAAGAAGCCTATTCGGCTGAAAAAACACTTGTTGCGATCGTTGAGATCGATAATTTTGATGAAATATCGAAAAAAATGGACAGGGTGGAGAAGACATCCCTCATGGCCAGAATTGAAAGAGAATTAAGTGTCTTTACACAAAGGATGAACGGCTTCATGGTCAAGCATCTGGATGACCGGTTCCTAATCATATTTGAAAACAGATTTTTGGAAAATCTTATGACCAAAAAATTCGATATATTGGAACAGGTTAAGCAAATCAAAACCGATAAGGATGAGTATTTTACCCTGTCTGTAGGACTGGGAGTTGGTGGAAAAACCTTGAATCAACAGTATGAGAGTTCACTAGGTGCTTTGAGTATTGCACTTGGAAGGGGCGGCGATCAAGCAGTCGTAAAAGGATTGACGAAGGTTACCTACTTTGGTGGTAGAAGTAAGGCGGTAGAAAAAAGCACAAAGGTCAAATCAAGAATCATAGCCAATGCTCTAAGACAGATTATAGCCCAATCATCAAATATTATCATAACCGGACACAAATCTGGCGACATGGACTCCTTCGGGGCCTCTCTGGCTATACATGCTATCGCCAAGGCAATGAACAAGGAAGCTTACATTATTTTGAACAGTAGGAATCCAGAGCTAAAAAGCGTGTTCGAGAGAATTAAGGAAGATGGGACAGACTACTCCAAGATCATCATTAATAGCGACGATGCGTTGAAGGTGATTAATGAAAATACCCTTGGTGTGATGGTCGATACCCATAAACCGAGCTTCACTGAAGCCGCGGATATACTGGATAGAATAGACAGACTTGTGCTCATTGATCATCACAGAAGAGGTGAGGAATATCTGGACGATCCGGTATTGGATTATCTTGAGCCATACGCCTCCTCAACCTGTGAACTGATTGCAGAGCTTTTTCAATACATGAATGATCAGATAATCCTAACAAAATTTGAGGCAGATGTGATGCTGGCGGGGATTATTATGGACACCAGCGCCTTCACCTTCAAGACTGGCGTGAGAACATTCGAGGCGGCATCATTCTTAAAAAGAGCGGGCGCTGATTCGGTGGATGCGAAAAGGCTTTTAAGCGATGAGCTTGAAACATGGAAACGGAAATCAGAGGTCATAGAGAGAGCTGAAATCTATAAGGAAGTAGTGGCGATATCGACTATTGATGATATCTATACCACGGGATTGATTATAGCTTCCCAGAGTGCCACGGACCTGTTATCGGTCAAAGGAGTTCAGGCAAGCTTTGTCCTGGTAAGGAGGGAGAAGCATATTCACATCAGTGGCAGATCGACAGGAAAAATCAATGTTCAGGTCATACTCGAAAGCCTTGGTGGCGGAGGCCATCTTGAAATAGCAGGCACACAACTAGAGACTCAAGACATGGAGGAAGCAAAAAAGATGCTGCTCCAGGAAATCGACAAATACATAAAGGAGAGTAAATAAAATGCAGGTTATACTTTTAATGGATGATAAATCAATGGGAAAAAAAGGTGATATCATAAACGCCAAGGACGGCTATGCCAGGAATTTTTTGATACCAAAAGGCATTGCTATTGAGGCTACAAAAGAGAACTTGAAGCACCTAGAGAGAGAGAAACAGAAGATGCTGCATTATGAGGAAAAGCTGCTAGAGGAGTCTAAGCTTTTAGCTGAACAAATTGAAAGCAAATCCATTGAAATAAAAATAAAGGCAGGCGAGAACGGAAAGCTATTCGGATCAGTCACAACAAAAGAAATAGCTCAGGAATTCAAAAGCCAGCATAAAATAGAAATAGACAAGAAGAAGATAGAGTTGAAAGACCCCATAAAAACAGTCGGTACCCATGAGGTGCTGGTCAAGCTTCATAGTGAAGTAACTGCAAAATCAAAGGTGATTGTAACTGGAATCTAGGAGTGAAATATGTCCGAACAAATGATAGGAAGAATGCCACCCCATAGCCTTGAAGCGGAGCAATCCATCCTTGGCTCAATTATGCTAGATAAAAACGCATTGGAAACAGCAGTTACCAAGCTTAAAAATGAGTATTTTTATTTTGAGGCCAACAGGGAAATATTTGAAGCGGCAAAAAGCCTCACACTTAAAAACCACCCAGTTGATCTTCTGACAATAACCGAAGAGCTGAAAAAAAGGAAAACCATCGACCAGATTGGTGGGATAGAGTATCTTGTCGGGTTATCAGATAATATTGCAACCACAAGAAATACAGAAGCCTATTGCAACATCGTGGAAGAAAAAGCTATAATCCGGGAACTGATTATGGCAGCAGAGGAAATAAAGAATAAAGGGTTGGATAATGCAAGCGAGTCAAAAGCCCTTATAGAATTGGCAGAATCCAGAATCTTTTCGATTTCACAGTCCAGACAGCATAGAGATTTCTCACACATGAGAGACATCGTGCTGGATGTTTTCAATCTTCTCGAGGATAGAGCCAACAGTAACAGCGATATGACCGGACTGACAACCGGATTTAAAGAAATAGATATGATGACATCAGGTCTCCAACGATCGGATTTTATACTGATAGCAGCAAGACCATCCATGGGTAAAACCGCACTTGCTCTAAACATCGCTCTGAATTCAGCGATTAAAGCCAAGGCCAAGGTAGCCATCTATTCATTGGAAATGTCCAAAGAACAATTGGTTCAGAGGATTATTAGCATGGAATCTCTTGTGGAGAGCAACAAACTGAGAACAGGCAGAT
>JAHRFV010000129.1 GCA_019084435.1 Dethiosulfatibacter sp.
CATATTTGTGCTGCTTTCTATGGTGATCTATACCTACTGGAATTCTTTTAGCAAAATGAAAGAAGGTATAATTTTTTCCAAATTATACCTTCCGTGATTTATTCTTTTACTGGCTCTACCCCAACATTTGACAAAGAGCCACAATTCTTTAATGCAGAGGTTAATGAAATTGATTTTTCGGATCCCAAATCAGCTGACACCATAAACGCATGGATAAAAACATCTACAAAGGATAAAATTGATAAAATGCTGGATCCTCCCATACCATCAGATGTGGTTATGTATCTGATAAATGCTGTATACTTCAAAGGCGATTGGGCAACACAATTCAACAAAGACAATACTTACAATGCTAGCTTTAACGGTGAGAACAAAAATAATCAGTTCATAGATATAATGAGCAGAAAAGGTGCCATAGAATACGGCAAGGGTGATGATTATCAAGCTGTTAAATTGCCCTATGGGGATGGCAAGGTTTTTATGTACGTGATTTTGCCAGAATTGAATCAGAATATAAATGACTTTTTGGAATCGATGGACGAGAACAAGTTTATGACAATCAAAGCATCAATGGAAATGACTGAAGAGGTAACACTCAATCTTCCAAAATTCAATATGGAATACGGGATTAAAGAGATAAACAAAGAGTTAATATCCATGGGAATGCAGAATCCGTTTACTCCCCAGGCTGACTTTTCAGACATTCGGAGTGGACTGTTTATCAGTAGAGTACTTCACAAGGCTGTAATTGAAGTAAATGAAGAAGGAAGCGAGGCAGCAGGTGTAACGGTTGTAGAGATGACTGAAAGTGCAGCAATGGATCCAATTATCTTTACTGCAGACAGACCCTTCTTGTTTATGATAGCGGAAGATGAGACTGATACTGTTTTATTTATGGGCAAATTTGTAAATGCAGAATAAATGAAATTATTTATTGCGCACAATTATATAGGCACCTAAAAGAACAGCTGCACCACCCATGATTTGATATGGCGTCAAAAAATCGTGAAGGAAAATGACAGAAAACAACACGGTAAATACAGCCTCAGTTAAACTGATAATGGAAGTCTTTGTTGGTCCCAGATACTCCATACCTTTTAGGAAAGATGATATGGCGATTACTGTAGAAACCAGTGCAAGTCCTGCAATAGGTAACCAGGCTGATGCAGTAAAAGAAAAGTTAAATCCACCTGAAAAGGTACCCAGTACAAAAGTGCCAATAGTTGAAAATAATGCAATATAAGCACTCGCTACTATAGCGGGTGTTTTTTTGATGACTCTACTGCTATAAACGATATAGAAAGAATAGACCAGAGATGCACCGGAAGAGAATAATATTCCTATGACATTGATATTGCCCCATGAAGTCCCAACTATTAATAATATACCTGAGAGCGAAATCAATAATGATAGAATTACTTTTCCCGTCAAGCGCTCTTTATCAATGAAAGCCGAAAAAACACTAACAATAGCAGGGTAAGTATATAGGAAAAGCGTTGCCAATGCTGGAGAAATATACCTTAATGATGAGAAATAGAACCTTGACTGCATCGTGTAACATATACCACCCAGTATAAAGAATGAAAATAGAGCTTTGGCATCAATCTGTATTATTTTGTATTTTTTGAAGACATAGGTAAAAAAGAATACAGTTGAGAAAATAAATCTCAATAGGAGCAATGTGCTTGTTTCAATTCCGCTTTCATAAGCGAAAACAACAAATACCGGCATCAGCCCAAAGCTGATGGTAGATATTAAAACAAGAATAACTCCCTTACTATAATTGCTCATAGCTACTACCTCATGATATGTTTTCAAAATTATATACTTAATTTAAAAAAAAGACAACCTACTATGATATAATCATCATTAGAGAATCATATAAAGTCGGAAAAGAAAGCGAAAACCACGATGAAACCCAAACTTGAAACTAAAGTGTTGACTAAAGGCCGTATTTTGCTCAGACCACTCGACAGATCAGATGCTTCATTTGTTTTGAAATTGAGATCTGATAGTTTTAATATGCGATTTGTCAATATGAAGCTATATGAAAACATTGAACAGGCTATAAAATTTATAGATGCGGTCTCAAATGATGTAGCTATCGGTTCTGTTTGCTTCTGGGGAATCTGCCTCTTAGAGACAAAAGAAACTATCGGAACTGTATGCCTTTGGAATGCGAACGAGGATAATAACTCTGTAGAAATCGGGTATGAACTCCTGCCGGACTATCAGGGATATGGCTATATGAGAGATACTGTTTCCATGGTGATTGACTACGCATTTACAAGCCTAGGTATTGACAAGATCGAAGCTGTCACACACAAAAATCATAACGCTTCATTGTCTTTATTGACACATTTCAATTTCAAATATCAAGGATTTATAAAGCAAATTTACCCAGAATCTCAAGATGGTCCTGACATGGTATTATACTGTCTGACCTATTCCGAGACAACGTCACCTAATCAATTTCAAAATGTATATTAATACCATTTTATTTTATATTTGTGATACAATAATCAATAGCTAAACAATATTCAACAGTCGATAAACATCCAATTCAATACTGCATAGTAAGTGTAGGAGAGTATTATGGTAATAAGTATCGATCAAGATCATATAGCCAAAACCAAACCTCATGGTCCCATGCTGATAACAGGTGCTAAAGGAAGTGGGAAAACAGCAATTGGACTCAAAAGAGCTGCTTACCTCTCGGAAAACTATTGCCTGGAACATAACGATAAGATTCTTTTTATCAACAACAGCAAGTCTTTTGCTGAGCATAACTCTTATCTTCTGGAAAAAGTAGAAAAAGAGAAAAGCAAAACACTCATGGATCTTATACAAGCAAGACTCAGTAATGTCGACATATCTTCAATTGATGGGGTGGTTTATCAGTACTATAAGAAACACTGCACTTTGAATAATCTATCCTATGAGATTTATGATGAGAAAAACTACTATCGTGATATTTTACATAAAGGTATAGATACCTTAATACTGCAATATCCAGAGGTTAAATATCTGGATAAGAATTACGAGCAATTTTTGTTGGCTGAGATAGAATGGATTAGAGCTTGTGGTTATTTTGAGGAACAACAGTATCAGAACGCTGATCGTATAGGCTTGCATGATCTAGATTGGGAAGGACCGTACAAATTAAATAAGAATTCCAAAAGTAGAAAAGCCATATTTGAATTGATGGTTTATTACAGTCAAGGTTGCAAATCAAAAGGGAAAATTGATTATGTCCAAGCCAATATCATGGCTTTGAACTCAATAAATGACGGAAATTTAGAACAATACACCCATATTATTATTGATGATTGCCATGAGTTTACGAAAATTCAATTAGATCTGATTATACAGTTATACAACCCTAAAAAGCATTCTAGTATTACATTTTTGTTTGAAGACAATGCAGATTGCGATCCTAAATCCTGGTTAGGCAACGGGAGGCCTTTTACAACTGTCGGGTTTGATATGACGGGTAGAAGCAAGATACTGCATTCAGGACAAAAAGATTCTAATAAGGAAAATCTATGCATAGATAAACGATGTAAGACGAATTACGATATTTCCTACAGGGAAATTGTTAAACCGAACCAACTGTTTGAATATGTTATGACTCTCATTGAAGAAAATATTTCAGAGGGGGATTTTTCTGTGGTTTTTAAAAATGGAAACACTAGCTTACAGATTTTTAAATCTCAAGATTTATTGATGATTCGAAGAAATAGTGAATAAATAACATATATATTTAGTTATGACATTTAATTAACAACTTGTCAATTGACAAGAATTTCTAAATCAAATAGAATGTAGTAAGTTAGAATTAACATTCATTAAGAAAATATTTTGATGATGTTTGATTCTAACAGGGGATTTATTCACAAAACCTGACAAAGAAAATGTGTTAGGAAAACTAAATTAAAGAGGAGTTTATTATGGTAAAAAGAGTTATTTCATTACTAATGGTACTGGTTCTAGTGCTAGGATTAGCCGCATGTGGAGATTCAACGCCTGCACCTACAACAGCTGCACCAGCTGCTGACGATGATTTCAAAATTGGTATATTGACAGGTACAGTATCTCAGAATGAAGAAGAGTACAGAGCTGCACAAAACGTACTAGCTGAATATGGTGAAGACATGATAGTTCATATGACTTATCCTGACAAATTTATGGATGAGCAGGAAACTACTATTTCCAACATCGTTTCTTTGGCTTCAGATCCTAAAGTAAAAGCTTTGGTTATCGTTCAAGCGGTCCCAGGTGTTGCTGCAGGTATTGCAAGAGCTAGAGAGATCAGAGACGATTTATTGATTATTGCAGGCGTACCGGGAGAAGACCCAGGCACAATAGCTCCTGTAGCTGATATCGTTGTCGCAATTGATGAGTTGTCAACTGGCGTTACAATTATCGAACAAGCCGTAGCACTTGGTGCAACAACATTTGTACATTATTCTTTCCCAAGACATATGTCGTATGCATTACTAGCCGCAAGAAGAGATATTTTTAAAGAAACTTGTGAATCTCTAGGCATCGAGTTTGTTGATGCGACTGCACCAGACCCAACAGGAGACTCAGGTCTTACTGGAGCACAGCAGTTTATATTGGAAGATGTTCCAAGAAAAATAGCTGAATATGGAAAAGATACTGCTTTCTTTGCAACTAATTGTGGAATGCAGGTTCCATTGATTACACAAGTTGTTGAGGGTGGCGCTATTTACCCAATTCCTTGCTGTCCTTCACCAACCCATGGTTTCCCATCTGCACTTGGCTTATCAATTCCTGAAGATAAAAAAGGCGATATGCCTTATATCATTCAATTGACAAAAGATGCCATAGCTGAAAAAGGTGGTACAGGGAGAATATCTAACTGGCCAGTTCCTATCTCTATGATGTTCACTGAAGGTGGCGCTGCTTATGCAATAGAGTGGGCAAAAGGCAATACTGAAGGCAAAGTGGATGTTGATCAACTGAAGGTTGCTTTTGAAGATTACACCGGAACTGCTATAAGCATGACAGAACTGAATGATG
This sequence comes from Dethiosulfatibacter sp., assembly GCA_019084435.1. Next base: position 5,047 of record JAHRFV010000129.1, read on the forward strand.
GTGGTACAGTTTACGACAATTACTTCATGATCATGTTAGACTTTGTAACATATTAACAAAGAAATTTGTTGTAAGGTTGCCTCACGGCAACCTTATATTTTATTAAAAGGATAGTGATGAGATTAGATGAAAAATGATTATGTACTTGAAATGAATGGTATCACCAAAGATTATTCAGGCAATGTTGTTCTAAACAACATCAACTTAAAAGTTAAGCCAGGAGAAATCCATGCTCTTTTAGGAGAGAATGGCGCCGGAAAATCAACATTGATGAACATACTTTTTGGTATGCCTGTCATACATAGCACTGGAGGATTTAACGGAGAAGTTAAGTTAAACGGTGAAGTTGTAAATATCATTTCTCCTAAAGAAGCTATGGGTCATGGTATAGGCATGGTGCATCAAGAGTTCATGCTAATACCCGGATTTACAATTACTGAGAATATTAAATTAAATAGAGAAATCACCCGAAGGAACATTGTTAGCTCAGTATTTAGAAGTAAGGCACTTGAATTCCTTGATAGTGAAGCGATGTCAAAAGACTCTCGAAAAGCTTTGGACACCTTAAATATAGGTATTGATGAAAATGCTTATGTGTCGAGTCTACCGGTAGGGTATATGCAATTAGTTGAAATAGCTAGAGAGATCGATAAAAGGAACATCAAACTACTTGTCTTCGATGAACCTACTGCTGTATTGACAGAGAGTGAGGCTGAAAATCTTATTGGCGCTATGAAAGTTATAGCCGGTCATGGAATTGCTATACTTTTCATCACCCATAGATTGGATGAGGTTATGATGGCAGCTGATACAGTTACTGTTTTAAGAGATGGGAACCTTGTGGTCAGCAAACCAAAAACCGAAACCAATGTTATGGAAATCGCAGCATTGATGGTAGGTAGAGAACTCTCTATAACAAAAACTGTCAAGACAGAAGAAAAAGAAGCAGATGTTGTCATGTCTCTGAGAAACCTACAGGTCAATATGCCAGGAGAAGCAGTAAAAGGTGTTGATCTTGATATAAAGCGAGGAGAAATTATTGGCATCGGTGGTTTGGCTGGGCAAGGTAAAATAGGCATCGCCAATGGTATAATGGGTATGTTTGAGACAGACGGCGAAATTACTATAAACAATGAAAAGCTTGTTTTAAACAACACAATTGAATCATATAATAAGAAGCTAGCGTTTGTATCAGAGGATAGAAAAGGTGTCGGGTTGCTCCTGGACTCTTCAATAGAAGATAATATAGCTATTACTGCAATAAGAGTAAATGGAGATTTCCTTAAAAAATTTGGACCGTTTTCTTTTAGAGATGATTCCAAAATAAGGAATCATGCAGAAAGCATGGTCAAGGAACTTGATATCAGATGTACAGGAACAAAGCAGGAAACTAGGAGATTGTCAGGTGGCAATCAACAGAAGGTTTGTTTGGCTAGAGCACTCACCATTGAACCAGAAATACTACTGGTCTCTGAACCAACTAGGGGAGTAGACATAGGAGCTAAACAATTGATACTGGATAAATTGAGATTTTTGAACAAGGAATTGGGTATGACTATCATCATGACATCCAGTGAGTTGGCGGAATTAAGATCTATATGTGATCGCATAGTTATTGTTTGCGAGGGTAAAGTAGAAGGAGTATTAAAACCGGATGCGTCTGATGTTGATTTTGGCCTAATGATGTCAGGAGATTACAAAAAAGTTAAGGTAGGAGGTATTGCATGAATAAGTTTTTGAAGAATATGACTTCAGGTGCTAACCTGCCTAGGTTTATCATATCGTCCTTCTTCCTACTTGTATGTGTTATGGCAGTAATTGTCAAAATACCTTTTACAACACTAATGTCTGATACATTGGTCAGATTTGCTATGAATGGTGTCTTGGTACTAGCTATGGTTCCTTCCATACAATCAGGGTTAGGACCCAATTTTGCGTTACCTATTGGCATTATTGCAGGTCTAGTCGGATCTGTTGTCAGCTTTGAATTTGGAATCGCAGGGTTCGGTGGTTTATGGCTCGCTATTGCAATTTCAATTCCATTGGCATTGATTTTTGGTTATCTCTATGGACAGATGCTCAACAAGGTAAAGGGGTCTGAGTTGATAGTATCGACCTATACTGGCTTTTCCATCGTGTCACTGATGAGCATAGGATGGATACTCATGCCTTTAAAGCATCCTGAAATGACCTGGCCTTTAGGAAAAGGATTGAGAAATATTATTTTGCTGGATAATTCTTTTGGTAAAATGCTGAATGATTTTTTCTCGTGGAAATATGTCAGAGTTGCTGAAACAGGAAACTTAATTACATTCTTCAATCGTACTGACAAGTATATTTCGGATTTGTATCCTAATAATGCAGCTGTGGTCGAATTTACGATACCAACGGGACTATTGATTTTCTTTTTTCTTTTTTGCTTTGTGGTATTTCTGTTTAATCGATCTAAGCTTGGAATGGAGATGAGAGCAGCTGGTGATAATCCCAAATTTGCATTGGCTTCCGGCATAAATGTGGATAAGATGAGGGTTTTAGGCGCTACTCTTTCGACAGTTATTGCATCTATAGGGATTGTTGTTTTCTCACAGAGTTATGGATACTTGCAGCTATATCAAGCACCTTTATTCATGGCATTTCCTGCTATAGCAGCCATTCTCATTGGTGGTGCTTCCACCCAAAAAGCGAAGATATTTCATGTTATAATTGGAACGTTCCTTTTTCAAGGTTTATTGACTATGTCATTGCCGGTTGCAAACAAGTTGATTGTTGAGGGAAATCTTTCTGAGGTATTAAGAATGATTATACAGAATGGCGTTATTCTGTATGCATTGACAAAAGTAGGAGGTCAAGAATGAAACCAACAGTTACTAGTCAGTTAAAAAAGTTCTTGATTAAAAATATAGTTGTTATAGTTTTTGTGGTTATTTCAATCCTGGCCTTTATAGCATCAAAACAGTCATTGTACTTTCTAATGAGTCAGTTGCTTGAAAGAATAAGTCGAAACAGTTTTTTGGTTTTGTCTTTGCTGATACCTGTCATGGCTGGTATGGGACTGAATTTCAGCATAATCATCGGTGCTATGGCTGGTCAGGCGGCATTGATAATAGTGACAAATTACCAGATAGCCTTTTGGAATGGATTTGGAGGCATTATGCTTGCAATGCTGATAGCTGTTCCCATGGCTGCAATATTTGGGATTTTGACCGGTATGCTGCTGAATAAGACAAAGGGTCAGGAAATGATTGCCAGTATGATTGTCGGATTCTTTGCAAATGGTATCTATCAGTTTGTTTTTCTCTTTGCTGTGGGCGGATTATTTACTGTCAGAAACAAAGATCTGTTATTGACAAGTGGTGTTGGATTGCGTAATTCCATTACCTTTACAGAAACCTTGAAATTTGGTCTTGATTTTGGAGGTGTCACCAAGGTGCCATTCTTCAATATTCTAATGGTTGTGTCTGTAATCATTATTTTAGTCTATCTTGGATTGTTCTTTATCAAGAAAAAACTAACGGTAAAACAAAAAAGTGGAATTGTAGTTTCAGCAGCAGTTTTAGTTTTTAGCGCTTTGATAATGTATACAAATATTTTTCCTTTACAGATTAGAATGTTGAAATCGTTGACATTTCCTGCAGTTTCCGGTCTTTTTATAGCCCTACTATGTGGCTTTAACATGATCATCATCAAAACCAAGCTAGGTCAAGATTTCAGGGCAGTAGGACAAAATCAGCATATTGCTGCAGTTTCCGGTATCAATGTAAACAGGGTAAGGATTATTGCTATTACAATATCAACCATCTTGGCAGCATGGGGACAGATTATATTCCTACAGGAAATAGGCGTAATGAATACATTTGGATCCCATGTTCAGATAGCACAGTTTTCGGTTGCCGCTCTTTTGGTAGGCGGGGCGACTGTATCTAAAGCGACAAACAACAATGCTATAGTGGGTGTAATACTATTTCATACGTTATTTATTGTCTCACCTTTTGCTGGAAAGGAATTGTTTGGAGATCCTCAGATTGGAGAATTTTTCAGAACCTTTGTAGCATATGGCGTAATCGGTCTATCACTAGGCCTATATGCATGGAAAACACTTTTCACTAATAAGAAATAAATAGAAAACAACTGTCATTCGAATAGTTGCATCTTCAGGGATGCAGCTATTAATTTTATAGTCAAGAGTAACCGAAATACGTGTTTTATGCTATAATATATGAGGATTAATCAAATTGAGTAATAACAAAATTGGAGGATAAATCATGAAGATAGGAACAGATTTGCTATGATAAGTAAAGAGTTAAGGGCCAGCTTTTTATTATTGTTAACAGCAGCCATTTGGGGATTCGCTTTTGTTGCCCAGAGAGTTGGGATGCAGTATGTGGGGGCGTTTACATTTAACGGTATCAGATTTGCTTTGGGAAGCCTTTCACTATTACCGATAATCAAATACTTTGAGTTGAAAAACAGGGATAAGGAAAAAGAGTATAATAGAGATAACCTTAAACTCATCGTTAAATATGGTTTTTTAGCGGGGAGTGTTTTGTTTATTGCAGCAACACTTCAGCAGGTCGGTATGAAATATACCACAGCTGGAAAGGCGGGCTTTATAACAAGCCTTTACATAGTGCTTGTACCAATTCTAGGTATTGCTATCAAACAAAGATCTACTAAAAACATATGGCTGGGAGCAATTGTAGCAGCGATAGGATTGTATTTCCTAAGCATCAATGAAGATCTAACCATAGAGTTTGGTGATTTGTTGCAGTTGATTGGCGCTTTTTTCTGGGCAACTCATATTATTGTAATTGGTTTTTTTGTTTCTAAGGTAGATGCAGTTAAGCTTTCTTCCATGCAGTTCGCGACCTGTTCTATACTAAGCTTCATAGTCGCTTTTATATTTGAAGATATTCAAATAACAAATATAGGTTATGCTTTAATTCCATTGTTATATGGTGGCTTGATGTCAGTCGGCATAGCATACACTCTACAGGTAGTGGCACAGAGGCATGCCAAAGCGTCTCATGCAGCCATAGCTTTAAGCATGGAGGCAGTGTTTGCTGCTATAGGGGGCATGGTATTATTAGGCGAACGAATGTCGCCACGAGGTTATTTTGGCAGTCTGCTGATGCTTGCAGGCATGCTTATTTCTCAGGCAGATAATTTCAAGAAGAGAAATAAAAGACTGGTTGAAGCAGATCAGCACAATGTATTAACCGAATAGCAGTATAAACATTAAGGAGGTATTTCGTGGAAGGAAAGTATAAAGTTGTCACACTTTGTGGCAGTACAAGATTTAAGGATGATTTTTTAAGGATACAAAAGGAGTTAACACTATCAGGACATATAGTGATTTCTGTTGGCTTGTATGGACACGCTGACGGAGAGTATGAAACTGTGTTGAATGAGGAAGTTAAAACAATGCTTGATGACATGCATAAAAGAAAAATTGACATGTCGGATGAGGTTTTTATTATCAATAGGGATGGTTACATTGGAGATAGCACTAGAAGTGAAATCGATTATGCAATAAAGACAGGTAAAGCAATAAAATACATGGTCAATGAAAATTTTTCTCAATGATATATTTAACGACTAATTTGTAGTATAATATAAGAACAAATATATGATGTTTTTGGGAGGAGTTTATATGGACTGGAAGGGTAGAAGAAGAAGCACAAATGTTGAGGATAGAAGAGGTGGTAGCTCCGGGAAAATAGTAGGTGGTGGAATAGGCACAATCATCATTTTTATTATCGTGGCTTTGCTTGGTGGTAATCCGGCTGATGTGATCGAAAACCTCCAACCGGATACACCTGGTATAGAGGCATCATATGAAGGTACAGCGGAAGAAGAGGAGATGGTGGAATTTGTCTCGGTCGTACTGGCTGAAACCGAAAATGTCTGGGAAGAGCTATTTAAGAATGAGGGTTGGACCTATTCATATCCGAACTTAGTCATATATACAGGACAGGTGGAATCTGCCTGTGGCGTTGCAGGATCTTCGACAGGACCGTTTTATTGTTCTGGTGATGAAAAAATCTACATTGATTTGAGTTTCTTTGATGATCTGCATCAGAAGTATAAAGCTCCTGGCGATTTTGCAGCAGCATATGTTATTGCCCATGAAGTTGGACACCATGTACAAAATCAGTTGGGAATATTGGGTCAGGTGAATGACTTACGGTCTAAGCTGTCTCCAACGGAGTTCAATCAAGTTATGGTTAGACTGGAATTGCAGGCAGATTATTTTGCCGGTGTCTGGGCTCATTATGTGAATAGAATGGATATACTTGAGGAAGGCGATCTGGAGGAAGCATTGACCGCCGCAGGTGCAGTGGGTGATGACAGGCTTCAAAAGCAGGGGCAGGGCTATGTAGTGCCTGATAGTTTTACCCATGGCACTTCAGCACAACGTGCAAAATGGTTCAAGAAAGGATTTGTGGCAGGTACTATTGAAGATGGCGACACCTTCATCTTGGATTATGAGGATTTATAATGATGCAAAAATAAGACCGTAATCAGCAACGTGTATATATTGCTGATTACGGCCTTTTTTATCCGATGACTAACAGTGCTAAGACTCCCACTTCTATAAGTGGGAGATAAGCACTGTAGAGTCCCTGGATAACGGTCTCTAAGGTTCAGGTGGTGTTTCAAACACCATCTGAACCCAAGAACCCTGTTGATAACTCCATTATCATCTGAGGTAAATTCTATAGTTCTATATTACAACCCTTCAG
>JAHRFV010000210.1 GCA_019084435.1 Dethiosulfatibacter sp.
AGTCAAGTCCATATTAGTGTGTAAATTCCTCGGGTATCATTTTGTGGTCAATCATCCAGCCTAATCGAGCGGTTTATGCCGCGAAAGCCTATTGATAGTGAGATATCGCCATGGTAGACTTTCCATTGCGGCATCATGGACTCCATTGATTGCATCCAAAATAGAGTGATGCCGCTGATGCCACCTGCCATGGCGTAAGAGGCTCACTGTCAATAGGACCGTGGAATAAATAGCGAGCTAAGCAACCTGATTTTCTGATTGCTCTTCTTGGATGAGTGAGTTGTAGTAGACATCCATTTCAAAGTATTTACGGCCTGTGGACCACTTTTCATCCTGCTCTATCAATAGGGCTCCAATAAGCCTGATTGCCGATGCTTCGTTTGGGAATATTCGTATGACTCTTTCTCTTCTTCGTATTTCTTGATTGAGTCTTTCAATGCCATTGCTTGTTCTTAATCTCTTTCTGTATCTTAAAGGCAAGCTAAGGACTGCTGTTATATCATCAAAGCCGTCATCGAGCAATTCCATTGCCTTTGGAGCTTTTGATTCATATTTATTTAGGATATGGTTTTTAGCTGCTCTTGCACTATCCATATCAACAGCTTCATACACTTTGCGGATGTCTTCCTTTAGCTCCGGTTGAACTGACTTTGGTGTCTTGTCCAAGAGGTTTCTTGAAAAGTGTGTTTGGCACCTTTGCCAGCTTGATCCTTGAAACTGCTTGTTTATTGCTTTGACAAGACCTTTGTGGCTGTCTGATGTGATTAGCCTTGGTGATCTAAGTCCTCTTTGCTTGAGGGAGATAAAGAACTCATCCCAGCTTGTTTCTGATTCGCTTTCTGACAGGTGAAAGCCTATGATTTCACGGTATCCTTCCTCATTGACGCCTATTGCTATCAGGAGGCTTTTGCTCCTTACCCGGTGGTTGTCCCTGGCTTTGATGTAGATGGCATCAACCATCAGAAACGGATATTCACTTGTGAGTGGTCTGTTTCTGAAGGCTTCAACAACAGGATCAAGTTTTTTGCACAAGTCTGATACCATGGATTTTGAAAATGATTTACCACAAAGTTCTTCGGTTATGTTCTCGATTTTTCTTGTTGAGACACCGTTGATTACCATCTCGATCATGGAGAGGACAAGAGCTTGCTCACTGCGCTGGTACCTTTCAAACATGGTGGTGCTGAAATTGCCATTTCTATGTCTTGGAACACGAAGTATAAGAGTTCCAACCCTTGTGGTAAGTTCTCTGTCCCTGAAGCCGTTACGATAGGCTCTGCGGTCATCAGATCGTTCATAGGGCTCTGCACCAAGCTGCTCGGTGGATTGGGCTATTAGAACCTGATTAAAAATTTCTTCAAGTAGTTTAGAAAATGCTTCGTCTTTTGATTCTTTTGTAAAAAGTCCGTGCAAAAGTTCAGTATCCAGTGTAATATTTAATTGAGCCATTTTGTTCATCTCCTCAGTTAGGTATTTGGGTAGTACTTATATTTTAACCGAGGACGAGCATTTTGGCTCATTTTTATTTGAAGTTTCTTTTTACACCATTATACGGACTTTATC
>JAHRFV010000094.1 GCA_019084435.1 Dethiosulfatibacter sp.
GATAAAGTCCGTATAATGGTGTAAAAAGAAAATTTAAATAAAAGTGAGCCAAAATGCTCAACCTCGGTTAAAATATAAGTACGACCAAACAAATAACTGAGGAGGAAACAAATGGCTCAATTAAATATTACACTGGATACCGATATTTTAAAAGACCTTTTTTCAAAAGATCATCGAGATGATGCATTCGCAAAATTACTGGAGCAGATTTTAAACCAAGTTTTAACTGCACAATCAACAGAACAGCTGGGCGCCCAACCCTATGAAAGGACTGAAGATCGGATGGCTTATCGTAACGGTTTCAGAGACAGAGAGCTGACAACTAGAATAGGCAATATCACGCTCCATGTTCCAAGACATCGAAATGGCAAGTTCAGCACTACCCTGTTTCAAAGATATAAACGGAGTGAACAGGCGCTTGTGCTTGCCATGATCGAGATGGTCATCAATGGCGTTTCCACCAGGAAAATCGAGAACATCACCCAAGAGCTTTGTGGGGAGAGCTTCTCAAAATCGACGGTATCAGATCTATGCAAAGCCTTGGATCCTGCTGTTAAAACATTTAAAAATAGACCCTTGGACACACCATATCCTTTTCTTGTGGTAGATGCCATGTATATCAAAGTCAGGGACAATCACAAGATCCGATCCAAAAGCCTTTTGATTGCAATCGGAATGACAGATCAGGGACAAAGAGAAATCATAGGCTTTCATCTTTCGGAAACTGAATCAGAGACAAGTTGGAGTGATTTCTTTGAATCACTGACTCAGAGAGGCTTGAAATCTCCAGATCTGGTGGTCTCTGATAGCCACAAAGGATTAATCAATGCGATCAAAAAACAATTTCAAGGTTCAAGTTGGCAAAGATGTCAAACTCACTTTTCAAGAAATCTGTTGGATAAGACGCCAAAGTCGGTTCAACCTGAACTAAAAGAAGATATTCGCCTTGTTTATGAAGCGTCAAATCTTGATAGTGCAAGAAAGATTAAAAACCAACTGATGGACAAATACACC
>JAHRFV010000311.1 GCA_019084435.1 Dethiosulfatibacter sp.
GACATGGAAAGGACCACTCGATACCACCGCATCTAATTCCATACAGGGCCAATATGTTTGCCATGAAGGAACTAGGCGTATCATGTATCATATCACCCTGCTCCTGCGGTAGTCTGAAAGCTGAGATCAAACCAGGCGATTTTGTAATAAGCGATCAATTCATTGACAGAACCAACGGCAGAGCAGATACCTATTATGAGGGACCGGATGTCAAGCATGTTTCACCAGCCCACACCTACGATGATAGACTAAGAAGCATCGCTATAGATACATGCAAGCGTCTTGGTATTCCTGTTCATGAGAAAGGAACCATCGTGGTGATCAACGGCCCAAGATTCTCAACCAAGGCAGAGAGCAAATGGTTCAGCATGATTGGCGGAGATACAGTCAATATGACCCAATACCCTGAGGCCTATCTCGCAGTGGAGATGGAGATACCTGTAGTCAATATTGCGCTAGTCACCGATTACGATGCCGGTCTGGAAGGAAGAGACGATATCAAGCCGGTTACCATGGAAGAGGTGTTCAAGGTTTTCAATGAAAACCTAGCTAAGCTAAAGGAACTGATATTTGAAATGATAGAAACAATATGATCCCATGAACGAATTAGATGCGATAGAGTTTATTAGAAAACGATACAGATTGACAGATATTGATTCCATTAATCCTGTAGGCAATCACATGCTTAATAGAAATCAGGTTTTTAGATTTGAGAAGGACAATAGCCATTACATATTCAAGCTGTCCATATCCAAATACAAATGGGAGAATGAGATTAAATCCCATCTTTTATTGAAGGAACTTGATTTTGTACCTGAAACTCTTGATTATGGGACTATAGGAGACAAGAATTTTCAACTAATGGACAAAAAAGAAGGCAGAGACTTGTTCATCTATTGGAACAGGGTGAATTATCGCGCCAAGAAAAACATTGTCAAGCAAATGGGAATCTCTATTGCACAAATTCATGATGCCCATGAATACAATCACTATGGTTGGTGGGAAGAATCCAAGGGATTTGCAAATATCATCGAGTATCGACAGTTCAAGGATCAGATTATTATAGACAGGCTTATAGAGTGCGGACTGAATGAGAATAAAATCATCATGGCTGGAATCAATCATCTCAAGAGATTGAGAAGCCAACTCAAAAATGAGAAGACGTCAATCGTGCACAGAGATTTTAGCCTAAGAAACATTCTTATCAAAGGAGATAGGGTGACAGGCGTGGTTGATTTTGAACATTCGCGGCCAGACGATCCTGTCATTGATATTTGTACAGTATTGCAGACCGATATGCTGGATGATGACGAGATGATGCAATCCTTCTTTGAAGGCTATAGCAGTATCAGACAATTCCCAGTCAATTTCTCAGACAACAGATCATATTACTACATCAACACAGGCCTATACGTATGCAGCAAATACGATTATAGAAAAGAGGACTTGAACAGGGGTCTTTTTCTCATTGAAAAAGGGCTAAAACTTCTGGAGGCATCAAAATAATGAAAAATTTGACCAAAATACTATTAACAATCTCATTGCCTATTTTCATACTTCTAATGGTTTTTCAACTGGTTGTATTTGATCTAGGTTACTTTGAGAAGAAATTTGTGGAAAATGATACTCCCTCTATTACAGGTCTAAGCATGGATCAACTAATGAGAGTCTCAGACCAAACCCTTGATTACCTCAAAGATAAGAGAGGCGATCTCATCATTTATGAGGAAATGAATGGAGAAACCATTCAGGTTTTTAAAGGTAGAGAGATAGAACACATGGTGGATGTGAAGGATCTTTTTATGATTGGATTCACCATCAGAAATATATCAGGTGTTATTTCATTTTTATCAGCAGCCTATCTTTGGATGAAGTACAAGAAATCAATTCTCCAGTCCATCAGAGCAGGTTCTATTTTATTTTTTGCGGTAATAGTTTCCATAGGTTTTTTTGCATTTCTGGATTTTAATAGGGCATTCACTATTTTTCATGAGCTGTTATTTACCAACGACCTTTGGCTTTTGAATCCAGAGACAGATATCATGATTCAGATGCTGCCACTTGATTTTTTTATGGGGTTAGGGTTAAAAATCGCTATCATTTACATAGTCTATCTGATATTATCTTTTATAATCACAAGTGTGCTGATAAGAAAAAGATTTAACAATGAATAAAAACCTTGTATAATATTTGATATACTATTTAGGAAGGAGTTTTTATGAGATATTTAAGCGCAGGAGAATCACACGGAAAAGGAATGGTACTGATATTGGAAGGGTTTCCAGCCAACGTCAAGATAGATATAGGTGAAATCAATCATGAGCTTGGAAGAAGACAGAAAGGATATGGCAGAGGGAAGCGGATGAGTATAGAGACCGATGCTGCCGAGGTGCTTTCAGGCATCAGATTTGGACAAACTCTGGGAAGCCCTATATCCATATTCGTCAAGAACAGGGATTGGGAAAACTGGAAGCTTAATATGTCCTGTGAAAACATATTTCATGACGAGGGTCTATCTATAAAAGCGCCAAGACCTGGACATGCAGACCTTCCCGGTGCGATCAAGTACAACCAGGCAGATATAAGAAACATACTTGAGAGAGCAAGTGCCAGGGAAACGGTTATCAGAACAGCTGCTGGGGCATTGAGCAAACAGCTTTTGAAAGAGTTTGGCATTGAGGTTCATAACAGAGTAGTCAACATTGGCGGCATCGAGGATCTGAATGTAATTGAAAAAAGCGATAGCTATTGGCAAAAGGTAAAGGATTCTGAAGTCAGTATGTATGACCCTGAAATTGAAAAAAAAGTTAAACAATCAATAGACAAAGCAAAAGAGGATGGCGACACACTGGGTGGGATCATTGAAGTGTCCATTTACAACTGCCCTGTAGGCTTGGGGAGCCATGTTCATTATGATAGAAAACTCAGCGCTAGGCTTGCCATGGAAATCATGTCCCTTCAGGCTGTGAAGGGTTTTGAGATAGGTGCAGGATTTGGTACTGCCGTTAAACCCGGATCAAAGATACATGATGAGATATACTATGAGGACACCTATCACCACAAAACAAACAACGCAGGCGGAATAGAGGGTGGCATATCCAATGGAGAAACTATCATGTTCAGAGCGGCCTTCAAACCTATACCGACACTGATGAAACCTTTACAGTCGGTCGACATGGACAGCAAAGAGTCTGTGGATGCTTGCAAGGAAAGATCAGACGTTTGCGCTGCACCAGCAGCGGGAGTCATCATGGAGAACATAGCGGCTTGGGTTATCGCAAAAGAAATAGTCGAAAAATTCGGTGGAGATTCATTAGAAGAATTAAAAGCAAATTACAACAATTATATGACATATTTAGGAGAAAGGTAGGAGAATGAAGAAAATTAAATTAGATTTGACGGATAAACAATACGAGATAACGATAGGAGCAAAACTGGTACGTCAAATCAACTTGTTTCTAAAGGAAAAGAACTATTCCAAAGTGGTCTATATGGTGGATGCAGGGTTCTATGCATTTCATAAACAGAGATTGAATAACCTGACGAAGGATCATGACATCATGCTTAACTTTAGTGGGGAAGATTGCAAAAATTTTGATAATCTCAATTTTGTTTTAGAACGGATGATTAACCACAAACTGGACAGAAAATCTGCACTTGTCATCGTTGGCGGTGGTGTGGCGGGCGATTTAGGCGCATTGGCTGCCTCTCTGTATATGAGAGGAATCAGCGTTATCCATGTACCAACAACGCTGTTATCTCAGGTAGATAGTAGTGTCGGTGGGAAAACAGCCATCAACTTCGAGGGCATCAAGAATATTATTGGCACATTCCATCAGCCGGATGCTGTGTTTATCGATACGTCATTCTTAAAGACATTAAGCAAAAAAGACATTTTATCGGGCATAGGCGAGATCATCAAGTACGGCTTCATAATGGATGAGAATTTTATAGACTATCTCAAGCTGCACATCGATGAATTGATTCAAATGGAGCCATCTGTTCTGGAGCACGTTATACACGAGTCAATCCGATATAAAGCAATTGTGGTCATGTCAGATGTAAAGGAAAGCGATCATAGAAAAATATTGAACTTCGGACACACCATCGGACACGGCATAGAGCTGCTTGAGGACATCGGACTCAGCCATGGTCAGGTAGTGGCAGCAGGCATGGTATATGAGAGTATTATAGCCTTTGACAGAAATCTAATTAGCAGAGAATACCTAGATGAGATAATAAATCTGTGCAGTAAGGTGGTTACACTTAAGGCATTCACCGACAGTGAAAAAGAAGCTATCATAGAGAGCCTATTACATGACAAGAAAAACGAGGGCGAATCCATCAATATGGTGTTGCCGATAGCAAGGGGTCAAGTTAAGGTGACCGAAGACATTAAACGTGATGAAATATATAATAGTTTCAGGAGTGACATATGATAATCAAAAAATACAATGGCAATTATAACGGGCGCATATCTGTGCCTGGTGATAAATCCATATCCCATAGAAGCATAATACTTGGATCGCTGGCTCAAGGAGAAACCCACGTTGAAAATTTCCTCATGGGCGAGGACTGCATATCGACTATCAATTGCTTCAGAGCCATGGGTGTTGATATAGAGAGAGAAGGGACTAGTGTCAGGATAAAAGGTGTCGGTCTTAAGGGTTTGAAGAAACCTGATGGCGTCTTAGATGCAGGAAATTCAGGAACGACCATCAGAATACTGACAGGTCTGCTGGCTTTCCAAGACTTCGAATCGATACTGGACGGCGACGCATCCCTGCGAAAACGCCCCATGTCCAGGGTATCAGAACCACTGAACATGATGGGTGCGGATATCAGCTGCACCAATGGAAAATATCCACCGGTCACCATAAAGCCGACTTATTCAAGTAAGGGCATTAGCTACAAACAGCCAACGGCCAGCGCACAGGTCAAGTCTTGCCTTCTTATGGCGGGCATGTACTGCGATGATGTGGTCGAAGTGATTCAACCAAGCATCTCAAGAGATCACACAGAACGAATGATGAAATATTTCGGTATTGATATTACCGTGGAAGATAAGACTGTCAGCATTAAAAGATCAGATGGGTTTAAAGGCAAAAAAATATTTGTTCCAGGCGATATATCTTCGGCTGCTTTTTATATTGTATCTGCATCCATAGCTGAAGGATCTGATGTTGTCATAGAAAATGTAGGTCTGAATCCAACCCGAACAGGTATCATAGATGTCATGAAAAGCATGGGAGCAGATATCACTATAGAGAATGAAAAACTGCTTAACGAAGAGCCTATAGGTGACATCAGAGTTAGAGGAAGCAAACTCAAGGGCATAACCATCAACGGCGACATCATTCCAAGAATCATCGATGAGATTCCTATCATCTCGCTGGCAGCTGTCTTTGCTGAGGGAGAAACGGATATTAGCGATGCGGAGGAACTTAGAGTAAAAGAGACCGATAGAATTGATGCGGTTTGCAATGAGTTAAAAAAGATGGGGGCTCTAATTGAACCCAAAGCCGATGGCATGGCCATCAAAGGAAGCAAAAATCTGACTGGTGCTGATGTGAAATCATACGCCGACCATAGAATGGGGATGATGCTTTCATTGGCAGGAAGCTTTGCTGATGGAGAGACAAGAATTGATGACGTAGCCTGCATTAATGTATCAAACCCTGATTTTTTCGATATTCTGAATAGCCTGAAACGATAAAAGTTGTAATGTCTTAGAATATCTAATATAATTTATATGTTAACAATAAACTATTAGGAGGTAAACAAGAATGAAAACATCAATACCAATAGGTTTATCTAATAGACATCTGCATTTGTCTACGAAAGATATAAATACATTATTTGGAGAAGGGTATAGACTGAAGCCTATAAAGGACCTTTCCCAACCCGGCCAATTCGCTTGCGAGGAAAAAGTGGATCTTGTTGGACCAAAAGGTACCATAAAAGGTGTAAGAGTCCTGGGACCGGCAAGAAAAGAGACACAGATAGAAATCTCGTTTGCAGATGGCTTTACTCTTGGCTTAAAAGCACCTGTAGCGGATTCAGGAATGCTAGAGGGATCACCTGGCGTAAAGCTTGTGGGACCTGCAGGAGAAGTAGATTTGGAGAAGGGATTGATTGTGGCTGCAAGACATATCCACATGAGCCCAGATGATGCAAAAGAGTTTGGAGTAGCGGATAAAGACATTGTCAAGGTTCGAACATCTGGTGAGAGAGCCCTTGTTTTTGAAAATGTGCTGGTTCGTGTCAATAAGGATTATAGGCTCGAGATGCATGTAGACATAGAAGAAGGCAATGCAGCAGGTCTTTCAAACTGTGAATTGGTTGAGTTAATCAAATAATAGGGGTGATGAAATTGAAAAATCTGGCATCCTATATTGACCATACGATACTAAAACCGGAAACAACCATAGATCAAGTCAGACAGATATGCGAGGAAGCCACAAAATACAAGTTCGCATCGGTATGTGTAAACCCATACTACGTGAAGCATGTCAAGGAGTTTCTCGAAGGAAGCGATGTGGCAGTGACATCAGTCATAGGATTTCCATTAGGCTGCACCATGAAGGAAGTCAAAGCCTTCGAGGCAAAAATGGCTGTCAATGCCGGAGCGGACGAGCTGGATATGGTCATCAACATAGCCGCTCTGAAAAACAAAAATTATAGCGTTGTCCTTGAAGACATTCAGGCAGTAGTGAGTGCTGCAGAAGGAAAGACAGTCAAGGTCATCATAGAAACATGCCTGTTGACTGAAGACGAGAAGGTCAAGGCCTGCGAGCTCTCAAAAGAGGGTGGTGCGGATTTTGTAAAAACCTCAACGGGATTCAGCACTGGTGGAGCAACTGAGGAAGACGTCAAGCTCATGAAAAAGACGGTCGGAGACGCGCTCAAGGTGAAGGCATCGGGAGGCATAAGAGATCATGAAAGAACCATCAAGATGATCAACGCCGGAGCGGACAGGATAGGCGCAAGCGCTTCTGTTGATATAGTTACCAAGACAGATACAGACAATAACGATTATTGAGGCCATGGAACACCATGGTCTTTTTTTTTGTTTCGTTTTGTTTCTGATAAAAAAACACTTGTAATTACTTTTAGGTCAGTATATCATAATAAAAGGCGTAAGTGATGCAACAACACAGGAGGATTAGATGGCAAGAGTATTTGAGAGCACAAGAAACAACAATATAGAAGTAACGCCTTCAGAGGCAATAGTGATGGGCCTATCTCAAGATGGCGGACTGTTTGTACCGCGGGATTTAAGTGAAATCAAGCTTCGTACTGAGGATATAAAAGACGCTGATTTCAATCAGATAGCCCAAAAGATCATTGGCTTGTTTTTTGATGACTTCAGTGAAGAACAACTGAAAGAATCTGTGAACGGTGCTTATGACGAGAAGTTTGACACAAAAGAAATTGTCCCGATAGTGAAGACAGGTGACGTCTTTATTATGGAGCTGTTCCATGGAAAAACAATCGCATTTAAAGATATAGCCTTATCCATTCTGCCATATCTGATTGGGCATCGTCAAAATTGCCGTCTATAGCGACAACATTGGTGTTGTGTCCCTCCTGAGTTACCATCTGCAGTCTCTGAACCTGGCTGACACCGTTTTCGGGATAGAACACTACAATGCTGATGCCTTCAATATCCTTGAATCCCTCCAAGGCCGCCTTTCCAGTGTCTCCTGATGTGGCTGTTAGAATGACAATATCCTCACCTGAGTTGCAGTTTTCCTCAGCCTTTTTCATCAGATATGGCAGGATGGATAAGGCTATATCTTTAAATGCGATTGTTTTTCCATGAAACAGCTCCATAATAAAGATATAGCCTTATCCATCCTGCCATATCTGATGAAAAAGGCTGAGGAAAACTGCAACTCAGGTGAGGATATTGTCATTCTAACAGCCACATCAGGAGACACTGGAA
>JAHRFV010000096.1 GCA_019084435.1 Dethiosulfatibacter sp.
AAATAGCCAGTCTAGGATTCTTATCCATGACTGACTACTATCTGAAAATATGTGAAAACTAGAGAAGCGCCGTATACGGAACCGTACGTACGGTGCTGTGGGAGGTCGGTAGATAAAATAATTATCTACCTCCTACCCGATCCAAATTGAAAAGATGTTAAGTATACAATATAATACAATAAATGTTATAATTTTAATGATATAACATGATTAAAAAAAACAATCTAGATGAGGAATCTAATGGAAAGGTCTGAAGTTAAAAGAATCTTGAAGTTGTCGTTGAATGCCGGAAAGATGTTATTGGAATATGGGGCCGAAACCTACCGAGTAGAGGAAACCATAAACAACATTTGTAAAGCCAGAGGATTGCAACAAGTGCAGAGTTTTGTTGTACCAACAGGTATTTTTCTGAATGTGGAACATGATGATGAATACTATTCTCTCATTCATAGAACTACTTTAAAAAGAATTGATCTTGAAATCATATCAATGGTTAATGATTTTTCGAGAAAATTTTCAAATGACAGTATGAGTATACAAGACGGAGAAAAAGAACTTGTTAAGATAGAAAATGCACCCGTATTTTCCTTAAGACTTAGACTTCTGGCTGGTGGTATAGCAGGAGGATTTTTCACACTACTTTTTGGAGGCAATATCGTCGAGTTCATTATCGCGTTTATCAATAGCATTCTAGTGGTATTATTTACCACAATAGCTAGTCAATACAAGATTTCATTTTTCTTAAAAAATCTTTTGGGAGGTATGGTGAATATGGTTTTTGCCCTGATATTGGTAAAATCCATAGGAAATGTGGTTATTGATATTCAAATAGACAGTGTCATTATCGGATCTTTGATGCCTTTAGTGCCAGGTGTTGCTATTGTCAATGCAATCAGAGATATTATCTCAGGAGACTTTGTATCTGGCACATCAAGACTGACAGAGGCGATTTTGATTGCGGTTGCTCTTGCTCTGGGTGTTGGTTCTATCCTACAAGGTTATATATTCATTTTGGGAGGAAGCCTATGATAATGATTGAGTTTATATTTGCGGCGATTTGCACATTAGGATTTGGAATACTTTTCAATATACCAAGAAAACAGCTAGCATATGCTTCGATTACAGGCGCACTGGGATGGATTATTTACTCTCAGTTGTATGGAAAATTTGATTCACCCGTTATGGCCGCATTTGCAGGTGCTTTATCAGTTGGGATGGTAAGTGAAATATTAGCAAGGAAGAGAAAAATGCCAGCGACAGTTTTCATCATTCCTGGGTTAATACCTTTGGTTCCAGGATATGGACTCTATTACTCAATGCTTAAAATTATAGACGCTGATTATTCTGCAGCCACTGAAATAGGTGTTGAGACCATATTGGTCGCTATTGCTATTTCGAGTGCAATAATCGTCTCAACCTCAATAGGCAGAAAATTTAGACTTAAGAAGCCTCATTTTTTTAATTGATTTCATATTTTGGTTTACTATTTATAATAAATATGATAAATTGTTGTAGTATCTAAAAATTAAAGGAGAGTATAAAAATGGATAAAGAGAATAACTGCTGTTGCGGTGATGATAGTTTGGAGAAACAAAATTGCTGTGAAGGCCAAGAAGATAATTGCTGTGAAGATGAAGAATGCGCAGACGATGAGTGTGGCGGATGTGGATGTGGGTGTGGACATGACCATGATCATGGTGATCTCGAACCTGACACAATGATGGTCACATTTGATGATGGTGAAGAAAAGGAATGCCTTGTTCTTGCTGTCGTTGAGTTTGAGAATAAAGAATACATTGCGTTATTACCAGAAGGAACAGAAGAATATTTCATCTATGGTTATAAGGAAGACGAAGAAGGCGTTGATCTGATTGCTATCGAATCTGACGACGAGTTCGATAAAGTCGGTGCTGTATTTGAAGAATTGTTTGATCAGGAATTCTAAAAAGCTCATAATGAGCTTTTTTTGATTGTTGGAGGTAATTATATATGGACTATATTTTGGAACAGGTAAAAGGTTTGTACCGTATTATTCTTTTAAAAGAGTTCAGAAGGACACCAGGGGTTGTATTTGATGTTATGGAGAAATCTACAATACCAAAAATCGACGCCATTGACAGGGTCTTACATACCGGTCCTGCGTTATCGCCAGGTGCAGTCGATGATGTTGAGCGACCCTGGTACATGCATCCCCACCAGGCAGATAATCTATTGGTGCTTGCCGGGGTGAGATACATTGAGATATACACCCCCGAACACGGAAGAATAGAAAAATTCACGGTAGCTCCGGATCGCATCGAACATAACGGGGTCAGAGTATGTGACGGCAATGCTGTACTAGTTTGGCCAACAGGCGTTTTTCACAGAATAACAAGCGGTAGTGATGGATCAGCTTCTCTCAATCTCGCAACACACTATGACGGATTTGACATCAAAACAAACTTTAATATCTACGATTTGAACACCGAAACCGGTGAGTATAAGGTCATCAGAGAAGGCTACAAGGATCAGAAATAGATAAAAAAGAACTCTGCGATAAAAACAGAGTTCTTTTCATTGTGTGCCCAGCATGGGCACAATCTTAAGGGTTAAAGTCCCTAGTCTGCCCTAGTAGTGGGAAAGACATAGCCAAAGGCAAGGGTGTCGTGAGTGATTGCGAATCTGAAGGAAGCCGGAAGGCAAATCTCTGGTCTGACGAACAGAAATCACATCAGGCTACAGTTAAGGATAAGGCTGCTAGACAAGTCAAAGTCCAATAACTACTCGGAATTAACTGTAGTAGATGTGGCAGATAGATGGAGAGGAAGATTGTGTTCTTACCTGGGGAGGTCTCATGGACATAGCCAAAGCAATACAACATTTGCGGTTATGGTTGAAATAAGATTTGTCATGAGAAGTCAGCCGAGGTCATAGTACCAATGCGGTTGCAAACGTGTTGGGAAGGACTGAACTTTA
>JAHRFV010000296.1 GCA_019084435.1 Dethiosulfatibacter sp.
ATTAACTAAACGGAGGTTTTATGCTGCTTAATTTAAGCATCTTGAACTTTATAATTTTCGAAAAAATATTTCTGGACTTTACAGATGGTTTTAACGTTTTTACGGGAGAAACCGGTGCTGGAAAGTCCATGATTATTGACTCTCTGAATTTGCTGCTTGGTGGGAAATCCAACAAAGGTTTTGTAAGAAAAGATTGTGACAAGGCTACTGTTCAAGGTAGTTTTTATATTGAGGAAAACTCACCCTTGCTGGCTCTTTTGGCAGAGCATGGTATTGAGACCGAGGATGACACGATTATCATAACAAGAGATGTGATGGATAATGGCAGATCTACAGCCAGGATAAACGACGTGCTGATTAACATATCATTTCTCAAAATCATAGCGAGATATCTGCTGGACATTCATGGTCAATATGAACAGCAGTCCATCTTGGATAATGCCGAACATATCCAGATATTGGATAAGATGTGCGGTTCGGAGCTAACTGATTTTCTGGAAAACTATCAATCTCTTTACAGGGATTTTACAGCCTTGAAGAGCGAGATTTCATCCCTTGAGAAAAGCAATACTGACAAGAATGCCAGGATGGATTTTCTAGAGTTTCAAATCAACGAGATCAATAGTGCGGGTCTAAAGCTGGGAGAAGAGGAGTCGCTTTTTAGTGAGTATAACATACTGTCCAATCTTAACGACATTAAATTGAATGTTTTTCAGGCAGCCGACTATTTCACCAACGAGAACCGCTCTATAACGGATATGCTTTCCGAGGCTCTCAAGTCTATCAAGAAGGTTTCTCATTTTGATGCGGCTATCAAAGGGTTTGAATCAGCCCTGGAACTGATTATAGATTCCAGCCAGGAGCTGTCATTTGATCTTATTGACTATGCCAATGACAAGGATCTGGATGATGAACGACTGGTGTTTTTAGAGCACCGTCTGGAAGCCATCAATCACATCAAGAGAAAATATAATATGGAAATTACAGAGCTGTTACAGCACAGGGACAAAGCTGTCCGTGAATTGGAGCTTCTGAAAAATATCGAGTCTAGAATCAGCGATTTAAAAGCCAGACTCAAATCAATTACTGCTAAGATGGCATCGCTATCTGATAATCTTCATAGCATCAGAATAAATAAGGCAGGTTTCATCGAGAAGGAAATCGAAAAACAGCTTCACTCTCTCAATATGAAAGAGGCTAGATTTAGCATTAATATATCAAATACATCTGCTTTCAACGAGCTGGGTAAGGATAATGTACTATTTATGATCAGCACCAATCCTGGTATGGACCTCATGCCCCTTGATAAGATATTGTCCGGTGGTGAGGTGTCCAGAATCATGCTGGCCATAAAATCCATCATAAACGAAATAGATGATATCCCAACAATGATATTTGATGAAATAGATACCGGTATCAGTGGTAAAACTGCTCATATGGTGGGTGAAAAGATCAAGAAGATTTCAGCTACCCATCAGGTTATCTGTGTGACGCACTCTCCCCAGATTGCCTCCGCAGCCCATACTCATTTTGTCATAGAAAAGCTTACCGATGGTCAAAAGACATATTCTTCTGTTACACGCCTCGGATATGAGGATAGAATTAGAGAAGTGGCAAGATTATTGAGTAGTCTGGACATTACGGAAATATCGATGAAAAACGCAGAGGAAATGGTTAGAGCAAATGAGAAATGATATGATAGAAAAAACAATAAACAGCAAACGAATACACGAAGGCAAAATACTAAATCTTCGTGTGGATGAGGTGCTTCTACCAAATGATAAGACCTCTCTGAGAGAGATTGTTGAGCATAATGGTGCTGTGGCAATCGTAGCTGTAACTGATGAGAATAAGATCCTGATGGTAAAACAATACCGAAAGGCTGTGGAGAAGGTACTGATAGAAATTCCCGCCGGGAAACTGGAAAAGAATGAATCCCCATATGATTGTGCTGAACGGGAGTTGATCGAGGAGACCGGTTTTCGAGCCCATCAACTGGAGGAGGTTATGGAGATCATTACCTCACCGGGTTTTTGCACCGAAAAAATTCATTTGTATATTGCCAGACATCTGACTGCAGATTATTTGGAGAATGACGAGGATGAATTTATCGACCTGATTTCACTGGATCTTGATGAGGCTTTGGGTAAAATTGTCTCTGGTGAGATTGTGGACTCTAAAACAATCATCGGACTTTTATACTATAAAATGTATTATTCCGCTTCCTGAAAAGGGAAGTTTTTTTCTTGAGACTACTTATAAAACACTATAAATTGTGGTATTATATATTTGAGACCATAGATATAGTATGGAGGTTTTGAATGAGCGAACATATTAATGAATTCAGCCACTTTCTAAGGAATAAAAGAAATATCTCTAAAAATACATCATCTGCTTATATCAGCGACATCATCGCTTTCTACAAATATATTCAAGAAACCTATAAAAAGGATATTTTGAGTGTCACAAAGACCATGATTTTGACCTATATGCTTGACATGCAGAAAAAATCAAAAAACGCAGCTACTGTATCCAGAAGCCTTTCTTCCATCAAGTCATTCTATAATTTTATGGAGGAACGAGGCGATATCATTAAGAACCCGTCAAATACCATTCATGCACCAAGAATTGATAGAAAGCTGCCTGAATTTCTGACAGCCGACGAAATAGACAAGCTGCTGGAACTACCGGACATCAACTCAATCAAAGGATATCGAGACAAGACCATGCTGGAACTCATGTATTCAACTGGTATCAAGGTCAGTGAACTGTTGGATCTAAAAACAAGGGACTATAATCCTTCTTCAGAGAGCCTTAGCATCAACAAAAAAAACAATACACGCCGAGTTCCTGTAGGTAGCCAGGCAAAGCAGTATCTGGAGACATATCTGTCAGAAAGACGCAAGGATCTTATCAATGCCGATACCGGAGATACCATGTTTGTCAATCTGTCCGGAACCCATATGTCTCGGCAGGGTTTTTGGAAGATTTTGAGGCAATATGCCAAGGGTGCTGGAATCAAGAGACGGATTACACCTCAGATTATAAGGAATTCATTTGTCGTACACCTGCTGCAGAATGGTGCAGACATCAACACGCTACAGATATTGTTCGGACAGAACAGCATTAGTGCCATACAGATGTATCTTAAAACACAGGAAAAACACACCTTTGAAATATATAGAAAGTCACACCCCAGAGCCTAAGGAGGTTATATGATTAATCGAGTTATTCTGATCATTCTAGACAGCGTCGGTATCGGCGCAATGCCTGATGCCCATCTATATGGGGATGAGGGTAGCAATACACTTCTGAATGTTTACAGGAATATAGAAAATTTCAAGCTTGAAAACCTTGAAAAAATGGGTCTGACACACATTGAAGGACTTGAGGAAATTAGAAGAAATACCATAACTCCCATAGCTTCGTATGGAAAATTGGAGGAGATTTCTCCCGGTAAAGACACGACAACCGGTCACTGGGAAATATCAGGCATTGTACTTGATCAACCATTTCCCACATATCCTGACGGCTTTCCTGATGAGATACTCCAAACCCTGGAAAAGGAAACGGGCAGAGGCATCATCGGCAACAAGGCAGCCTCAGGCACTGCCATCATAGAGGAACTGGGCGAGGAGCATGTCCGAACCGGAAATATTATTGCCTATACATCAGCAGACAGCGTCTTCCAAATCGCTGCCCATGAAAATGTAGTACCATTGGGAGAGCTTTATGACATATGCAAAAAAGCCAGAGAAATTCTGACTGGAAAGCATGCGGTAGGCAGAGTCATTGCAAGACCATTTGTTGGTGAGCCTGGAAGCTTTAAAAGAACAGAGAACCGGAAGGATTTCTCACTGGAACCAATCGGGAAGACCATGCTTGATTACATCTCCGAAGCAGGACAGGATGTTGTCGCAATTGGCAAAATCGAAGATATATTTGTCGGCAGAGGTATCACAAAAACCCTACACACTAAAAACAATGAAAGTGGCATAGAAGCAACTCTAAGCGAGATTAATCGAGACAGCCAGGGACTGATTTTCACCAACCTTGTTGACTTCGATATGCTCTACGGTCACAGAAACAACATTGAAGGGTATGGAAATGCCCTGCAGGAGTTTGACAGCAAGCTGCCAGAAATACTTTCAGCACTAAGAGATGAGGATCTTCTTATGATTTCCGCCGACCATGGCTGTGATCCATCCACTGAGAGCACAGATCACTCCAGGGAGTATGTACCTTTACTGGTCTACCATAAATATATACAACCCCTAAACTTAGGGAAAACGAAAGGATTCGATGTAATCGCAAAAACGATTCTTGATTTTCTAGATGTGGACAATAACGTGGACAACGTCAGTATCAAAAGTATGTTGGATATAGGGTGATTGGAATGAGAGTTTATGATCTGATCAACAATAAAAAGCATGGAGAAGAGCTTTCAGAAGAAGAAATCAAATTTCTGATTGATGGCTATGTCAAGGGTGAAATCCCTGACTACCAGATGTCAGCTATGCTGATGGCCATCTATTTCAAAGGAATGAATCTGTCTGAAACCACTGCACTCACAAAAGCCATGGTTGAGTCTGGTGAAACAGTCGATCTATCATTCATTGATGGCATAAAGGTGGACAAACACAGTACAGGCGGTGTAGGAGATAAGACCTCGCTTGTTTTATTGCCTCTGATGGCCTTGAGTGATTTAAAGGTATCTAAGATGTCAGGCAGAGGGCTTGGACACACTGGCGGTACCATTGACAAGCTGGAGTCAATTCCTGGCTTTAATGTAAATCTTGATAGAGATGAGATGTTTTATATTGTCGAGAAATTCGGCTTTGCAATATCTGGTCAGACTCTTGATCTGGTTCCTGCAGACAAGAAGCTATATGCCCTAAGGGACGTGACTGCGACAGTAGATAACCTCTCTCTGATTGCTAGCTCCATCATGTCCAAAAAAATTGCATCCGGTGCTGATATCATACTTCTTGATGTGAAAGTGGGAAGTGGCGCTTTTATGAAGAATGTCGAAGATGCGGTACAGCTTGCAGAGATGATGGTTTCTATCGGAAAAAGCTTTGATCGAAAAGTTGGCATAGTTCTCTCCAACATGGAAGAGCCGCTTGGCTTCGCAGTGGGCAACTCCCTGGAAGTCATCGAGGCTGTTAATACGCTAAAAAATGAAGGACCTGAGGATTTCACGACACTGTGTGTATTTCTGAATGCAGCCATGTTAAAGTTAGCTGGCATAAGTGATACTCTTGAAGCTGGCTTGGAAAAAACCAGAGCGCTTCTAACAACTGATGAACCTTTTCTAAAATTTGTTGACTTTATCTACGCTCAGAAGGGTGATATAACCTATATAAAAGATCTAACAAAATTTGAAAAATCAAAATATGCCTATAAAGTCATCAGCACATCGGAAGGCTACATAAAAGCAATCGATGCTGAGAAAATAGGATTGTGCTCATTGGTGGCAGGTGCAGGACGCGCAACAAAAGAAGAGGAAATTGACTATACAGCTGGCATCATATTGCACAAAAAGGTGGGGGACAGGGTGGAGTTCGGTGATTCACTGGGCGTCATCTACACCAATAAAAGCGATGAAAAGGAAGCACTCACTGAATCATTCTACGAGGCCTTTGGCTTCAGTTCTGAGCCGGTGAAAAAAAACAATGTCATCATAGGTATGGTCGATGGCCATGGCTTTATCGATATGAGAAAGTAGGGATAATTTGGAGTATATTGTTGAAATCAACAAATTCTATGGCGCATTTGAATTAGTGGTTTACTTTATTGAAACCAATGAAGTGGATATTTATGATATACCGATAGCTGAGATCACA
>JAHRFV010000261.1 GCA_019084435.1 Dethiosulfatibacter sp.
CTCACCTCTGAGTATCTCTGTAAGTATAGTTTTGTTCTCACAACAAAAAGTGCCATTTAGTCGATTATAAGCACCCATCACTGTCCATGGATGGGATTTTTTTACAGCAATTTCCATACCGGTCAGATATATTTCTCTGAGAGTTCTCTCATCAACTATGGCATCAATGGTCATCCTCGATTGTTCCTGGTTATTAGCGGTAAAATGCTTTAGTGATGTACCAACTCCCTTGGATTGAACGCCGTTGATAAAATCAGCAGCAAGTTCTCCTGTCAAGAATGGGTCTTCAGAAAAATACTCAAAATTTCTGCCACAAAGGGGTGATCTCTTTATATTTGCACCTGGTCCGAGCAAAATAGAAACACCTTCCTGCAGACATTCCTCTCCCAAAGCCTGTCCTATTTCAAACATCAACTCCCTATCCCATGAGCAGGCTGTTGTAGCAGTGGTTGGAAAACAAGTCGCAGGTATGCTCTCATTCAACCCAGCATTATCTGATTTACCTTTCTGTTTTCGCAGTCCATGTGGTCCATCAGCCAAAAAAATAGAGGGGATCATCAGCCGTGCGATTCTCTTTGTTGTCCAGAAATCTTTTCCGGAGCATAGTGAGGCTTTTTCGGCCAGTTTCATCGATTCAACTAAAATCTTGATGTCCAATTTTTAC
Source organism: Dethiosulfatibacter sp. (assembly GCA_019084435.1). The sequence goes on from JAHRFV010000261.1 coordinate 665, forward strand.
CTCCTGATCACAGGAAACATTGAAACTCTACTTTGTTACCTTCCATATCGTTAGCAAAAAATTGATATATCCCAAACTCTTCTTTTAGTGTTGGGTTTGTCAAAATCTCAGCGCCATAATCGCTGACCTTTTCAAAGTACTCTTCTACCATCTGTTTGTCTTTGAGGACAAAACAAATGATTGAGGAAGAACTGGTTCTCTCAAGATGAGTGCAAAAACCTAATGCCCCACTTGGAGTTTCATAGATTCTGCAAATCTCTTGATCCTTGAAGAGTTTCAGTCCTAAACAGTCATGATAAAAACTATGAACCGTTTCAAGAGATGAACACTGGAAAAATGTGATCATTGATTCAATCATAATAAACCTCCCGAGCTAAGATCTGCTTCTTAAGAACATTGATACTTTTGTGATAAATGTCAACAATACAACCAATGACAACACTATAAGTGAGTCTTTCAATAGTTTTTTAAATCTTTCTTGTCTTGTCAGTCCAAATAATGCCAAAAAACGGATTCCTAATCCCAAAGGCAAGGTTGAAGCTGCGGTATATAAATAAACACTATACGGTTCAGTAAAAGAAAATGGTAACAAAATTGGACCTACTAAAGAATAAAGTCCCAGCCACATGAAATAAAATCCCAGAATTGATAATAAAATGCTTAATGTCCTCTTCATTAAATTCCTCCGTTTGTCTTTTATCTAATTGTTATAGCAATCCCATCTCAAGGATTGTATTGAAGGGATAGAATTCAACAAGGGCAACTCTTTCAACTGTTACCTCCATAGTCTCAAAATCCCTGCTTAATATTTCCATTCCTTTGATATGCATATCAATCTCATTATTCAGAATCATTGTACAGTGGGGTACCCAAATCTTTGGTTTGTAATGACCCCAGTAAAACTTTCGGATGCCTTGTCTTCTGATTTCGTTATAAAGTGCGCTCTGAATACTCAACAATCTCACTGATGGCTTGGGAGAAAGAAAAGTAACTCTCTCTTCTCCGGGAAAGACACCAATGCTGTTAAATATCAGTTCGAATTTTTTGACCTCACCGAATATAGATTGAACGACTTCCCTAAGTTTTTTTATGTCTTCCATTTCAGAGTAATATACCGCTAAAGATATGTGTGGTCTTCCACCCTTCAGGTGCATGAAGTCTCCACCGCCTTGTTCGTAAAGCAGTTTCCAGTAATTTCTGATCTTTTCTTCGCTATTTTTGTCAAATAGAAGCTCTACAGAATAACCCATCGCAAAAATCCTTTCCATTGATTAATTCATTATATCATCAATAGAAAGGATTTTCATTTGATTTATCTTAAATATTGAATCAGCAATCTTCTGCCTCTGTTGCTACAAAACTGTTTCGCTGTAAAATATCTATTGCATTTGCCAGATTTTTTTCACTGACCAGTATGATAGGTCCGGTACAACCCATGCCACTTTCAGCATAAATATGCTCCTGCCAAAGCACTTGGACAGCTGACTCCAGGTCCATGATGTCAATTCCTGAAATCTGCCCAGTAACCACTTCTTTATCCGGCATTAAGATTTGTTTTTCTGATTTCGCTGGTTCTTTAGTAAGGTCTTTGAGAATACTTTGCAAGCCTGCGTCTCTGGCTTTTTTAAACTCCTCGTTAGCTACATCTATCAACCTGCCATTAACCAGTCTAGCAGCATATCCGATAGCATTGGCCACAACAGGCACACCGGAAGCTCTAGACAAGATCAAGATTATTTTGTCATAGTTTTCACCGATACCAGGACCATATCCATATCCCGATGATTCATAATTGCCTCCGGTAGTAAATGAGGAGAACACCTTCATCATAATATTACCTGTTAGTGTATCTGTCACCATAACATCAGAGGAGCCTGACAACAAGTCATTTCCTCTCATGACACAACCACCGTCAGCTCTAGCTGAGTCGCCGAAATTGATGCCATAACCATTTGCGTTTAATTTCTTGAGTGCTGTTTCCACCTGTCTACTGCCATCGAGATTGAGAATCCCCACTGAAGGATTCACGATCCCCATAGTTTTGGCGGTAATTATACCATATAGCGCGTTCTTGATCATCGCTTCCACTCTATTGGTAGAGGCTGTTCCCGTTGTGGTCGCCAGATAAATATCCTTGCCTAAACCAGGAGTTATAGCTTTACCAACTGTTGCAACACCAATGGGGAAATTATAGTGCATTGTGACGCATGCATTGATTTCACCTTTGTCCAGAAGTTCTTCCATTTTTGTATACATATCGCTTTCTGAATTAGCTTCTACGACTTCAAGATCGGTATCAACCTTTGGTCCAATGAGCACAACTTTTAAACCTGTGTTTTCTTTTTGTGCCTTCTCAGCACCCTTTATGATATTATCAATACCGTGCTCACTACCCAATGCTGTAATTCCAATCCTTGATTGGCTACCAAATTGTCCTGAATCCATAGCCTCTCCGATTTCAAGAAATATCTCGCCAATCATGTTTCTTGTTTCTTTCAATTTATCCATCATCAGCCTCCTATTCCTTTGTCAGGTTGGCGCCAAATTCTCTCATAGCTTCTGCTATCAACTTCTTTATTTCTTGCTTGGAAACTGTTGCTTCCTCTTCTTTTTTGCTATTTTGCTCCAAAATAACAGAAACACCGTCAAACAAATTTGTCATTCTTGCCAGGAATAAACTGCCTTTTCCAACTATCATGGCACGCTTGATATTTCCTGCCATAAGTTCTTCCCTTGCGAATCCGACATAGGGAACACCTGATGGTATGTGTCCTTGAGTAGGTGCCCAGCCTTGCATTCCGTGCTTCTTAACAAAACTCATGAGATCGCTTTTATCCATCTCGCCTCTTTTGACTGCTAGAGCGCCTATCATCTTGTAGTTCGACAAAGGGACGTCGCCAGCCCCTGCAGGTTTTGTTACATCGGGATTTTGCATCTCGACTGAGTATTTGTCTACGTCTGTTATCTTCATATTTCCTTTATCCAACGGCATGGTAATCAAAGCTGTAATGACAGCCTGAGGTGAAGAACCTGTCCCTACATTATGTTTGCCGACCAGGTCATTTCTAATGATTGGATTGATGCCGTCATTTTCACTTACCAATATACCAAAACCGCCTAAAACATCTTCTAAAACCGGCATGCCTTTTTTGACATGATCCTTTCCGTTCATACCTAGTTTGGCAGTCGCTCCACCTGCCACAATAGCAACATTCTTGTAGACACCTGCTTGTACTAAGGCGGATGCCTGTATCAACGCATGTGTCGGAGCCGCACAGAATCCTCTTATATCAGATCCGGTAGCATTGACCAGACCTGCTATCTCAGCGATGGCTTTTGCAAAATTGCCGCCACCTCTCTGATTCATGTCACCACAGGCCTCTTCTGAGCACTCTATGACATAATCTATTTCTTCGATTCCAACTTTAACATTATGGATCAGGTGTTTTAGTGCCAGAACCCCTGACGCTTTTGACACGATATTTTCGAACATGATATGTGCAGTGAGATTGACGTCAGAATCATGGGCTTTCTTGACGCATCCTACCAGCTTGCTATCGTTGTAAATTCCTTCTCCATGATTTTCGTCAACTTCCTTTTGAATTGAAGCTATATCAAAGCCTTCTTTTATCTTTAATGTGTATTCAGTACCAAAAAGTGGATGACTCTCAAGTTTTTCTTTCACCATTTCAGAAAAATTCTTTTCCAACATAACCAAATCGAATGAATCAGAGAGCTTCATCAGACCTATAAACTCATCCTGAGGCATAATCTCTCCGAATTTTCCAAACCTTTCGCTAATTCTGACATCTTTATCATACCAAGGCATTTCCAGTGTTTCCAGCTCTTCAGGCTTCATGTTCCCTATGTAGACCTGACTGGGCGCGTAATTCAAGACCTGTTCATAGGTCCTTATATGGCTCCCTATTGCCTTGATGTACTCTGAATCTGGATTTGCCGTTTTTTCCATAGTTTGTGTAGTTCCATTGTGGATAATCATATCCGGTGTATTCACCAGAATATAGCTTGTTCCTTTAACGACCGAATAGTTCATTTTATCCTCCGATTATTGAAAATCAGGGTATTGGTTTCTTAGAAAACAATACCCTGTCTAAATTGTTAACTGTTGATCAGTATTTGCTGAACTGATCTCTGATAGATTTCATTTCGTTTATTATGTCATCTACATCTAGGACCATTTCCATCATGCCAATCTGGTCTTCATACACTTCTTCGTTTACAGCTTCTTTAAATTGTGGTTCACAACAATGATACACTCCGAGTCCTAACTGGACTCCTGTCAACGGACCAGCAAAAGTCGGATCTCCTGCTGTTACGGTTTCAGCGGCTAGTCCTGCCGCTTCGCCTTCTGCCGCACCTAGTATGACTACCAGATTTTCTGCGCCATGTTTTTCAGCTAAATCCTTAACTCTCTTTTGGTTTTCCAGATCCATTGCGCCTGCAGCCGTTCAGACGAAGCATTCTGTTGATGAGAATACTACCTCTGCGCTAGAAGTCTTAACGCATTCTTCGATCGCTTGACCGGGGACGCCGTCTCTGTCGCCTATTATGACAATTTTCTTATTGTCCAATATGCTCATTCTAACACTTCCTTTCGTTTTAATTGGTTTATATAAAGCATAAAGCCTTATAGATATTTTTTAATGACCGTTTCAATATGGTCTTTTTTAGCTTGGTCTTTTGTGATTTCCTCGACAATGCTGCCATCCTTGTAAATCAATATGGTTGGAAGTCCTAGCACTCTCTGGCTTATCGCCACTCTTCTAGCTTTGGTGGTGTTAAGTTTGGTAAATTTTATTTTGTCTCCGTACATTTCCGAGAGCGCTTCAATATCAGGCATCAGTGCCTTGCATGGCTCACAGCTATCACCCCAGAAATCCACCAGTGTAAATCCGTCTGACTTCAATACTTCCTCTTCAAAATTGTCTTTATTCAATTCTAACATATCTTCCTCCAAAATCAATTATTCAAATACAGTCTGTTCGGTTATCTCTGTTTCAAGAGCCTTTAAAGCCTTCTCAACCAGTCCTCTTCTCAGCGATTTCTCTTCCTCAGCTGTCAAGGAAGGGTTGCCCAATGGATGGGGTATAGCCACTGTCGGCACAATTCTATTAGCACCTACAGTCTTAGATATTGGAACTATAGTACACATATGAACAACAGCAATTCCTGCCCTTTCTATTTCCTTCACCATGGTTGCACCGCAACGCGTACAGGTACCTCAGGTGGATGTTAGGATAACTGCCTGGACCCCATTTGATATAAGATCCTTTGCTATTTCTTCTGAAAATGCTTTGGCATTGGCAACAGATGTTCCGTTACCTGTTGTGGTATAGAAGTAGTTGAACAGTTCTCCTATTCTGCCTTCCTTTTCCATGTCTCTAAGCACGTCAACAGGGATAACCCTGTCAGAGTCCAGATTGGCAAAAGTTGGGTCATAACCGCCATGAGCGGTTTCATGATCCTTTTCGGTCAGATTTCTGAACTTGGTGATATCATATTTGCCATATTTTGAGGCACTTGATGACTCTATATGGTCAGGATTTCCTTTAGGTACTATCCCTCCTGATGTGACTATAGCGATTTTCGTATGCGCCATGTCTTTGATTGCCGGATTCGGATCTACACGATCGAAAGTAGGCATAGCAAACTCTGTTACAAATGTATCCTTTTTCATCTTCTGAATCAGCATGTCAACTGCTCTTTGTGATCCTCGTTGGTCTGCAAAGTAATTCTTTCTGAATCCCCTTTTGATATAGCCTTCTTCTTCAGGGGTTAGAATCTCTTCGTTTTTCAATAGTTTAAGGCCCAAAGATACCATTTTTTTGACAGCATTTCTCATATCTACCGCGCTGTTTTTCGTCTCTACCAGATAGACTGACTTCTTGTACAAGTCAGCACCCGGATTTTCTATGTACATGCCCGACAATGCCTTAATGCCTAAACTATCCTGGACAGCTGCTGCAATATCACCACAGGCAACACCATATCTGCCTGCGTTGAAAGCTGGTCCGGCAACAAACAAATCAGGGTTGTACTGCTTGACCAATTCCAATATGGTTTCTCTGGTTTTTTCCATGTTCTCATTGTAGCAGGAATCTCCACAGACGACGGTAGCTACAATCTCAGCCTGGTCACCAAATGCAGCTTGAAAAGCTAGACCTGGTCCTACAACACCTTTTATAACTTCCGGCTGATGGTCTGCTTTTTCTTCTCCACCTATGCCTGCATAAAACTGATTAACATAATGTACTACTATGAATTTTGACATCTTCTTACCCCCTTTCTAATAATCTCTAGCTGACAGTTTATTGAAACCAAGCTCATTGGTAGCCCCTATAATCGCCTGCAGCTCTATGGTTATGGTTCCATCTTCTGCAACGTTGCCGTTGAATCCACCGGCTATTTTGTCAATAAACTCCATGTGTCCAATCACTTTCTTCATTGGTTTTAATATGATAATCTCATTGGCATTGCCACCGGTTATGACGGCGTTGGCTTTTTCATCAGCATCTGCCAATGGCTGTGACGCACCGTCTCTTCCGGCATATTCGTCAGTGATGATGACTGTATCAATACCCTTGTCTTCTATTTTCTTGCAGTTCATGATCAGGTCTGTGTCAGGATTTCCAAAGCCTTCCTGAGATATAATCACACCATCCACACCCAAAAATTCAGTGAGCTTTGCTGTCCAGTCTGATGATCTTTCCTTATCAGCAAGATACACATTTTCGTTGGTGATAATGACGCCTACAAAGTTAATCTCTATACCGTGTTTCTTGTACAAATCATGTACCACACAATTATTTTGATGATGGTATGTTGTGTTCTTGTCGCATGCTGATACGCAGTTTCCACTTATGATAGCCCCATCCATCAGTTCTGTGGGATACAGTATTGTCGGAATGATATTTTTAGCATCCACGCCATAAACATAGGTATCATGTAGCAGGCCTTGACTTTGAAGCATTTGCACATAGGCAACCTTTGGCAGATCAGGATACTTCATAATGTTCTGCAATAAAGGCAATGTCTCATATACAGCAACTTGATCCGGTTCTAAATCTTTTGACAATTCTCCAAGAAAATTTGCTACTTTTACACCTGCTAATCTAACTGATTTTTCGTGGTCCTGAGCCTTGACATTATCATGGCAATGACACACCATAACCAAGTTGTTTGTTTCGGAGAATGGCGTGTATTTAGCCCCTTCACCCATCATGTCGATTATGCCTTCCTGAAAGCCTACTATCTTGCCAGATGTCACAACTGCAGCACCCTTAAGCACGTTTGTCTTACCTGTTCCTACAGTTTTTACTTTAGATACGACTCCTGGAAATATGCCACCCTCACTTTCTATCTTGACCCTTGGTTCGATAACATCCTTGACAGGTGTTATCCTGACTTCCTCACCAGGTCTAGCGATGTCAATCAATACTTCTTTGATATGCTCGTCTGCCATGACCAGTGATTCGATATCCTGCTTGTTGACGTATAGTTTGTTGTTCTTGATTTCTGACACATCACCAAACTGTATATCCTTGATCAGAATGTCCCTCAATTCTAATCTCATAATTCACCTCCAAAATATTTTTATAC
>JAHRFV010000198.1 GCA_019084435.1 Dethiosulfatibacter sp.
ACAAAGGACGCAGCTTAGAATCCAGTGGCAATAGCGAAGGGGCCACACCTGTTCCCATCCCGAACACAGTAGTTAAGCCCTTCTGCGCTGATGATACTTGGTGGGTGACTGCCTGGGAAAGTAGGTCGTCGCTGGATTCAAGAGAAAAACCACCCGTCATTTAGATAGGTGGTTTTTTAGTGTTTCGATTAAACAACTACTTAGTGTATCTCCCTCACATTCCTCGCCGTTGATTATATAGCCATTTACCTGAATAACTGGTTTATCGGTGTCTATTTTTTCAATACAGGCTGAAATACAGCCATTGATGTTCAGATAGAGATCGAAGTATTGGTCATCCTTGTAAACAAACTCAATATAGTCTAATGATTGTTTGATTCTTTTAAGTATCAGTTTTACATCATAGTAGGGATTGCAGTTTCCACACAGTTTTACTCTGACAAACAACTTATCTGGGTTCGCCATGGCTCTATTGTGCCGTCCAGCCACCATCAACAGTGAGAATCGTTCCAGTGATGTAGCTAGCTTCATCTGAGGCGAGGTAGACAACGGCACTGGCTATTTCCTCAGCTGTACCAAATCTTCTCATAGGTGTTTTACCAAGTAGATATTTTCGGACCTTCTCCTCGTTCAGGACATTCTCGTTGATCGGTGTTATAACATAACCCGGAGCGATGCCATTGACTCTGATACCATATTTAGCCCACTCCAGAGCAAGACCTCTTGTTAGTTGAACGACGCCTCCCTTACTACATAGATAAGGTAGTACACTTTTATCTCCAACCAATCCGAGCATTGAAGCAATATTGACGATTCTACCGTGATTCTGTTTAATCATTCTTTTACCAACAGCTTGAGAGGTTAGAAAAACACCTTTCAAGTTTGTGTCAACAACAAAATCCCAGTCATCCTCAGTCAATTCTTCTGCTGGTTTGGTGACAGCAACACCTGCATTATTGACCAGTATATCGATAAAACCAAATTCCTTAACTGTCTGTTCAACCATTGAGTCTATCATTTTCTTCTGGGTGATGTCGCAGGCGTAAGCCATAGACTTGACACCCTTATTTTTGATTTCCTCTGCGACTCGGACGCAGTCTTCTTCGCTTCTACTGACGATGACAACATTAGCGCCACAGTCAGCAAGGCTGTGTGCTGTAGCGTAACCTAGACCTTTGGTCGCACCGGTTACAATTGCTGTTTTTCCACTTAAATCAAACATCTTATTCCTCGCTTTCTATACCTGCAAGTCTTTTAGCCAACGTCTTTTTGTATTCCACATTGGCCTGCCTTGCCATTACAACCCTTTGCGCCTGAGGAGAGCCTGCCCCATGCATGCTTTCAACCAACGCAGTGCCGCCTGTCATATTCTCTATCAGTCTGGCCATTCTATATCTTTCATCCGTTGTGAATTTTCCGTTGCCTTTCAGATATTTTTGCATATATTTCCCGATTTCAGGATCATTCAAGTCTTTCTCAGATGGCATAGTGGCGATAAATCCCCCAGCTATATCATGGCTGAGTCTGCAGATCTCATATATGAATCGGGTGACATTTTGTTTGTCAACATTTGCCAGCAATGGATTAACGTAGTAAGCACCGGAAGGCAGTTGATGGCCATCACATGAACATGCCAAAGCACAGCAATAAAGCGTTTCAGTCAGGTGAACCATTTCAGTGATCTTGTCCTTCACATGGCTGGCACCGGCCGCGCCATTGTATTCAGCAATTGCTGCGGTCGCACCGATTATGATATCGCTGACACCACCCTTGCATCCACCGTAGTTCTGCCTGTGATAAGACGCGAATCGTTCAACCATCAGGCCAGCAAATTGGGTCTCGCCGAACATGAACACCCTTTCCCAAGGAACAAACACATTCTCAAGGATGGTGATGCATTCGCCACCGACCACTCCAAATTTAGGATTTCCCTGGTCTATCTGATCCCATTTTCTTTTGTCATTTGACTGACGCCCGAATATATGGATAACACCTTCTGCGTCAACAGGGATAGCACAAGCTACTGCATAATCCTTATCATCTGGTGATAATGCTGTTGTCGGCATAACGAGCATTTCAAATGAATTAACCATACCGGTCATATGCATTTTTGCGCCTTTGATGACGATGCCTTTTTCATTTTGCTCAACGACATGCACAAACATATCAGGATCTTCTTGTTTACCAGGTGGCAAGGCCCTGTCGCCTTTTGGATCAGTCATAGCTCCAGCAACTATCAGGTCATTCTCCTGAATATATTCCAAATATTTAGTGAATCGTTTGAAATAATCAGTTCCCAGCTTCGCATCCATGTCATAGGTTGTGGAGTATAGCGCGTTCAATGCATCGAAACCGACACATCTCTGGTAGCAGGAACCGGTTTTCTGAGAAATCGCCCTCAGCATTTTAACTTTCTTGATCAGATCATCGGTGCTCTGGTGTATATGGGTGAAGCGGTTGATTTTTTTGCCTGTCAGATGTGAGACTGTCGTCACCAACTCTTCATATGCGGGAACATGGGCCATGTCATAGGTCATTGCTACAGCATTGATATGCGGTTGAATCAGCGGGTGCCCTACAACGCAGTCTATCTTTTGTCCCTCGGAATAAACGATTGGCTTCAGTTGCTTTAAAGCATCCATGTATTCTTGTCCAGTTTTAAGTGCCATTAAGTAACCTCCTAATATAATCATAATTATGTAATAACTATTATAACATATAAACTCAAAGTCTTTCATGTTTATAGTCAATCGTGTATAATAAAATATTATCACAGTCTAATATCGTCTGGAGAAGTTGCTATGGATTATAAGTTACTGCTGAAGACCGTTTTGAAGTACAAAAAGCAAAGCATAGTTGTTGTTGATTCAGATGGCAACATTGTATTTTTTAATGATATAAAAGGAGAAATCTTTGAGACAGACCCCAAATATGCTATTGGTAAAAATATACTGGATATATTTGGAGGTATCGATAAAGAAAAAAGCACTTTATATAGAGTTTTGACAAGTAAAACGCCAATCATTAATAATATCCAGACTTTCCAGACTTATAAAGGTAACAAGGTAACATCAATAACCACAACTCTACCTATACTTCTAGATGGAAATATTATTGGTGCTGTTGAAATATTGGAAGATATTAATGACTATAAAAAGCTTTCTAATACGATAATCCTGTCTAAGCATATAGCTGAACCTGAGCATGATAACATGGGATATAGATCCAACGGGACCCAATACACATTAAATGATATCATTGGCGAAAGTAAAAGCATAGAAGAACTAAAAAAGAAAGTATATAAAATCGCAGACAGTTCGTCTTCGGTATTGATATACGGTGAGACTGGAACAGGAAAAGAACTGGTTGCTCAATCCATTCACAATGCAAGCTTTAAGAGAAGAAAGGGTCCGTTTATAGCTCAAAATTGCGCAGCTATACCTGATACATTGCTGGAAAGTATTCTTTTTGGAACAAGTTTAGGCAGCTTTACCGGTGCAAAGGAGAAATTGGGATTGTTTGAACTTGCAGATGGGGGAACATTGCTACTCGATGAGATAAATTCCATGAATCTGGATTTGCAAGCTAAACTGCTAAGAGTACTACAAGAAGGTAGGATCAGAAGAGTAGGTAGTGATAAAACGGTGGCTGTTGATGTTAGAATAATTGCTTCGACAAATGTCTCCCCGATGGAGGCTGTTGAACAAGGGGTAATAAGAAGAGATTTGTTTTATAGGCTTAATGTGATAGGTCTTAATATAGACCCTCTAAGAACGAGAAAAACAGATATAGAATTATTGACCCAATATTTTATTGATAATTACAACAAGCTTTTATCAAAGGAGATAAAAGGATTATCAAATGAATGCAAAAACCTGTTCAATCAATACAATTGGCCTGGTAACGTAAGAGAGCTTAAATATACCATAGAAAACATCATAAATTTCATTGAGAATAATGAAATCACTGAGGATGATTTACCAGAGCATATTCTTAGATTCGGTGATACATCTTCTCTAAATAAAAGCATAAATTCGGAAATCAGAGAAATAGAAAAAGAAGAAGAAGAAATAAAGCCATTGAATGAGACAATAGAAAATCTTGAAAGAGATATAATCATAAAAGCATTATTGAAATCAAGAGGGAACAAGACAAAAGCCGCTGGACTTTTGAAAATTCCAAGACAAACATTAAATAATAAAATTATTAAATATAATATTTTAGAAAATTATCAAGCAGAGTAGGATAAACAAGTCATTTCTAGGGTGGTGGCACATAAATTGCATAACCATTTAATTAAGATCACTTATTATAATCAGTAATGGGGGTTAAAAATGTTTAATAAAATTATGTCATTGATGCAAAATGAATTTATCGATGGTCTTTTTGTCAGCAATCCATATAATGTACAGTACATCAGTGGATACAGAGAGCAAAATGCGTATGCACTCATTACTGAAAACGGTAGATATTTACTCACTGATGGCAGATACAAAGAGTTGGCCTCTAAAACTACTAAGGGTTTTAAGATAATTGACTGGCAAAAAAAGGAGTTTAAGCTAAAAGAAGCCATTAACGAGTTGATCAAAGAGGAAAATGTAACAAGACTGGGATTTGAGGCTGAGTACATTACCTATAAGCAGTTTACAGATTTATACGATATGATAGAAGCTGAAATAACCCCGGTAGTTGGACTTATTGAAAAACTAAGAGAGATCAAATCTCCAGAAGAAATCGCCAACATAAAAGTCGCTTGCCAAATTAATGACACGGTTTTTTTGAAGTTACTGGATAGAATCAAAGTTGGTGTAACGGAGAAAGAGCTTTCCGCTTTGTGTGTATATTATATTAAAATGGAAGGTGGAGATGCCCAAGTTGGAGAAAGTATCTTTTTGACAGGGAAGAGATCGTCGTTAATAATTGGCTATCCAACTGACGCAAGGCTTGAGGAGGGTGATTTTTTGCTAATGAACTATGGGGCAAGATACAAAGGATACCTTACTGACTTTTCAAGAACTGTTGTAATTGGGAAACCAAATTCTGAGCAAAAGAGAATCTATGAAACAGTCCAAAATGCCCAAAATGCAGCTATCAATTCAATAAAGGCAGGCGCATTAGCGAGGGAACCTTTCTTCAAATCAGCCAAAGTGTTTGAAGAAGCTGGTTTGTTAGAGTATCATTATGAAGGAATGGGCCATGGAATAGGATTATTTATGCATGAAGAACCTTTTTTAGATAAAAATTCAAAAAATATTTTGGAGAAAAACTCTGTTTTAACGGTGGAACCAGGTATTTACATTCCGGAATGGGGTGGAGTCAGATTGGAAGATATTGTGGTAGTGACAGAAACTGGTAGTGAAGTATTATCTAAAACGACCAAGGATTTGATAGAGGTCTAAAAACGACTTAAAAATAACAGAACGACCAAATTTGGGCGAATTAACGTCAAAAATTTGGTCGTTTTTTTTATATGTTTATTGAGAAGACATGCTTAATAAATGAGGGTGTTCAAAATAAAGCACTTCAGGAAAATTTTATCTGGATAGAGATGTGGCATATTATTTGCATTATAGAAGGTTACCAAGTTAAGGAAGTGAGGGACTATGAGTAAAGACATTCAGCAGATGATGGTGGAGAAAGGTATTGAAGCATTTTTTGTCAGCCAAATACATAACGTAAGGTACTTAAGTGGATACAAGAGCGATGATGCGTATTTGTTGCTAGTTAGAGGCAAACGTTATTTATTAACAGACCCCCGCTATGTAGAAGAGGCTTCAGATAATACTAAAGGCTACCAGACTATAAATTGGCGTAATTATAATAGTGTGGGATGCGCAGTTGCAGATTTGATTTCTGGAGAAAAACTAAAAAGCCTACATTTTGAGGAGAACAATATCAGTTTTGATTTATTTAACCAATTACAAAAGGAGATAGATGTAAAACTCACTCCAATTGAAGGAGCGGTAGAGGATTTAAGATCTGTCAAGAATATTGATGAAATAGCCTGTTTAAGAAAAGCGTGTGAAATCGGTGACCGGGCGTTTAATCAAATACTTGAAGACATTGAGGTAGGAATAACAGAAAGACAGCTATCAGCAAAGCTGGGTTATTATCTAAAAAACGAAGGCTCGGATGCTAGAGGTTATGAGAACATTACACTTTCAGGTGCCAGAACCTCTTTACTTCATGGAATTCCTTCAGATAAGAAAATTGAAGAAGGTGATTTGATTCTCATGGATTTTGGTGCTGGTTACCAGGGATATCTTTCTGACATGAGTCGTACAGTTGTTTTGGGAAGAGCCACTGAAAAACAACGGGAAATGTACGCTATTATCAAAAAATCGGAGGAGGATATGATAGCCTCAGTAAGAGCAGGAGTGGATGCTAAGAACACCTACATAGCTTCACTTAAGGCTATGGAGAGTACTAAATACAAGAAATATCATTACAACGGAGTTGGTCATGGCATTGGACTCGCTGTTCACGAAAAACCATTTATTGGTCCAAAATCTGAAGACCGGTTTGTTGCCAACAATATCATAACCCTTGAACCGGGAATATACATACCAAAATGGGGGGGGGTGAGGATTGAAGATCAAGTTTTAGTGACAAATGAAGGTTGTGAAGTATTAACAAAATCACCAAGGAATTTAATTGAGATATCCAACTAAAGATACTCAATCCAACTCACATTTTAGGATTTTTAAAATGGAGAATCTATCTTAATCAGAAAACAGGAGGGTTTTTATGAAGAAGAAGTCTATATGCATCATAAGTTTAATACTAATAGCAATGATGTTGTTTACAGGATGTGGTCAAGCAGGGGGAAATGATGTAACCACAACTGGTAATAGCGCTACACCAACAGAAAGTGAAACAGAAGCTGTAGCTAAAAGAACAGATCTGAATTTGGGAGCAATAGGAGAGCCGAAAACACTTGATCCTACTCAGATAAGTGACTTAGTTGTATTCTATGTGACACATCAAATCTACAATCATCTAATTGACAACAGAACGGATGGGAATCTAGTACCAGGCGTTGCTGAAAGCTGGACATACTCGGATGATGGTACCGAAATTACTTTCAAATTAAGACAAGGGGTTAAATTCCATAATGGCGATACAATGACAGCAGACGATGTTGTATATTCTTTTGAAACTGCTATAGCATCGGCCTTCACAAAAGGTGTTACTGCTGTTATGGACTCAGTAAGTAAAGTTGATGAAAATACAGTTGTCTTAAAATTAAAGCATTCTTATGGACCTATAGAGTATTGTGTAGCATCCTCCCAAATTCCTATACTTAACAAAAAAGCACATGAAGCTGATCCAGAGGGATATGCTAGAAGCCCTATAGGAACAGGACCTTATAAATTCGTTGAGTGGAAAAGTGGCGATAAAATAATTCTAACCGCCTTTGATGATTATTATAAAGGGGCTCCAGCAATTAAAGACGTAACCTTTAAAATAATAATTGACGGAAGTACGGCAGTTGTTGCTCTAGAAAATGGCGAGATCGACATAATTGATACACCACCTAAAACTGATCGTCAAAATCTAATAGACAATCCAGATATAGCTTATTATGAAACTGAAATTGCTTCCACAGTATTTATGGCCATAAATCATAACAGCGAGTTATTTAGCAACAAGAAACTAAGAGAAGCAGTCAGCTACGCAATAGACAAAGAATCCTTGATTATTGGGGCTGTTGAAGGAATAGGAACGGCTTTGGAAACACCAATGGCTAAATCAACTTTTGGTTGGCCTGAAGATTTTAAGAATAAGCAATATGATGTAGAAAAAGCGAAACAATTACTAATCGAGGCTGGTTATCCAGACGGCTTAGACATAGTTTTGAAAACAAATGAATCAGCTACATATTTCAAACCGACAGAGGTTATACAAGACCAATTAAGACAAATTGGAATAAACGCAAGTATATCTAAAATGGAAAGAGGCGCTTTTTGGGATGATATACTGACTAAGCGTGATTATGACATAGTTGTTTCAGCAGCTACAGCGACTTATCCTGATGCTGATTATATCTATTCCACATTCCATTCTAGAATGGTAACTGAAGGAAGAAATTACTTCAACTATTCGAATCCAGTACTTGATGATCTTTTAGAAAGAGGAAGACTGTCAAATGACCAAGAAGAAAGAAAACAGATTTATAGAGAGATATGTGAATTATTCGAGGAAGATGTTATATCAATTCCTTTATACACGTATATGACACCAATTGCAGCCAACAAAGACTTAAAAGGCGTTATGGCTCATCCAACGAACAGAATGTTTGTAGAAGATTATTCTTGGTAATAGAGACGTATTAATCAATAGTCACAATTCTATTATATTTGCCTTGATGCGTGTCAAGGCAAATATAGTATTATAGGAAAGAGATTATAGAAACATGACAGGTATTTGTTATTGATTCTCAGAAATTTACAAGTTATACAACAATAATTGATGCAATAGATAACAGATGCTAAGGAGGGAAGACCAAGATGTTAAAATATATCATAAGAAGAATTATGTTGATGATTCCAGTCATATTGGGAGTATCATTTATAGTCTTTTTTATAATGAGCTTTACGCCAGGGGACCCGGCAAGACTTATACTTGGAGAGAGTGCAACTTTTGAAGATATAGCAAACCTAAGAGAAGAAATGGGATTGAATGACAATTTTTTTCTCAGGTATTTTAGATATATAAAGGATGCGGTTTTCAATTTTAATTTTGGCAATTCATATTCTACAAAACAGCCTGTTACTATTGAATTGTTTGAAAGGTTTCCGAGCACATTGAGGCTAGCATTTGGTTCTACTCTTCTGATGGTGGCAATAGGAGTTCCGGTGGGCATCATATCAGCTGTCAAACAATACTCGTTGATTGATAAAATAAGTTTGATTTCAGCACTGCTATTAACTTCCATGCCCGCGTTTTGGTTAGGGCTTATGCTGATTTTGCTATTTTCACTGAAATTGGGATGGTTGCCAGCTACTGGGGTAGATACACTAGTTCATTTTGTTTTACCATGTGTGACCCTTGCAGCAGCAATGATGGCTTCTTTAATCAGAATGACAAGGTCTAATATGCTCGAAGTAATAAGACAAGATTATATTAGAACAGCACGTGCGAAAGGCGCAAAAGAAATGATCGTTATATACAAGCATGCTTTAAGAAATGCACTACTTCCTGTTATTACAATTATCGGATTGAATTTTGGCGGGCTTTTAGGAGGAACGATGATAATTGAGAGTGTATTTGCAATGCCAGGACTTGGAACTCTGACAATAAATGCAATCAGGATGAAGGATACACCGACTGTCATGTCATCAATATTGTTTGTTGCGATATTTGCAGGAATAATCAATCTAATTGTAGATATTTTATATGTTTATGTAGATCCGAGAATTAAATCTCAATACTCAAAAAGTTAACGGGGAGCCATTCAGATGACAACTACAATAAAGACAGAAGCTAAATCCAGAATTAAAAAAAGAAGTCAATTTAAATCAATCTTCTTCAGATTTAAAAAGAATAAATTGGCTATGTTTGGTCTTGTGATACTAATCATGATGGTATTGATAGCGATATTTGCTGATTTCATTGCGGATTATGAAGCTGATGCAATATCCCAGAATATGAAGATTAGACTTCAAACACCAAACCGTGAGCATATCTTTGGAACAGATCATTATGGAAGAGATTTGTTTGCCAGAATAGTATTCGGAACGAGGATATCATTGTTTGTAGGTGTTGTTTCCATTACAGTGTCATTAGCTATTGGTGTCGTAATTGGATCAGTTGCAGGATATTATGGGGGAAGAATTGACAATATTATCATGAGATTGATGGATGTTCTTTTAGCGATACCACAAACTCTTATGGCCATATCTATAGTGGCTGCTTTAGGTCCGGGTATAATAAATCTTTTGATTGCGATGAGTTTATCATCCATACCAAGATTTTCAAGGATAGTCAGGTCTTCTATACTTTCCATATCCGGTCAGGAGTTCATAGAAGCAGCGAGGGCTTGTGGGACGAGCGATACAAGAATAATCGCAAAACATATAATACCGAATGCTATCGGTCCAATAATAGTCCAAGCTACACTGAATATGGCATCTACGATTATTGCTATTGCAGGATTGAGTTTTATCGGTTTAGGAATTGAACCTCCTATACCAGAGTGGGGATCTATGCTATCTGAAGGTAAGGCACAAATGAGATATTACCCACATTTGGTCATTATACCTGGAATTGCAATAGTGTTTGCAGTAATGGGATTAAATCTAATCGGAGATGGGTTGAGAGATTCATTGGACCCAAGATTAAGGAATTAACAATAGGAGTGTGGTTATGGCAGATAAACTACTTAGAATAAAAGACCTGTATGTGGAATATGAAACGGATGAAGCCACGGTGTATGCTGTAAATGGTTTAGATTTAGACATTGAAGAGGGAGAAACGTTGGGCTTGGTGGGTGAAACTGGTGCAGGCAAAACAACAGCAGCTTTAAGCATAATGAAGCTATTGCCTGAAAAGCTAGGAGTGATTAAAAAAGGAAGTATTGAGCTTGATGATTTTAATATAATCAGTGCAACTGAAGCGGATATGAGAGGTATCAGGGGAAATGCTGTATCTATGATATTTCAAGATCCTATGACAAGCCTGAATCCTATACTGACGGTAGGCGATCAGATCTACGAAGTTTTAAAACTACACAGAAAAAATTCTACAAGGGTTGAAATAAATAAAAGAGTTGATGAGATATTGCAATTGGTTGGAATACCCTCTGAAAGAAAGAATAATTATCCGCATCAATTTTCAGGTGGAATGAAACAAAGAGTAATCATTGCAATGGCGCTTGCCTGTGAGCCTAAATTACTGCTTGCTGATGAACCAACAACAGCCTTAGATGTAACGATACAGGCACAGGTCTTGGAAATGATGCAAAACTTAAAGGATAAACTGAAAACATCTATGTTATTGATAACGCATGACATGGGAGTAGTCGCTGAAACCTGTGACAGGGTTGCTATCATGTATGCTGGAGAAATATTTGAAATTGGGAGCATAGAAGATATATTCGAAAATGAAAATCATCATCCGTATACTGCGGGATTATTTGGCTCAATACCAGACTTAACAAAATCAGCTAAAAGGTTGAATCCTATATATGGTTTAATGCCAGATCCGACAGACCTGCCTAAAGGATGCACATTTCACCCACGATGCCCTAAATGCATGGCTATATGCAAAGTTGAAAAACCTATCAACGTCATTAATGGAAGCCATACGATAAGATGTCATTTATTTAAATAATTCAACAGAAAATGCAAAACACAGCAATGAATGGAGGAGAGATTTGATGGATATTCCTTTAGTGGAAACAAGGCAACTCAAAAAGTATTTCAATACGCCAAAAGGAAATCTACATGCGGTAGATGGAATAGATATAAAAATACAAAGAGGCTGTACATTAGGAGTAGTAGGTGAGTCTGGTTGTGGAAAATCTACATTGGGAAGGGCGATTCTTAGGCTTTTGGAACCAACAGATGGAGAAGTCTTATTTGAAGGAAGCAATATAGTCGATTATAACAGAAAAGAAATGGTCGAGATGAGAAAACAAATGCAGATCATATTCCAGGATCCGTACGCCTCTCTAAATCCAAGAATGACGATAAGTGAAATAATAGCTGAGCCTATTAAGGTCTGCAAAACAATAACAAATAGAATTGGAATAGACAATAAAGTATTTGAATTGATGGAGACGGTAGGTTTAGCAGAGAGATTAGTCAACACATATCCTCATGAGTTAGACGGTGGTAGAAGACAAAGAATTGGCGTTGCCAGAGCCTTAGCATTAGATCCCAAATTTATTGTCTGTGATGAACCCGTATCTGCATTGGATGTTTCAATTCAAGCACAGATACTAAATCTCATGATGGACCTACAAGAAAGCCATGGTCTAACATACATGTTTATAACACATGATTTAAGTGTCGTAAAACACATAAGCGACGAGATAATGGTTATGTATTTGGGAAAATGCGTCGAAAAAGCGCCTTCCCATGAGCTGTTCAACAATCCCCTTCATCCCTATACAAGGGCTCTGTTGGATGCCATTCCTGTCCCAAATCTTTCAAGAAGAGGCTCTAAGAGAGAGATCATAAAAGGAGAGGTTTCAAATCCTATTAACCCAAAACCAGGCTGCCGGTTCGCAAACAGGTGTTCTTTTGTTACGACTGCTTGCACACAGCATGATCTGGAATTAAAAGAACTTAAGCCAAATCACCTGGTTGCATGCACATTATACAATTGAAAAATATAACAAGGAGTCAATATGATGAGAAATATCAATTTAGTTTATAGCTACAGGATGTTAGACAAAGAATGCGCCTTGTTTTCTGATAAAATAAGGAATAAAAGAGATTATGAAACCACTTTGTTAATACCACATATTAATCATTTGGAATCACTGGAAAAAAAGTTGAATGCGTTAGAACAAAAGGCGAACGCTATTGAGAGTCCGGATGATGTATTTGATTTACTTAAATGCCACATCAAGGACTTTATAATTGCACAAAGAGTGGAGCTTAAGAGTATTTATGAAAGACCTTCAAAAACTATATCTATGTTTATGTACGCTTTTAGCAATGCAGTCAGAAACGATTCAAGACCTGATGAACAAAAGGTTGAAATTTTGATTAATAGATTTTCGCAAGCCGATTTAATCTGGGAGGGTATTCAAACATGGATCACAGATGTTTCCATTACATATCTAAAGGAGTTAAATGATACTTGCCAAGTCTTTATTGATACTATGAATGTAGAAATTCCAAGAATTCCAAGTTATTTTGACCAGATAAACGAAAAACAGCACATGGAGTTTGTCGAAGCCATCCAAGTGCTTGCCCTAAAAATGGGACAATGGATTGAATATGTCAAAACAATCATCCTAGAAAGGGGTATCAGTGAATTAATCGAAGCTTCAGACGATGATGTCATCAAATTTGAAGAGTCATATTATAAAACACTTTTAGAGGATGTTATAGGCGTAAACCTCAATGAAATCCTCTCTTGGCATGAAGATGAAATTAATAAAACAAGAAATGAAGTATTTGAAATTGCCAATAAGCTCAATATCACAGATAAGTTACCCGAAACAATGGATGAAGTTAATCAGATACTGATAAAATATGCAGGACCTTGCGATACACCTGAAGAGATGTTTAAGAAAGCTGATGAATACATACTAAGGTCAAGAAATGGTTGCAAGGGCTATGTATTAATGCCTGAAGATGAGACGTGCATAGTGAAAAATGTACCTGAGCAATTGAAATTATCATATCCATGGGGAGGATATGGTGGTGGTTGCCCCATTAGAAGACCATTACAGGGCCATATGTTTTTAAACAACTATAATCTCAAGGCGGTAACTGATGGTTGGATAAAAATGAATACAGTACATGAAGCATACCCGGGGCATCATGTTCAATTTGTGAGAACAACACTTGATCCTTTGCCTGAAACAGTAAAAATAGGTGCCAAGTCAACTCCTATTACAGAAGGAACAGCACATAGATCGGAAAGAGTGTTCGAGTTTGTGTTTCCGGAAGATCAGTTTTATCCGCTATTTGTAGCCTATAGAAGACACCATACCGCCGTAAGGATAAAGGCTGATTTGATGCTTAGATACTTTGGAAATCCAATTAAAGATGCCGTCCAACTATATGTAGATGAGCTTGGATTTGACAGAGCGACAGCTAGATCACAAGTGAAAGCTCAGGAAGGCCAGCAAGGGTACTTCACATCATACTATTATGGAATGAAGAAACTCTGCGACTGGGAAAAAGAGTACGGTTATGATGAAAAAGAGTACACAGAGCTTCTATTTGCTGCAGGAAGAATTAGTTTAGAGAATTTTGAAAAATTTCTGAAGTTAAACCAAGAAGACAAACATAGTTATCTGAATGATTTTCCCAGCCTATTACAGTTCAATTAAAATGCCGAACACGGATTTCCCTCAAAATATATTATTTAAAAATGTCAGAAAAACTGTCTTAAATAGACAGTTTTTCTGACATAATTTTGCTTGTTTGACAAGAAAAGGCTTGTTTCAGGCAATTAGAAGTTGGCAAGATAATTGCATATATATAATAGACTAAACAAATAAGACAAGGCAAGGTAAGAAAATGAAGGGCAAAGTATTTAATATTCAAAGATTTTCAATTCATGATGGTCCTAATATTAGAACCACTGTTTTCTTAAAGGGATGTCCTCTAAGATGCAAATGGTGCCATAATCCAGAAAGCTTTATATCCAATGACGAAATCATGTGGGATCAGATGAAATGTACATACTGTCTGAAATGTATTGAGGTTTGCCCTCAAAAGGCTATAACTCTGAAAGATAAGAGAATTTATACAGATTATGCTTTATGTAATAGTTGTGGTGATTGTGAAGTCTACTGTGCCTATTCAGCAAGACAGTTGGTCGGGAAAGACTATACCGTAGATGAACTGGTTGAAGAAATACTGAAAGATAAGATCATATTTGAGGAGTCACGTGGAGGCGTTACATTTTCAGGAGGAGAGCCATTGCTTCAATCTGATTTCTTAATGGCAGTCATGGGAAAGCTCAAAAAAGAAGACACTCACATTGCAGTTGATACAAGTGGATATGTACCATACGAAAACATCCGTAAAATAATGGCATTCACAGATTTGTTTTTGTATGATTTTAAAATAGCGGATGAACAAAAGCACATACAATATACTGGGGTATCAAACAAACTGATTATAGACAATCTGATTAAACTTTCAAAAGAAAATGCTAATATCAATTTGAGAATACCCATTATCAAAGGGGTAAATGATTCAATAAAAGATATTGATGAAATGATTCAGATCATCGATCAGACCAGGGTGCAGTATATCAATATCTTGCCTTATCACAACATTGCAGCTCACAAGTACAGAAAGCTTGATATGAAATACGAAACATTTGAAGTTCCAGAAGAAAATGAAATGGAAAGAATTGCATATTCATTTGAGTCAAGAGGCTATATTGTTAAAATAGGCGGATAATTAATCATGAGGAGGCAAAAATCAATGAGAGGTTCTACAGAAAGAACAAAGCGATTAAGAGAAAAAAGTGTGAGCACACAGCCAAAACTGAGTACAGAAAGGTCATTGTTGATGACTGAAACATATAAAGCCCATAGCGGAGAAGTTTCAATACCGGTGCTAAGAGCGCTTAGCTTTAAAAACTACCTTGAAAAAAGGACATTGTATATTGGTGAAGATGATCTGATAGTGGGGGAAAAAGGAAATGAACCACAAACTGCACCGACTTTTCCCGAGTTATGTTGTCATACGCCTGAAGATCTTGAAGTCATGGATAAAAGAAAATATATTTCTTTCAAAGTCAGTCATGAGAGCAAAAAAGAACATGAAGAGATAATTATTCCCTATTGGCATAACAAATCCATGAGACACAAAATACTGAGCAACATGTCGCAAGAATGGAAAAACTGTTATCAAGCGGGGATTTTTACAGAATTCATGGAACAAAGAGCACCGGGACATACAGTTGCGGATGATAAGATTTATAAAAAAGGCTTTTTGGATTTCAAACAAGACATAGAAGAGTCTATTAACAACCTTGATTTTTTTAATGATGAAGAGGCTTTAGACAAAAAGCAACAATTGGAAGCGATGCTCATTTCATGCGATGCTATCATGATCTATGGGCAAAGATATGCTGACTTAGCCAGAGACTTAGCGGAAAAAGAAACAGATAGCAAGCGAAAAAAAGAACTGATGTGGATTGCTTCTAACTGTGAAGTTGTACCGGCGAATAAGCCAACCACTTTTGCACAGGCAGTACAGATGTATTGGTTTGTCCACATAGGCGTAACAACAGAATTGAATACTTGGGATGCTTTTTCACCGGGAAGATTGGACCAATACCTGTATCCGTTCTATAAAAAAGAAACAGAAGAAGGAACGTTGACAAAGGAACAAGCAAAAGAAATCCTTGAATGCATGTGGGTTAAGTTCAACAACCAACCGGCACCGCCTAAAGTGGGTATCACACTTAAAGAGAGTGCTACATATACTGATTTTGTCAATATCAATACCGGTGGTATCAACCCATATACAGGTGAAGATGGCGTGAATAAAGTATCTTATATAATTCTGGAGGTCATGGACGAGATGAAGCTTTTACAGCCAAGCTCTAATGTCCAGATTAGCAAAAAAACGCCAAAAGAGTTTTTGAAGGAAGCTATTAAAATATCGAGAAAGGGCTGGGGACAACCAGCATTCTATAATACAGAAGAACTGATAGAGGAACTAATCATAGCTGGGAAAACTCCCGAAGATGCAATGTATGGCGGATCAAGTGGCTGTGTTGAAACAGGAGCCCATGGGAGAGAAGCCTATATATTGACAGGTTATTTCAACCTGCCAAAAGTCTTGGAATTGACATTAAATGATGGTTTTGATAAGGAAACCGGAGTGCAGTTAGGTCTTCAGTTAATGCAAGGCAAAGAATTTACTAGCTTCGAAGAGGTTCTGGATGCTTATAGAAAGCAAATGAAGCATTTTATCGACATCAAAATCAAAGGCAATAACATCATTGAAAGACTTTTTGGAGAAAACATGCCTGCAACCTTCCTGTCGGTCATCATGGAGGATTGTATCAAAAATGGAAGGGATTACAACAGAGGTGGCGCCAGATACAACACAAGGTATATTCAAGGTGTGGGAATCGGAAATGTGGCTGATAGCCTTTCAGCTATCAAATACAATGTGTTTGACAAAAGCAGGTTCACATTATCTGAATTACTTGAAGCAGCGGATAATAATTTTGAGGGGTACGGACTGATACATAAAATTGTTTCTAAAGATACGCCAAAATATGGCAATGATGATGATTACGCCGATGGATTAATGAAAGAGGTATTCAACATTTTCTACCAATTAGTCACTGATCGTCCAACAGCTTACGGCGGTACTTATAGAATTGACATGTTACCAACCACCTGCCACATTTATTTTGGGTCAGTAACCAGGGCAACGGTTAATGGAAGACATGCTTATGAACCGCTACCTGATGGGATATCCCCAGAGAAAGGGGCAGATATAAACGGACCAACAGCAGTCATCAAGTCAGCATCAAAGATGGATCACAAAAAGACGGGCGGAACCCTACTAAACCAAAGGTTTTCACCATCGGCTCTTGATTCTGACAAAGGTCTTGAAAATATGGCCGCGTTCATAAGAGCCTACTTCAAGATGGAAGGACATCATATCCAGTTCAACGTATTTGACAAAGAGACATTGATAAAAGCCCAGATGAAACCGGAGGATTTTTCGAATCTTATTGTAAGGGTAGCCGGGTATAGTGATCATTTTAATAATCTTGAGAAAGCACTCCAAGATGAAATTATTAACAGAACAGAACAAAATTTCAATTGATAATTTCTTTGTGTTATAATTATGAGTAAATCAAAAACATGAGGGAATCTATGGATTACAAAAAAATATTAAAAATTGTAACGGAAAACATCGATGATGGCATATTTATTGTCAACCAGACGGGAGAGGTTGTTTTTTACAATGAGTCTGCTGATAATCAAGCCGGCGTAAATTTCGAAAATGCCATTGGGAAATATATTTTGGATATTTTTCCTAAGCTTACCAGAGAAAGCAGCACACTTTTGCGTGTCATGGATACTAAAGAACCTATCATTGGACATATTCAAAACTACTACAATTATAATCTAAAAAAAGTTACGATTATATCAACTACTTATCCAATTTTTGAGAATGGGGATGTCATAGGTGCCATCGAAATATCTAAGGACCTCAACAAGTATGGTGAGTTTAACGATAAAATAGATAAAATCAGAAATAGCAAAGGAACCAAAATTATTAAAGAGGAAGCCACTTATGATTTAGATGATATAATTGGAGAAAGCGAATCGATTACAGTTCTAAAATCCAAAATCAGAAAAATTGCAGCAAGCAACTCCCCGGTTATCGTATCCGGTGAAACTGGAACGGGTAAGGAAATGGTTGTTCAAAGCATTCACAATCTGAGCGAAAGAAAGGAAGCACCATTTATTGCTCAAAACTGTGCTGCTATACCGGTTACACTGCTTGAAAGCATACTTTTTGGAACCTCCGTAGGCAGTTTTACAGGTTCTAAGGATTCACCGGGTCTTTTTGAACTGGCTGACAAGGGGACATTGTTTCTAGATGAAATCAATTCAATGGATACCTTCCTTCAGGCAAAGCTGTTGAGAGTCATTCAGGATGGCCATATCAGACGTATAGGCGATAAATACACAAGACGGGTGGACGTCAGAGTTGTAGCTGCAATAAATGTAAAACCATTAGAAGCGGTGAAAGCTGGGAAATTAAGAGAAGACTTGTTTTATAGACTCAATGTATTAAATTTAGATATAAAGCCATTAAGGGATAGACGAGAAGATATAATGGTATTGGTTGATTATTTTATCAAAAAATTCAACAAGAAATTCAACAAGAATATTACAGGTATCAATGAAAACGCAACGAAATCATTATTGAGACATAGCTGGCCTGGGAATGTGAGAGAATTGGAACATGCTATAGAACATGGTATGTTGATGGCAGAGGATTTTGAAATCGGATGTGAAGATTTGCCTGCTCTGGGCGATATGAATCTGATCAGAAACGATGGCAATATGTTTTCAGATGAGTGCCTAAAACTAACCGGTAAACCTCTAAAAGAAATAACTAATGCCTTTGAAAAAGAAGTGATAGAAAAGGCTTTGGCCGAAAAGGCCTATTCAATCACTCAGACAGCTCAGCTATTAGGTATACCGCGACAGACATTGCATTATAAAATAAATAATTTTGGCATCAATCCCATATTGCTTAAGAAAAAATAATATGATATGATATTCTTCGGAACAAAACATATGCCGAAGTGGCGGAACTGGCAGACGCGCTAGATTCAGGTTCTAGTGAGCGCAAGCTCGTACAGGTTCGAGTCCTGCCTTCGGCACCAAAATGAAATAGACTGGTCAATTGACATAGGTCTATTTTTTTGTGTATTAATCCTCTTGACAATCCGACACAATGTCGTTTATAATAAAAACGACACACTGTCGGATTTATTATAATCATATAAGAAAGGATGATAAATTTTATGAGAAGTTATAAAAGTGCAGAAGAGAGAAAAACTGAAATACTGGAGACCGCTTTGGATCTGTTTTCAAAACAAGGTTTCCAGCTCACAACCATGGAGCATATTGCTTCATCTATAAAAATAGCAAGATCAAGTTTGTATGAGTATTATAAATCAAAAGAAGATATACTTTACTCACTGATAAATGAAGTGGTGGAAGAAGAAAATGAAAAGCCCCTAGAGGGTCCAATTCGGACTCAACTGGAAACATTGGCGGCTGAGTCCATAAACAGACTGCAAAACAACTTCACCCTATATAAGATTCTTTTCCAGGAGTTGCCAACATTGTCAAATCCAACATCAGATAAAATCAGAACTTGGCAAGGCCACTCAATGATAAAGGTACAAAAGGTCATTGCAAAGGGAATCGAAGAGGGAGTTTTTGATAGCAACCTTAAGACTGAAGATATGGCATTTGTTTTTAAGGCGTTGATAGGTCAGCGATTAGCTGATCTTCTGATGACAAATACCCAAGTTGTACCGGAAGAAGAAGCAAAACGCTTAATTGGTTTAATGTGGTTGGGTGTCGGGAGGTAGACTCATGAATGAATTAATTAAGACTTTTAAAGGTTCGGAAGTAGAACTAGAATATCTATTAACTGGAGAGAATAACTCCGAAGTTATAATGTTTGTACACGGTGCCGGCGCCAATCTTCGACAATATTTTGCCCAGCATGAACACTTTTTCGACCAATACACAGTGCTGTCAGTGTCACTGCGGGGTCATGGCTTGTCTAGACAACCAAAAGTGAAAAGAGGAGAACACTACACGCTGGAAAGGAACAAAGATGATATTTTGGAGTTGCTTGAGTTCTTAAAGATTAGCAAGATTCATTATGTTGGCAATTCAGCAGGAGGCATTATTGGATTCTACATACATGACACAAATCCGAACCTGTTAAAAAGCATCACTACCTTTGGAACGACCGGCGAATTGCAATATTCAGACTTTACTACTAAAATCATCTCAGGGATAGATAAAATGATGATTCGATGGAATCCAAAACGCTATTTTAGTTTTCTGAGCAAAAATATCTCCAAGAACAAGTCAGTTCAAAAAGAGGTCTTAGATATGTTTATGATGTCAACAGAATCGGTCCCATACATTCGTTTGAATCTTGGAAATTATTCATGCCTGAATATAATCAAGAATATGAACATTCCCTACTTGTTAATCCGAGGGGAACAGGATCAAGAAATAAATCGCAGTTTAACATCTACCCTTACCGCTTTAGCTACAAATAACTTGGCTAGAGTTGTCGAAATGGAACAAGTTGGTCACATAGCCAATATGGACAGACCAGATCAATTCAACGAGATTCTAGAAAACTTTTGGAAGCAGATAGAAATTGAGAGTTAGGAGTTTTTCCATGAAAAAAAACTACAAAACATCGGAAGTGGCAAAAATCATTGGCATTCATCCAAATACGGTACGCCTTTATGAGGAACTTGAACTTATACCTAAACCTATGCGCCTGCCAAACGGTTATCGGGTGTTTACCGACATCCATCTAGAACAATTCAAGCTTGCTAGAACTGCATTCAAAGTAGAAATTTTGCAAAGTGGACTGCGTAAAATGGCGGTTGATATTATTAAAACAGCTGCAAGTGGTGATTTTGATAAAGCACTTCATCTTGCAGAGTCATACCTGGAGACAATTAAAAAAGAGCAAACAAACGCCGAAGAGGCCATAACGATTGCGGAGCAGATCATAAAAGGCAGTACACAAATTGATAACAGTACCTTCTTTACAAGAAAAGAAGCTGCCAAACACCTTCAAATATCAATGGATGCTTTAAGAAATTGGGAGATGAATGGCTTGCTCACTATTAAACGAAGACAAAATGGTTATAGAGTTTATACTGATGAAGACATTAGACTGCTTAAAATTATTAGATCTTTACGTTGTGGAAATTATTCACTTGCGGCAATATTGCGCATGCTAAACGCACTGTCCACCAATCCCAGCGTCAGTATTCGTGAGGTGATTGACACACCAAAAGAAAGCGATGATATCATCTCTGCATGCGATCAATTGCTTACATCATTAAAAGATGCAGAAAAAAATGCGGACAATATGCTCATCCAACTTAAAAGAATGAAAAAACTTTAATTCCAAACCCTCCACTATAACACCAGACTTTAATCTGGTGTTATTATTTTGCTTGAACAAAAATCAGGAGGTTGTTAAGTATGGAAGAAACTATTAAAGTTGTAAAACTGAGCAAGTCTTACTCCCGCATCAGAGCAGTCGAGAATTTAAATATCTCTGTTGGTCGTGGTGAAGTATTTGGATTGCTGGGCGCAAATGGTGCAGGAAAAAGCACGACGATTGAATGCATTCTGGGAACAAAAAAACAGGATAGTGGAAGTGTATCAATCTTGGGAATGAATCCCAGGCAAGACCGTAAAAAACTGTTTGAGAAGGTCGGAGTCCAGTTTCAAGAAGCCAATTATCAGGAAAAAATCACTGTCCAGGAGCTCTGTGAGGTGACACAGTCTCTTTACAAAACTACCTCAGGATATTTGGCATTATTAAAACAATTTGGACTTTCAGACAAACTTAAGAGCCAGATTAGTGAGCTGTCTGGAGGACAAAAGCAACGACTGTTTATTGTTCTTGCACTAATCCCCGATCCGGAAGTTGTATTTCTAGACGAATTAACAACCGGTTTGGATGCCAGAGCCAGGCGAGATGTGTGGAAATGCCTTTCTGATTTGAAAGCAAAAGGGCTAACCATTCTCATGACCTCTCATTTCATGGATGAGGTTGAAGCACTTTGCGATAAAATTACGATTTTAAAAAATGGGAAAAGCATCTTTAATGGAACAGTACAGGAAGCCATTTCATTAAGTCCTTTTGAAAAATTTGAGGATGCATATCTATGGTACACAGATGAGGAGGATAAAGACAATGAAAGCATTTAGAACGATGTTTAAAACGGAGATGAAATTATCTCTACGGGGTATGGACATGCTGATTTTTGCTATTGGCATGCCGGTGGTGATTATGGTTATTCTTGGCATACTTTATGGCAACAAACCTGCGTTTGAGGGCGCTGAATACACCTTTTTAGCGCAATCGTTTGGTGCGGTAGCGGCTATAGCCATTTCTGCTGGTGGGGTGATGGGACTTCCTCTGGTTGTATCTGATTATCGCAATAAAAAAATTCTAAAACGGTTTAAGGTAACACCGACAAGTCCCACTCTTATATTAGCTGTCCAGATTGCAATCTATGCACTCTATTCGATTGCATCACTCATACTTGTATATGCCACTGCAGCACTATTTTTTGACTATCAGTTCAGTGGTTCATGGATTCATTTCTTAGGGGCGTACTTTCTAGTTATGATATCCATGTTCAGTATCGGGCTTTTAGTGGGAGGGGTAGCTCCAAATATTAAGATTGCAAGTGTTTTAGCTAGTATTTTGTATTTTCCAATGCTCATTTTCTCCGGTGCTACCTTACCGTATGAAGTTATGCCTACAACACTTCAAAGGGTAGCTGATGTAATGCCTTTGACCCAGGGAATTAAGCTGCTTAAAACCACTTCGATTGGCTTGCCGATAGATGGTGTTTTGATTCCGATAGTTGTGATGACTGTGATAGCATTGATTTGTACCGTTATCTCAGTTCGCTTTTTCAAATGGGAATAAGTAATCGAAGTTAGAAGCACAGAAAAGAAAAAAATGCACCTTCATCTTTACTTATGATATAATGACTGAAGATATATTAAAAAGGAGAGATATTATATGAAAGTGCATGATGTAGTAATTGTAGGAGCAGCCAGGACACCTATTGGCGATTTTATGGGCTCATTAAAGAGCTTCAGTGGCGTTGACCTTGGCGTGGCTGCCGTCAATGGCGCGTTGAAAAAGGCCGGCGTTGATCCCAAATACGTTGAAGAGATAGCAGCAGGATGTATTTACAAAAACGGTCAAAAGGGAAATCCAGCAAGACAAGTACAACTAAAAACGGGCATGCCGTCAACCGGATGGGCCTTTACACTTGACCAACAATGTGCTTCCGGGATGAAAGCATTTGAACTGATATACCAATCTGTTGCATTAGGTAAAGCATCCGTTGCTGTTGCACTAGGAATGGAAAGCATGACCAATGCGCCTTATCTTTTGCTGAATGCAAGAGAAGGGTATCGTATGGGAGATGGAGCTCTTAAGGATAGTATGCTTCATGATGGTCTTATCTGCGCGATGGAAGGGTATCATATGGGAATAACCGCAGAAAATTTGGCAACAGAGTATGGTATAACCAGAGAAGAGCAGGATGAGTTGGCTTTGATGAGTCATCAGAGAGCAGTAGCTGCAAAGAAAAACGGCTTGTTCATTGATGAAATAGTTCCGATGGAAATCAAAACCAGAAAAGGAGTTACCGTCATTGATCAAGATGAGCATCCAAGAGAAGATGTGACATTGGAAAAACTAGCAGCCATGAGACCTGCATTTGACAAGAATGGAACCATTACTGCAGGCAACGCTTCAAGCCTTAATGATGCAGCAGCAGCCCTTGTTCTGACAACAATGGAGAAAGCAAAAGAGCTTGGCTTAAAGCCTTTGGCAAGAGTTCTTGCAACAGCTAATTATGGTGTTGAACCAAGAATTATGGGAATAGGACCAGCTTATGCTATACCAAAATCAATCGAGTTGGCTGGATTGACAGCAGAGGACATTGATTACTATGAAATAAATGAAGCGTTCGCTGCACAGTTTTTAGCAGTTAATAAAATCTTGAAGCTTGACATCAATAAGGTCAATGCCAATGGTTCGGGTATTGGAATTGGACATCCCGTAGGCGCTACAGGTGCAAGACTTGTCCAGACACTAATCAACGAACTGAAAAGAAGAAACGGAAGATATGGTGTGGCTTCTTTATGTGTTGGTGGCGGACCATCTATGAGCGTTGTAATAGAAAACTTGTCATAATCTGAAAACAGTTTAGAAAATATAAAAAACTTCAATTGCAGCTTTTAGCTGCAATTGTTTCTTTTTAGTAGAAGTTTTATTCGTTAATTAGTATAATATATTTAACTACAACACGGGAGTGAAACCTAAACGATGCTAAAAAAAAGATTTATACCAAGAACCATGTTGCTACTCGTACCTGTATTGTTACAAATGGCTATATTTGTCGTTCTAGTCCTGAGATTCAGCGAATTCTTCGGGTATTTTTACGTTGCCAGTATCACGATCAGTATTGTAGTCGTTATTATGATACTCAATAGTAGGAGCAACCCAGCCTATAAAATTGCCTGGATTATTCCAATTATGTTACTACCTATTTTTGGTGGTGTGTTCTATCTTTTAATTGGAAGAAATAAGCTCAGCAATAGAAATAAAAAAAGGATGCAGTTAATTGAGATTAAATCCAAGGAAGTGTTGGAGACCCATCACCATGTTTTGGAAGAAATCAGAAAAGTTAGAAGAGGGGCTGCTTTACAAGCAAGCTATATTCAGAACTATGCTTACTATCCACCCTATCAAGATACTCAGACAGAATACCTTCATATCGGAGAAATAAAGTTTCAGAGACTTAAAGAAGAATTGGAAAAAGCACAACATTTTATATTTTTGGAGTATTACATCATAGAAGAAGGCAAGATGTGGAATAGCATATTGAATATTTTGAAATTAAAAGTGGCTGAAGGTGTGGAGGTAAGAATAATTTACGACGATGTGGGATGTATTTTCACATTGCCAAGAGACTACTATCTGCAGCTTGAAGAAATGGGTATCCAATGCTGCGTATTTAATCCACTGGAGCCTATATTATCATTGAAGGGAAACACAAGAGACCACAGAAAAATAGCTGTCATAGATGGCCATACAGGGTTTACAGGCGGTATCAATCTAGCTGATGAATATATCAATGAGATTGAAAAACACGGACATTGGAAGGATTCATCTATCATGGTCAAAGGAAAGGCTGTGTGGAATCTTACGGTTATGTTCTTGTCCATGTGGGATTATCTCAGAGGTATTGATGAGGATTTCAATCAGTTTAGAAACTATACGCAAAATGAAAGCTCGGTGATGAATGATGGTTTTGTTCAACCCTTCGCGGATAGCCCTCTTGATAATGAATCCGTAGGACAAACCGTATATCTGAATCTAATCAGCAAAGCTAGCAAAAGCATTTACATCACAACACCCTATCTCATCATTGATTATGAAATGATCAACGCATTGACTACAGCAGCTAAAAATGGTGTGGATGTAAGAATTATTACACCCAATCATGGCGACAGATGGTATGTCCATTCAGTAACGCGTTCTTATTACAGGCAGCTGCTAGAAGGCGGTGTTAAAATATATGAGTATACTCCGGGATTTATTCACTCAAAAAATTTTATTGTGGATGATGATTATGGAGTGGTTGGCACCATCAATATGGACTATAGAAGCCTATACCTTCACTTTGAGTGTGGTGTTTGGTTGTTCAAGACAGAGAGCGTGATTCACATGAGGGATGATTTTATTGATACATTGGCGATGTGCGAGCAAATACCATTGGAGCAAGCCATCAGTCTACCTTGGTATAGAATGCTAGGTCGATTGTTGCTGAGGATATTCGCTCCGTTGCTTTGATAGAGGAAAGTCTTTTATTCAGCGATTTACAATTAACAGTGAAAGAAGGACATATAAATGAAAAAAATAATCAATAGGATCAAAACAAGTATTTGGCTATATCCAGTGATCTATAGTTTATTTGCGTTGATACTCTCGATTGGTGTAACCTTGATTGACAAGGCATATGCGGATGAGATGTCTAATTATTTGAACGATCTGTTATATACCTCATCATCATTAGCTCGAACTGTTTTAGGTATAGTGGCTAACGCCTTTATTACAATCGCTATTTTTACTTTCTCAACAACTATGGTAGTATTGACAATGTATTCTTCTCAATTTACTCCGCGCGTTGTAGAAAACTTTTTAAACAATGAAGTAACAATGAAATCTTTTGGTGTTTTTCTGAGTGGTTTCATATATGCGATAACCTCCTTATTGTTCACAAACGTAGGTGAAGAAGGAAATGTTGTAATTGCAGCTAGTGTCGGAGTTATATATGTTATAGTAGGGCTTGTTTATTTTTTAGTGTTTATCCAAAGCGTATCGAATCATATACAAGCTAATGATTTAATATCAAGGCTTCATAAAGAAGCGTTGCAGAAAATTAGACAATATGGTGATTTCATAAAGGAGTCAGAGATAATATCAGAATTCAAAATGCAGGAGATTATTGATAACAAAAACTATGTAGACGTGTTTGGTCATTCAGATGGTTATATTCAAGAGGTCGATTATAAAATATTGCAGAGAATTGCTAAGAACTCTAATTGCATAGTTTGCTTTAAAAAAGTTGTAGGTCAGTTTATCACAACTGAAACTAGAATCCTGACAATTTATTATGAAGGTCATGATGAATTCGATAAGGATGCTTTAGACAAGATAAATGAATGTATTTCAGTAGGAAATAAAAAAACACAAAATCAAGACTTTAGTTTTACAATACAAAAAATAGTTGAGATAGCAGTAAAAGCCCTATCACCAGGCATTAATGATCCCAATACAGCAATTCATTGCTTAAAGATTATTGGTATTCTATTACGAGACTTAGCGGATATTGAAAAAGGGTATGTTATACTAAAGGAAAAAGAAGAATATGGTTTTATAATATCAGAAGCGTATGATTTTAAAATTCTGTTATATGATACATATAGTCAAATTATGTTCTATGGGCAATCTGATGTATCGATTGTGATAGCAGGGCTAAAGTCTTTAAGATTTGCCAGAGATAAGGCTACAAGATCAAATATTGAAATAATCGATGATTATGCAAAGCACTTGTTTGAAAAACAAGCAGATAAAGGTTATAGTGAATTAGAGTACAGCAAGATTCTAAACGAGTATAATGACTTAATTAATTACTAACAAGTAAGCTTAATGGAAAAGCAAAAAAGACAGGAGGGTTATTGATGGGAAACATAGCGGCATTTTTCGATATAGATGGAACGCTTTACAGGGAGGGTCTAATTACAGCTACCTTCAAAATGTTGGTCAAATCGGAAATAATCGATCAGGAGCGATGGTACAATGAGGTTAAGGAAAAATACACCATGTGGGACAAGCGAATCGGAAACTATGATGATTACCTTCTGAAAATGGCTGAGATCTACGTCGAGGCGGTTAAAGGCTTGCACAAAGCTCAGATAGAACATATCGCAAAAAAAGTTGTGACGAAAAATGGCGGTAGAGTATACACTTTCACCCGTGACCGCATTCGGTTTCATAAGGAAGCCGGGCATAAAATAATTACAATATCAGGTTCGCCGGAGGAACTTGTGGAACAGATGTCGCTGATGCATGGATTTGATGATTTTATCGGAACCAAGTATATTAAGGACGAGGATGATTTTTTCACCGGTGAGATTGTGCCTATGTGGGACAGTGCGAATAAAGAGAAGGAAGTGATGGATTTTGTCAGTAAATACGACATCGACTTGCAGCAATCCTATGCCTATGGTGATACAGCTGGAGACCTATCTATGTTCAAAATGGTGGGACATCCTACAGCTGTCAATCCGACCAAGGAGCTACTGACCAAAATCAGTCAAGTATTGGAAATATGCAACAAGACAAAAGTAGCTGTGGAGAGAAAAGACATGATCTATCAGTTTGATATGTCGTTCTTCGATTTAAAGCAGAATCAATAATCAATAGGGAAACTGTTAGTTATCGGAGAATATGAAAGATAAATAACTGGTGGTCGAATTGTAATCTGCGGGGACTAGGTCATACGAGTTCTTATGGTTCAACAGGATTCCTTTTGAACAACCAATTTCATCAATATACGTTAAGAAAGCTATCAAGGTCTGTGGAGAGTCAACGTTATCGTTGGTAAATCTCATGATCTCGCGATAGTTTTTTTCTTGAATGGCTTTCAGGGTTATCTCATCCATTTTATAAGCCTCGGGAACGTTTAGGTAATGGCTAAAATCCAATGAAGCGATTAGAAGCGTGTTCTCAACATCAATCATTTCACTGAGAAATTCACCAAACTCCTGAGATTCTTTAAGATTCATAGTAGCTGGAATCGCTACGGTATTGATGGATGTATCGGGGAAATAGTATTTGATATAGGGTATAATGGCGCCACTGGAATGCTCGTTTTTCATGATTGTATTATTGACTGCCATAAAGGGATGCTGAAGGAGCTTTACGTGATAGGATTCATTCAACTCAAGTGTACCAAAGGGTGTGCTCCATCCCGCATCGGACGTTATGATTTTGAGCCCTTCTCGGCTGTTGTGATCTGGACCTATGATGACGATGTTGTCATAGTCGTTGCCTTGTACTGAACGGAACAGATCGTGTATCAGTTCGGATGCCAATGTATGGTGTGTGCTGATGATTCCCTTTACATCCTCATATGATTGCAGCTCATTGTCTTTCAGGGTAACCCAAAACAAAGCTTCATCGAAATCCGACAGACGAATATATAAACCCGATTGCTCAGCATTGGTGCTGACGCTTTGCTTTTGCCCCTCGGAAACAGCACAGCCGGTAACTATTAATACTATTACTAATAAGGCAATCAATTTTTTAATCATAATAAGCTGGTTAAATCACCTTTCTCCTTTTCAATGATTGGTTTTTGCCAGCGCCCAGTTGAGTATATGATTAGCCCAACCAGACAGATGATGGCATTGCTGAGAACCATGGCAAACCACACGGATTTTTCCGCAAGGTTGGTATAGTTCTTGAAGATAAGAATCATCGGTATCCTCAGAGCCCACAGTCTTCCAGACATCATCATCATAGCGGATACCGTATGTCCGGATCCCTGGAAGGTACCAACAAATATCACAAAAAATCCCATAAAGGGGAGCGATAGCGTAATGGCTCTTAGATAAAACGCTCCTTGAGTAAGCACATCGATATCTGATGTGAAAATACCGACAATTGTATTAGCTGATGAAAAAATCAGCAACCCGCCGATTACTAAAAAGACAGTTGTCAGTAAAGCACTTGTTTTTATAGCCTGTTTTGCCCTTTCAATGTTGTTAGCACCCAGATTCTGACCGATAATGGTTATGAGAGCAACGCTAATTCCCATGGCGGGCATAAGAATGAGTGAGTTGATCCGGTTACCAATACCGAAAGCAGCCATGGTATTCTCACCAAAGGACATGATGAACACCGTCAGGATAACAAATCCAAAAGCCTCTGTAGACCGGCCCACTGATGATGGCAAAGCAATCCTTAGCAGATTCTTCAGGACAGGCTTGTTCAAACCGAGATGGCTTCTGTTAAGGTGGATACCCTCTGAGTATTTGAATAGTCTGGTAACGGCGATGATCGCGAAAATGCCTCTGGCTATAACTGTTGCATAAGCAGCACCACTGATTCCTAAATCGAAGGTAAATATGAAAATCGGATCCAATATGATGTTGAGAGTGACGGATAAAGCACCAAACTTCATTGGTGTTATGGTATCGCCCTGTCCCTGCTGAATAGCTGAGTAGGCAAAAAACAAGAACATGGCAGGCATGCCCACGAAGATGATTCTCAGGTAATTGGATGATTCGCGGAGCAATTCACCGGTACCACCCATGCTGCTGACGATTTTGGTAGAAAGCAGTGCACCGAAAAAGCCTATAACCAAAGATGAAAGGAATGAGAAAGTGATGATCTGTCCCGCTATGTCTCTCGCCTTTGCTGGCTGACCGGCTCCCACATATTGGGATATCAGAGCGGTTCCGCCGATGCCGACACCCATGCCCAGGGATATCATCAAGAATATAATCGGCCAGATCAGCGTAATCGCTGCAACCTGTGTACTGCCGATTTTGCTAACCCAATAGGTATCTGTCAGGTCATATATAGTTTGTATAAGATTGTTCAGCATGATTGGAGCTGATAAAAGCAGAATGACCCTAGCCATTTTTCCTTTCAGAATCAGATCACGCTTACCACTGTAGTCCATTTAAGCCTCCGAGTATCTTTAATCCGGTATATTATACCACTAATACTGACCTGTTAGAATCATTAAAACCTACAATATTAAATTACTTATAACTCCATATAGAAAATCACAAGACTAAAGGGTGGCGTTTCGCCACCCTTAGTATTTCAATCATTGACGTTCAGCACTTCCTGGCCTGTGTAGTTCAGCCCCACATGGCCTACCTTTGTCATGACAACATGGTCTGCTGTGTAAGTACCTGGCATCACCGCCTGCATGTAGTAGGAGATGGTCTTGTTGCTTTCTGAATTCCAATAGTAGAAGACCAGCTTCTGCTCTTGCTGTTCGTACCATCCTGAGTTGCTGTCAACCTTTATAAACCTAAATCCTGCCGGTATGAAGTCTGTAATCTGGTAACTGAATGATTTATCGGCGGATACTGTTGGTGTGATGGTCACCTTGATTAGGTCGGATTGGTTGAATGTCGTTTGATTCTGACCGTCGACACTGTATTGTTTTGACAAGCTGTACTCATCGACCCTGTTTACACCCAGGTCCTCAACACCACTCAAAGCATATACATACGCCCCGATGTCACTGACTGTACCTTTTATGGTCATGTTCCTCAAGTCTTCTTTTGATACAGTGAGGGTTTTAGTTTCAAACCCAAATATATCAAAGGTTTCTTCCTTGCCATCATATTCAACTGTTACTTTGCCAGACAAGGCCTTAATCTCTTCACTATCCATGATGTTTCTGTTTTTCATATAGGACAGCTGCTCGATATAAGCAATCTCATAGATTGACGGCACTTCGTAAACATAATCGAATAACACGTCTCCATTGGCGAAATCACCAAGCTTAGCAGCCAATGTAGCCAATAATCCTGCAGCCACATGGTTTTCGCCATCTGATTCACTGATGGATACCGATGTTGTCGTACCTGTATTGACGGTTCTACTCAAGACATCCTTGAAGATTTCAGTTGCCTTTGTCTTGTCGCCTAAAGATTCGAGACCCAAGGCTAAAGCTATTCTATTGGTATCGGTCAAGCCTTCCATCTCAAGAATCTCGTACATATCCAGTAGCACCGGTTCTTTAAACAGTGACAGTCCGGTGTAGGCATACACCACGCTGTTAAGATCTGAGTCACTGTTGTTTACGATGTTGTAGAAATACGTTTTGAGAGATTCCTGACTGAAGTAGTCGTAATTCAACAATGCAACTCTCATACTGATGAATGTGTCACTGTCTCCGTACGGTAGAAGCTTGATACCGCCATCATAGTTTTGATATCTGGTAATTGCATCATCCCAGAGCTCAAGTTCTGGCTCAAAATTTTCCTTTATAAAACGCCTTGCTTCCATTCCTGCAATCAGTTGGTCGATTCTGACACCTGATGCAAATCTCAAACTCAGCAAACTGTTATAGAAGTTGGACTCGCTCTCGTTAAAGAATGTAACCTCCGCATTGGAGAGAACATTGTCGAATCGAGTGCCTGTAGTGATGTCGTAATATTTTTTGTTATTGAAAGATACGGTAGAATCCACAACCACAAAGGATTGTTGTATGGCATCTGTGAACTCGCCATCTGTTGCATAGGAGGTAATCACATATTCTCCCTCTTCAAGAGCCCCAAGTGAAATATTAGTGTATTGGCCTATTACGCTATCCTTTTGAATTTCCTTGGTAGTATCGGATCCTTTTTGCTCCAGTACCACTCTATAGTCAACAGCCTTACCCTTCACGGCCTCTTCACCAAATACTCTCAGGCTGATAGAAGGATTGTCACCTGTAATAAAGTATTTACTCAAAATAGTTGAAATGTGGAACGGCAATTTGGCATTGATGTTGATCCAGCCTGTACTTGCCTCCATCTTGTCATTAACTCCCTGGTAGGTGATTCTCCATGATGTGAGATTGTCAGGAAGCCTGAAGGTTATAGTTCCTTCACCGCTAGCGTTGGTAGTTAGGGTCATAAATGTCGCGGTGTCTCTGAATTCGCTTCTGACATAATAATCAGCTGCATCGCCACCCTTTTCAGCCCCCTCTCCAAATCTGAAGAAACCACCGCTGTTCTCAGTAGACACATACTCGCTAATGATGCCTGTACTGTACACACTCATATATATATTTGCCAGCATATCTGCGGTCTGTGAGTATAGACTGAAGTAAGCCTCATCCACAATACTCAGGTTGATGTCAGCTGGGTATGGTTTGCCGTCAGCGTCGGTAGTCTTGATGTTCAGAGTTACCTCATCACCAGGACCGTAATCGATTTTATTGGCTGATACTGTGATATCTATTTCTCTTTCACTGTAGTCATAGTTTATGTAAGCAGGATAAGCGGTCTTAAACATGGACCCATCCTTTGCATAGATTGCCTGGATCAGAATATTCGGGATATGTTGCTCAAGGAATGCAAAGCTTCCAGACAGCGTTTCTTTTATTTCATACTTCAGTAGACCATCCTGTAGGTACATAACCATCATCTTGTCGCCGTCTGATTCTTCAACCTGTCCATCGTTATCCAAGAAGTAATTGACGGTTTCGTTGACTTTGTAACTATATTTGTTGTCTACTGTTTGAATGGAGTAGTAAGTGGCAAAAGGATCCGAGATTGTTTTCCTCTGATAACTGAAAGACGTTCTTTCCAAAATCTGTCCGCCTTTTCCGTCGCTGATTGTGACTACCACTTCATAGTTTTTTTCGGAATCCTTGGAATATGGCATTTGAAGCACATAAGTGCCATTAACTAGCTGAACATCTCTTTTTTCAACCACTTCACTCTTGAAGATGGATTCATAGGTCTTTCGGTTTACCTTATTGATATAGTCATAGACCTGTCCGGTCTCTCTACTCTCATACCAGGATGAGGTGACTGTAACACTGGCTGTCACATTGAGAGGAGCTCCTCTGAGTTCTTCATAGCTGAAGTCAAAGTCGGTTTTGTATTTGTCAGAATCCAGCCCATGGCCTTTGATGGTTACTTGTGGAACGTCGGAATCTCTGTCATACTCAAGCTCCACCATTTTATCCTTTGGTAGGAATACAAAGCTGGCATAATCTGTTATTGGGTAATTCTCCGCATCTCGGTTATAGGCCTCGATGCTGACTGCTATCGGTCTCCAATTGTCAATGACATAAGTTGGTGTCAGGGTTACGCCTGCCTCGCCGTTAACATCGGTGGTCAGTCTGCCCTCTATCGGATTGCCTAGATACATATAGTAGACAAATGGCATATCCGGTACTGCTCCACCTTCAAAGAAACTCGACTTGATGGTATAGTTGATTGATTCGCCTGCAGAGATAAACTCCTTGTCAAAATCACCCTCTACCTTATAGACGGGCTTGGTGTACTCATTGATGTAGAACTCATGTCTCAAAACTAGATCGTCGCCATCTTCCAACAGAATAGAGTACCAGCCAGGCGACAGGTCTTTCCAGCTAAAGCTTTCGGTCAATGTACCTGTATTGGTGGTGGTTATGCCTTTACTTTCGATCAGATATATACCGTTAACCATGGAATAGAAGCTTAACTTGTACTGCCCTGTGCTTTTAAGTTTTGGTTTCACATAGCCATAAAGATTGATGGTATCAGTAGGCAGATAGGTACTTCTGTCACTGAAAACATACTTGAAATAGTCATTGGATGTCTCGGAAAACTGAGGCACACGAAGCGAAGTATCATAAACCCTGTAATAAGGGTCAAATCTTCTGACACTCCTCATAACAAAGTCATTAAACCCTGCAGCCTCTATTTTGGCATAGGTTGTATAGCTTTCAGGATCATTTGTATAGCTGATTGTTGCTGTGCCATCCTGTTTGGATGTGCCGGTAAACTGATCATTGATGGTAATCTTTGCATTGCTGATAGGATTGTGATCCTTGCTACTTAAAAGCCATAGAAAATGGTTGTCTTCAAACTGGCTGTCATAAACCATCATGTCGTTGACCTGGATGTATGAGAAGTAGTCTTTATTGTCATAGGATATCCTGACTAGGTAATAGCCTGGATCCAGTTGCTTTGGCATTTCAAAGGAGTGGAAATTGACATAGCCGTAGGCTACTTCCACAGGGATAGATTTAAACGATTCTACAAGATTAAGATATGCAGGGACGTCGCTTGCAATATTTTCATACATTTTCAAGTAAGCGAATGCCTTGTCATATTGTTTGATATCAGATAGAAAGCTATC
This sequence comes from Dethiosulfatibacter sp., assembly GCA_019084435.1. The sequence goes on from JAHRFV010000198.1 coordinate 34,443, forward strand.
GGAGCTGTCAAAAGCATAAACCGCTACATCATATTCATATTCAGTCGCATTGCGATTGACATAGGCAGAAATGAAGTGGGTCTGAGCTGTGGTAAACGTATTGATCAAGTTGTTGATACTAATCAGTTGTTCCTCTCCTGATGACTCGGTAGTGAAAGAGAAAACATAGTCTTCAGACAAAACCAAGTCGCTGTCTATTACTTTAGCGCCGGCTTTTACCGTCACCTGGTAGGTTGTGTTTCTCTCAAGCTTGTCAGGAACAAAAATCATGGAATAACCGTTGGATGTGAATGTTCCCTCTACAGCAGGCTCAATCGAGAAGACCTCAGAGAAGTTTTCAATATTTTTATGTGTAAAAATCACCTCAATACCGGTGTTGATTGGAACATAAGTTGACATTCTTCCTGGAATACTGCCGATGATTTTCAGGTCCTTTTGAGTTTGAAAGGCCCATTTATAGTTATAGTCGTTTTCAGGGTCAGTCAACTCAACACGATAAACCGTATTGTCATTGAGTGGCTGTTTCGGCACCAGTATAAATTCATTGCTTGTAGATTCTGTCACTTCAAAGGCTGTTTCAGGGTATATCTTGACGCTCGTCTTGATATAATCCTCAGTCACTTCATTTTTAGACAGCACCTTAAATCCGGTGTCTACATTGATACCTGCACCACCTGATTTTAACGGAGCAACGCTGAAATCCCATTCTCCCAAACCGCTAAGGGGATCAGTTGTGGGATCAGGTGTTTTATTTCCGGGAGAGCATGCAGTGACAAAAAGTGTCAAGCACAGTAAAACCGCTAAAATTCTTTTTTTCAAAATAATCACCTTCCATTTATTGTATTTAATATTTTCGATAATAAACGCTATTGATACACATCATTACAACTGATTGTATCATTATATTGGACGTTTTTCATAAAAATATGTTCCGTTTGATAGGTTTTGTCTGAAATAAAAAGACACTGGGTTTTCATTTACCAGTGTCTGGGGTGATTAAGCGAACTAAATTACTTTATCTGATTGTCAGTTTGCCGGAGGTGGTGGACACCTTGACCGAATTGGTTCCATTGCCTTTTACAGCTGTCACATCATTATTCTTGATCTGCTCAATCACTAGACCGCTACCAGGTTCGAAGCCGCCTGTTACCGTGCTGAAATTCAACCGATAGTCTGAGTTTTCAGGAATATCCAACTCTACAGCACCAGATATCGTAGTGATATCTATATTGCCATTCAAGTGATCAATACTGGCAGTGACTTTCCCTGAGGTTGATTTTGCTGTAATGCTGTTTATTTCACCAAATACATCGATAGCACCTGATACGCTCTTGGCTGTAATGGCGTCTGATGAGATGTCCCCAAGAGATATCTTGCCGGAAACAGTTGTGATTTCAAAGCGGTCACTCTTGATGTTATTGGCTGTCAGAGCCCCTGAAACAGTTGATATTTTGGTGTCATTGGCAGCTGATTTGTCGAAATTTATGGCCCCGGAGACGTTTGACAACTCAAGATTGTTCAAGTTAAAACCATTCATGTTTATAACCCCGGATACTGTTGAGGCACTAAGATTCTGGTCATACCCTGCTGGAATACTGACCGTCATGATCAACTCATTTTTATAGACATTGGTACTGGACAGTGTCTTTTTGTGTGATCGAATGGTTATATTTTTTCCTGATTTCTCAACAATCAGTTCAGGGCTGAAGTTAGCGTTCATCGATCCCTGGAGATCGACAGTTGCCTGGCTGTCATTGGTCTCTACGATTCGCAGTTCTTTGACTAAAACATCCACCACTAGGTCGTTGATTCCGTCTATGGAGAAGGTTTCAGTTTCATTGATAATATGCGTCCTGCTGGTCAGAAACCTAAAAGGATTAAAGGACCAGTTTCTAAAGGATAATGGATTGGAAGACCACATACAGCCTGTCATGATAAAACTTGTTGCCAACACTATGGCTAAAAGCAAGATGCCTTTTTTTCTATTCATGTTAATTCACCTCTATAATATTTTATATGATGACTATATATTAGTAAACTAAAAGAAGCATTAATGAATTATTAGAATTCTGTTAAATGTGAAGAAATCGTCATAGATATTGTAATTAATCCAATCCAGTAATATAATTAACTATCAATCATTATGAGATGTTCTAGGGCTCTATATGAATGGTATTTCAAAGGATACACACAAATATATCATGGGAGGGAAACTATGAAAAAATTACTTGTATTTGTGCTGGTGATTGTTCTTATGGCGTCGACAGTTATGGGATGTCAACCAAATGAGCAACCGACCACCGCAGCACCAACAGAAACAACAACTGCACCGGTTGAGCCGGTCAACAACACACCGCTGGTTGTCGGTTATGCAGCATTCAGCCAGAAGTTCAGTCCGTTTTTTGCATCGACAGCTTATGACCAGGATGCACAGTTGCTGACACAAGTTAATATGTTAACAACAGACAGAACCGGGGGGATTATCTACAATGCCATTGAGGGTGAGACACATAATTATAATGGCGTAGATTATTTTTATGATGGTGTAGCCAATATAAAAGTTGATTATGATGAGACCGCTGATATCACAACCTACAATATCAAGATCAGAGACGATGTTAAATTCAGTGATCCTGTGTAAGTTGGGTCTGACAAGA
>JAHRFV010000285.1 GCA_019084435.1 Dethiosulfatibacter sp.
AATGTCTTGAATGCTTTTAAACGCTCCTGGAATGCTTACACTAATTCTACCGGAATCCGTATAGACTGATCCTGAAGGAATTTCAATATTCTGTATCAGGATAAGATTATAGAGATCCTCCATAGAAAGTGAAGTTTTATTTAGCTCTTCTAGTAAAACATTTATCCTTATTCTCTTCTGGAGATCTCCATCAAGATTGACTTTTTTGATGCCATTTATATTCAACAGTTCATTTCTAATAATGGAAGAAAAGTAGCTGAGGGCTTCGTAGTCATACGCATCACTATGGATAGAGATGATCATTCCGGATGTTTCTACCATGCTCTCCGTGTCAATTACAGGTGTAAACGCACCATCAGGGAGATCAGATACCAAATTACCTATGAGTTTATCTAAGTTACTCCACTGCTCGTCTTTATCAACTGAGTAGTTTATTGTCACTACAACCACTGAGGCGTTATTAGCAGAAATTGATTTTATGTTTTCGATACCCTCCAGCAAAGAAGCCTCAACCTCGATTTTTTTTGTAATCAGCTCTTCAATCTCTTCAGCTGAAGCGCCTGGCCAGATTGTAGTGATTAATGCCGAGGGGCTTGTGACATCAGGATTTTCTTGCCTGGGGATGTTAAAATAGGAAATAATGCCTGATATCATCAAGATAACGGCAAGTATAATGGTAATCTTTCTATTTTTTACAGAAAAGCGTATTAATCTACTCATTCCAGACACCTATTCCACAACTGTCACTTTATAGCCAACCCTTATATTATCGAGACCCTTGATAATGATCTCATCATTGAGGTCTAATCCCTCAGCTAAAATTTTATTTTCATAAATTGCTAATATTTTGATGTTTTTTCTGACTACTCTTTCATTTTCCACTACATACACAAAATCCTCACCGTCATTGGAAACATTTGTGATATCAAGCCAAATACCAGTACTCTCACCAACTATAAAATCAATGTAGGCAATAGAACCAATCATAACGCCTTCTGATACGCCATCGATTTCTACCGAGATATTGTAAGTAAGCTGGTTCTGATCCGGGACTGGACTGATTGCATTTATTCTACCATCATAACTAACATCATTTACCTTTACGATTGTTGGGGTGTTCAGTTTTATTTCAGCCATGTCCTTAAGGGTAACGCCTGTTTCTATACTTAATTTATTGCTGGCCACAACCACCACCGGATAACCTTGAGGCACTAACTCAGACTCTTCGTATAGAACGCTGATGACTGTTCCAAAAACATCGCTGAATATGACTGTATCTTCTACAAGTGATCTGTAGGCCTCATATCCATTTTTGGCAGCCATATACTGAGACAAAGCCATTTGTTCATCTTCACTACCAGCGCCTTGTTCAGCCTGTGAAAGCATTTCAAGAGACTGCTGATAATCTTTCTCAGAAATAGATAGAGCTAGCGCTGCCTCTTCAAGAGTCGACGATGATATGACGCCTTCTTTATGCAATGAAATCATGTCGTTATAGTTTTTCTCCTGATAATCAAATACGGATTTTGCTTTCTCAACATTTAAGGATGCGGCATTGATTTCTTCAAGACTGGCTCCCTTCAAAGCCTTTTGATATTGAGCATAGGCAGCATCCATCTGATTCTTAGCAGCAGCCATCTGAAATCCTATATCGGTTGTGTCTACAGATGCCAGCGTATCTCCTGGAGCGACCTTGTCTGAAACAGCAACATTTAAAGACTGCAAATAACCACTGGTTTTGAAGGAATATTTTTTTATTTGATCGGTTTGAACAACACCTACGTGCTTCAAAATACGGCTATAAGTATTCTCTACAGCCAAAGTGGTTTGTACCGATGCGGATTTTTCTATTTCCTGAACAATAGGCGTTGTACAGGCAGTCATTACTAAAACTAGTAGAATCAGAATCACTATTTTTTTCATATTTTCACCATTGATTGAATCAGTTCAATTCTTTGATATTGCAGTTCTCTTTTTCATAAATACAAAACTTTGTAAAGCCACTCTTAGATAATTGTTCCAGCACTTTATTGAGTTTTTTGGGCTTGAGATTAATTGTCACCAAATAACCCTCAGCTCTCAAACTATCTGCAAATTTTAGGACTTCTGTAAAATCATCATTATCTTCATAAAACATTGCTAGCTTGTTGATATCTGGAACTGTGAAATTGTCGTCAAAAAGCTTGTTGACCAGTCTTTCAAAACCAATGGAAAAACCGACAGCAGGGATATCCTGACCTATAAACTGACCAATCATCTTATCATATCTGCCACCACCGGCAATTGAGTAACCAAGATCCTTATAGACCATCTCAAATATAGGGCCTGTGTAGTAGCCCATACCTCTCACCAGAGTAAAATCATAGACGATATTATATTTATCCATAGCCATTTTTCTGACGTTGCTTATGATATATTCCATGTTCTTCAGAACATCTTTGGCAACACCATAATCTGCCAGAATAGACAGATCACCAGAATTTAGATTCTTAGTCGCCTCTATTATACTACTTATGCTCTCTCTGTTGTAATCTTTTGCAACCAACTCTTTCTCAACTCCTTGGACACCAATTTTATCCAACTTGTCAAGAATTACACAAACATTATCAAATGAATCATCGTCAAACCCACAGTTCAGAATGACTGATCTCAAAATCCTGCGGTCATTGATTTTAATCTGAAAGTTATTGACATTTAGAGCATTCAAGGCTTTTGCCGAAGCAGTTAAAAGCTCTATTTCAGCATTGCTTGACTCGTCACCAATGATGTCTATATCACATTGCTTAAAGCTTCTATAACGTCCTTTTTGTGCCCTCTCAGCTCGAAAAACGTTGCCGACCTGGATAGCCTTCACTACTGCCGGTAGATTGTGCCTATTATTGCAATAAAAACGGCTCAAAGGAATGGTAAGGTCATATCTTAATCCCAACTCAACAATCTCATCTTCTGTCAGATCCTTCTTGTTTAGGTCAAGCTTATTGCCTCGCTTCAATATCTTGTAGATCAGTTTTAGGTTGTCGCCACCCTGACTGCCCAAAAGATTTTCAATATTCTCTACAACAGGTGTCTCAATCAGCTCAAAGCCAGAAACCTTGTAAACATCTATGATTGTTCTCTCAACGTAATCCCTTACTGCTTGTTCTTTAGGCAGGAAGTCTCTCATACCCTTTGCTGGGTTCAGATTATTTTTCATATATTATATCTCCTCTATATTTCCAGTATGTCAAAACTGTTATTTAATAAATCGATGTAAAGCAATTTACCTCTGAGAGGCAGCTCCTTCTTCAACAGAACCTTGATACACTCAGCTACCTGAAAAGAAGCTGCAGCTGCAGGCGTAAAAGATGGATTGCCCAGGATGCTCTCAATTCCTTTTTCTGTACTTGAGCCATATATTTTAGAGAGCAGATTGTCACCAGGCATAATGACACTTAACTGGAAGTACCATCCTGCGATAGCGCCATGAATCAGTGGTAGATCATGCTTACTGCATTTCGACTCTAAAAGCAAACGGGTTTCAATATTGTCAACAGCATCAATCACAAGACTATGACCTTGCATGATAGAATCTATATTTTCAGGTGTCAGTACGTATGGTATTGCAATAAGTTCTGTATCTGGATTGACTAGATGTACTCTTTCTTTAACCACCTCTGCCTTACTCATTCCGAGGTTATCCATGGTTGAATAGAGTTGTCTGTTAAGATTGGACTCATCGAAGACATCCCCATCGACAACGGTAATATGACCAAGACCTAGACGGGTCAACATCTCTATGATATAACCACCTAGTCCACCACATCCAACAACCAAAACGTTGCTGTTTTTTAGCACGGTCATATCCTCTTCGCTGATTGTACTATAGTTTCTTTCATATCGTTTCTCCACATGACACCTCCTAAAACATTCTATAGTATATCATATTTCATCATTTTTCAAAATGATAATTTGTTCTTTAGATGATAAATGCCACTGTATATGAATAATTATATCAAATATTTTGCAATGATGTGAAAGATTTGGAAAATGAAACCAATAAACTTTATTAATTGTTTCGCATCATACAAAGTATAAATATGTAAAGATTACAAATATATCTTTAAATCAGTTGTGTAAAATAAACAATTCATGCTATAATATTTAATATATATTATCAACAGTTTACAAGTATAAAATAATCTAAGGAGGATTTTATGAGCGAAGAAAAAAAATGTCCAGTGACAGGTATGACTAAGCATAAGATTGCAGGAGGTGGCACAACGAATCGTGATTGGTGGCCAAATCAGTTGAATTTAAAGATACTTCATCAGAACCCTGTGACGAGAAATCCCATGGGGGAAGAGTTCAACTACGCTGAAGAATTCAAGAAACTTGACCTAGATGCATTAAAGCAAGACTTATATGCTTTGATGACAGACTCACAGGATTGGTGGCCCGCAGACTACGGTCATTATGGACCACTTTTCATTCGTATGGCATGGCACAGTGCAGGCACTTATCGAATGGGAGATGGTCGGGGTGGCGCAGGGGCAGGCAATCAACGATTTGCACCTCTCAATAGCTGGCCGGACAATGTAAATCTAGATAAGGCTCGTAGGTTGCTATGGCCAATCAAGCAGAAATATGGCAAAAAGATTTCTTGGGCGGACCTTATGATTCTTACCGGAAATTGCGCATTGGAATCTATGGGGTTTAAGACCTTTGGATTTTCAGGTGGTCGTGAGGACATATGGGAGCCTGAAGAGGATGTTTATTGGGGTGAAGAGAGCGAATGGCTTGGTGACAAGCGTTATTCAGGCGATCGTGAACTCGAAAATCCATTAGCTGCAGTTCAGATGGGTCTAATTTATGTCAATCCGGAAGGGCCAAACGGTGAGCCTAGTGCAATTGCTTCTGGCAAAGATATACGCGAGACTTTTGCTCGGATGGCAATGAACGATGAGGAGACTGTTGCATTGATTGCAGGAGGTCATACCTTCGGGAAATGCCATGGCGCTGGTAGTCCAACGCATGTAGGCCCAGAGCCTGAGGCCGCAAGCATAGAGGAACAGGGACTTGGTTGGAAGAATAGCATGGGAAGCGGTGTTGGTGGGGATACAATCTCAAGCGGTGTCGAAGGAGCCTGGACGCCAACACCAGTTAAATGGGACAATAGCTATTTAGACACACTATTTAATTATGATTGGGATCTTGTTAAAAGTCCTGCGGGAGCTTGGCAATGGACGCCAACTGATCCTGCTGCTGCAACCACAGTGCCGGATGCACATGATCCGACAAAAACCCATGCTCCAATGATGACTACAGCCGACCTTGCTTTGAGAATGGATCCTATTTATCGACCGATAGCAAAACATTTTCAACAGAATCCTGAGAAGCTAGAAGATGCTTTCGCTATCGGTCGATAAATAGGATCCATTCTCAAAGCAAGGTCGGCTGTAGTCATCATTGGAGCATGGGTTTTTGTCGGATCATGTGCATCCGGCACTGTGGTTGC
>JAHRFV010000259.1 GCA_019084435.1 Dethiosulfatibacter sp.
ACCATACAGTCTTGCTGCTCTTGCAGTATTGCTATATCTATCTAGAGATATGGACTTGATCCTTTTGGGAGATGAAAATGCAAATAATCTTGCTGTCAATTCAGAGCGTCTGAAGAAAACAATACTGTTTACCACATCCATTATAACTGGTGCGGCTGTAGCCATTTCGGGCATTATTGGATTTGTTGGTCTTATAGTGCCGCATGCAGTCAGAATATTCACTGGTCCTAGACATAAGATTTTACTACCGGTTTCTTTCAATGCCGGTGGAATTCTACTGATGTTTTGCGATACTCTTGCACGGAGTATCATCACCCAAGAAATCCCTGTTGGTATTGTTACAGCAATTCTAGGGGGACCATTCTTTATATTTTTACTTTACAAGAAGAAAAGGGAGGTGTTTTGATTGGATAAGTTGATTGAAGTCAAAGACCTTTCATTTAAGATAAACGACAAGAATATTGTTGACAATCTTTCTTTCACAATAAATAAGGGAGAGTTCATAAGCATAATCGGTCCAAACGGAGCTGGGAAGACCAGTTTGATGAGATGTCTTTCAAACAATCTAAAGTTTGATGGGGAAGTCAGGTTGAAGGGCAAGAGCATCAAAGATTATGGGATGAAGGAAAAGGCAAGAATAATTGGTGTTGTCCCACAAGAATACAGCCTTCCATTCAATTTCAAGGTACATGACATAGTGAAGATGGGAAGAAACCCTTATCTTAAAAAAAATCAAAGCATAGATAAAGCAGACAGTAACATTATCATCAAAGCAATGCAACAAACCAATACCTATGAATACAAAGACCGTTTTTACAATAGCCTTAGCGGTGGTGAAAAGCAGAGAGTCATTACAGCTCGGGCATTAACACAAGAACCCGAGATACTATATTTGGATGAGTTCACCTCTAATCTGGATATACATAACCAATTGGAAATTATTGAGCTGATTTATGAAATGAACAGGCTAAAAGGTATTACTGTATTGTCAATCATGCATGACCTCAATATGGCATCACGCTTCAGTGATAGGATTTTGTTGATGATAGATGGTAAAATGGAAATATTTGATACCCCAGAAAATGTCATGAAAGAAGAAATTCTATCCAAAGCATATAAGATGGAGATGATTATTAGAGAAAATAAGGTTCTAAATTGCAGCGAGATTGTGCCACTAAGAGTCAAGAATAAGGAACCACGAAAAAATCAAAGGATACATGTGGTATCAGGTGGTGGTACGGGCGAGTATATAATAGAAAAACTCTATGCAATGGGGTATGATTTGAGCTGTGGTATTTTAGCGGATGGCGATTCAGACTTGGCTATTTGTAGGAGTCTCGATATAGACTGTGTTATTGAAAGTCCTTTCAGTGACTTCACTGCAGACACTATTAGAGAAAATGAAACCAGAATAAAAGAGGCTGATATTATTTTGATGACAGATGTGCCTTTCGGTCACAACAATCTGGTCAATCTCAAAAGCATTGAGAGAATAAATGACAAAAAAATCATCATACTTCATGGCGTCAATCGAGACCACGTTCGTGGTGAGGCAGACCGAATCATTGCTGAGATGAAGAAAAAGGATAATGTTTTCGAAGCCATGAATTTAGGTGAGTTGTTCAAATGCTTCTAGCGTTTTCTTCAGTCCATTCAGAGACAGCTATTATATCTTCAAGAGATCGAATATCGACGGCTGAATGTTTTGCCATAATTTCACTGATTAGTTCAGGTATCTCATGGAAACTGAGTTGACTTTTCAGATAAAGGTCAACTGCTAATTCATTAGCTCTATTTAAGACAACAGGCATTGATTTCCCGATTGACATTGCTTCATAAGCCAGTCCTAAGCATGGGAATGTCTCCCAATCCGGTTTCTCAAAGGTTAGACTTCCTATAGCTGTCAAATCAAGGCTGGGATTATGATTTGATATTCTTTCTGGATAAAATAGGGCGTATTGTATTGGTAATGTCATATCTGGATAACCCATTTGAGCTACAACAGAATGATCTATAAATTCAACAGCGGAGTGTACTATACTCTGAGGGTGCACGACGACCTCTATCTGATTCATTGACACATCAAACAGCCATTTTGCCTCGATAGCTTCAAGTCCTTTATTCATCAATGTGGCAGAGTCAACGGTTATTTTTTCTCCCATAGACCAATTTGGGTGGGTTAAAACCTCCTTGCGAGAGACCTGACGTAGGTCTTTTCTTGTTTTACCTCTGAAAGGACCACCAGAAGCGGTCAATATAATTTTTTTGACAGCAGTGGCCTTATTGCCTTGCATCGCTTGGAAGATAGCACTATGTTCACTATCTACCGGTAAAATAGAGACATTGTGTCTCTTAGCCATATCTATCACCAAACGACCACCTGCAACTAAAGTCTCCTTGTTGGCAAGAGCAATGTTCTTTTTATGCTTAATAGCTTCTAGTGTTGGCTGTAGACCAATCATGCCTGATATTGCGGTGACTACAATGTCAACATCTTGTAGACATACCGATTCCAGTAATCCCTGCATACCGGAGACTATTTTGGTACTTGAGGCTACTCTAGATTTGAGTCTTTCTGCGTTTTCAGCGTTCATAACAGCGCAAATCTTCGGACTAAATTCTAGGATTTGTTTTTCAAGCAGGTCTATGTTTGAGTTGCCACTGATAGCAAGTACCTTGAGCTTATCTGGATTGAGTCTGACTATATTTAAAGTTTGAGTACCTATAGATCCCGTAGATCCGATGATTGATATATTTTTCAATTTTAAACCTCTATTATGTATTATTTTTCTTGATTATTATAGCATATTAAGAGTGAGTTGTAATAATGAGTTGCAATGAAGAGTCTTAATGTTTGAATTAAACATGTTCATAAGGTATAATATATCTTATCACAATGGGAGGATATATAAAATTGAAAAAATACGGAATTATGGGAGGTACCTTTGACCCGATACATTATGGACACCTGGTGATTGCCAATGAAGTGTTGAATTTGTTCGATTTGGACAGGATTGTTTTTGTGCCAACAGGTACACCGCCACATAAATCAATTAAGGGGTTGACAAGCTCGTATCACCGATATATGATGACACAGTTCGCTACCATGACTCATCCATTCTTTGATGTATCTGATTTTGAAATAAGAAAAGATGAAATCTCATATACCATAGATACACTACAGCATTTTTATGACAGTGATCCGGACAGCAAGTTTTATTTCATAACAGGAACCGATGCGGTATTGGATCTGGCTACCTGGAAGGATCCTGAAGCGATGCTCAAAATCTTTAAATTTATCGCTGTCAACAGACCTGGTTATATTATTGAGAACCTGGATGTAAAATTGAGAGATCTAGCTGATAAATATAATGGTGAGATATACGCAGTTAATGCTCCCCAGCTACAAATATCCTCTACTGATATCAGAAACAGGATAGCTTCAGGAAAGCCGATTAAGTATCTTCTGCCGGAAACAGTGGAGCAGTATATACTTAAAAACAAACTATACAGAAGTGTGAATGATGAACGAAAATGATATTAAGAACAAGCTGATCAGTTCCATAGGCACCAAGAGATTAAACCACTCCATTAGAGTAATGGATACAGCTATGTCATTATCACGTAAATACAACGTCTCTTTGAAAAAAACACTAATAGCCGCACTTTTACATGATTGTGGAAGATTGAAAGATGACAATGAGGTATTAAATAAGATGAAGCATTATGGTATAATACTTGATAACGGCACATCTAACAATTTGAATCTTCAGCATTCCATTCTAGGCAGATATATCGCTTCAGAAGAGTTTGGAATAGAAGACAGTGAGATTCTTAATGCTATCAGGTTTCACACAACTGGAAGAAAAAACATGACTGACATTGAGAAAATCATATATTTAGCTGATGCCATAGAACCTGACAGGGTATATGAGGGTGTCGGGCTCATAAGAGAGATGTCACTGGTGGACTTGGATGGCGCTTTGTTGGCGTCACTAGAACAGACACTGGGATTTTTGAAGGAAAAGAATGTTTCAATAAACAAAAATACAATTGAAGCCATTGAATGGTTGAAAAATACAAATAAGATTCAGGAGGTAGTATTTGAATAAAACTGAAATGCAAATCAAAACAATCCTTGAGGCATGTGATGA
>JAHRFV010000014.1 GCA_019084435.1 Dethiosulfatibacter sp.
TGTAAGGCACCATCTTCAATTCTATTTCATCAGCTCGTTTTACAAAAGCATTAGCTCTTCTTCTCAACATATTATTGTTAAATGTTTTCTCTTCTATATATCTTTCATATTTATCCTCATCCTCAATAATATCAGCTACGGTCAGCATCGCACCTCGGGTTCCATTTGACCAAGTGGCTCTTCCCGAGTGCAAGCAAGCAGAGTAAAACTCATCCACAATTTCTTTAGATGATGAAATCCCTATTGCAGCGCCATTTCTGAGACCGTACATTGTAAAGCCTTTTGATGCGCTGAAAGCTGCTATTATAAAAATGTTTTCAGGTAGATCTGAGAATTTTTTTAAGAACTCTCTTCTCTCATCGGATACGCCTGCAAAATCTATGTAGGCAGCATCCACTAAGACAATTATTCTCTTTTCAAGATCCTTGGCCTCCTCTTTGAGAAATCCAATAATATCTTCCCATTCTTTATCTGATATACTATAACCTGTAGGATTATGTGCAGGTGTATTGATAATAGTCAAAAGCCTTTTTTGTTTGTCAATAATTTCCTTGAATCTTTTTTTGAAGTCGGTTACATTATAATTCCCTTTAGAATCAAATAATTCATAAGTGGCTATATTTCTCCCGCCTTCCTCAGCTATTGTCTGGTAAGGGGTCCAGTACCAATCGGAAGTCAGTATTTCATCTCCGGGATTGGTGTAGTTCCACACAGCATGCTTTACAGCTCCCGTGCCGCCTGGAGTAGCAATGGTTCTGATAAAAGCTTTCGGTCTAGATTCCTTGAAAAATGATTTTTCTACCGCTTCCAAAAATCTTGGCATCCCGGGGATTGCCGAATAGGCAGCCAGGTCTTCATCTGGTTGATTTTTAAACACATCATATACCGATTTGAACGCGACAAGTTTGCCTTGGTCATCCATCAAAGCGCCCAATGTCGAATTAATGACATTTTCCACGCCAAATTGTTTTTCAGCTACCTGCGCCTTGCCTGCAATTGTAAATATCGGGTCGTCCTTTGCTGGCCATCTAGCGTGGTCAGCTACCATATTTTTTGTCATCATTTCACCTCTTTAGATTTATATAGCAACTTATATCTTTATAAAACTCTTGCCTCACCGCGGTATACAACACCTCTTGATCCATTTACAGTCAACACTTCCCCATCATTAATCGTTGTGGTAGCATTTTCGGCTCCAACGACCACTTCAACACCCAAATTCATGCAAACAATAAAAGCATGAGAAGTCAGTCCACCTTCCTCAGTTATAACAGCTGATGCCTTTTCCATTAACGGAACTAACTCTCTGTCAGTGACTGGCACGACAAGTATATCTCCGTCATTGAAGCGCTCACTCAAGTCATCATAGCGACTACCTACTCTCGCTATTCCAACTACTGTCTCTTTTCCTACTCCTACTTTTTTGAATAGTAGTTCGCTGACCACATGTACTTTTATCAGATTTGTACTGCCAGCTACACCTACAGGAACACCTGCTGTAACCACTACAAGATCGCCATTGTTAATATAGTCATCCTCCAATGCCTTTTGAACTGATTGCTCAATCACTTCATCTGTTGTTTTCATCTTTTCTGTTTTTACAGGAAATACACCCCATGTCAATGACAGCCTTCTCATAACTTGTTCTGAATGCGTTGCTGCTATAACAGGCGCTTTAGGTCTGAACTTAGAAACAGAAATGGCTGTATAACCTGACGCTGTAGCAGTAATAATTGCCGAGGCATTAAGTGATAGTGCTGTTCTACAGGTAGCCATGCTGATGGCATTTGTTATAGTATTGTCAGCACATTGAAATTTGGTTCTGAATATCTCGTCATAATTCAACGAGCTTTCAATTTTAACCGCTATTTCCGCCATTGTCCTGACGGATTCGACAGGATACTTGCCTGCGGCCGTCTCTCCTGAAAGCATGATAGCATCAGTACCGTCAAATATGGCGGTTGCTACATCGCTTACCTCTGCCCTAGTTGGTCTTGGATTACGCATCATCGAATCAAGCATCTGAGTAGCTGTAATGACTGGTTTTCCTGCATAATTGCACTTTTCTATCATCATTTTCTGAGCCAATGGGACCTCTTCAGCCGGAATTTCAACACCCAGATCTCCTCTTGCAACCATTATACCATCTGAAACCTTAATGATTTCATCTATATTGTCGACACCTTGCCTGTTTTCAATTTTTGATATGATTTGAATGCTCTCTGCATTATTTGCTTCCAGGAGCTTCCTGATTTCAATGACATCATCAGCTTTTCTCATAAAAGAAGCGGCTATGAAATCTATATCATGTTTAATTCCGAAAATTATATCTTTAACATCCTGATCTGTTAGTGATGGAAGGTTTAGCTTAACATCCGGCACATTAACGCCTTTTTTATTTTTTATGATTCCACCATTGTTCACAACACACAACAAATCTGTATCATTGACAACTCGTTTTATTGTCAATTCAATCAACCCATCATCAATCAAAATGATGTCGTTTTCTGTCAAATCTAAGGCTATATTGCTGTAATTCACCCTAATGGTGTTATTATTGCCTATGATATCTCTAGCCGTTACAAGAATTTCCTGTCCCTTTTCTACCTCAATAAATCCATTCTCAAAGTCTCCTGTTCTTATTTCAGGTCCTTTTGTATCTAGCATGATCCCAATCGGCATCTTAAGCTCACTTCTCAATTTCTTAACCTGGTTGATTCTAGCCAAGTGCTCATCATGGGTACCATGCGAAAAGTTCAATCTGGCTACATTCATGCCTTCCTCAATCATTTGAGTCAGTATAGCTTCACTTTCACAGGCTGGTCCCAGCGTGCAAACAATTTTTGTCTTTCTCATATAAATCCTCCTTTTCTACTTTGATTTATTAAATACTACATCGATAAAATTTTCATTAATTCTAGCTTATCTGAGTCAATAGTCTTTTTCTTGCTTAATGCTTCATTTATATTTTGGCTAAATATTTTGTCACCCTTGGTTCCAATCACCAGATTTCCCTTATGATTCAAAAGCAACTCCACCGCCTTGGCACCCATCTGGCTTCCCAGCAATCTGTCATAAGCAGTTGGTGTCCCACCTCTCTGTATATAACCAAGAACTGTACATCTTGCCTCAATATTCAACTTTTCTAGTATAGCATCTCTCAGAGTATAGGCATCACCAGCTCCTTCAGACAGTATAATTATACTGTGTTTTTTGCCTCTTGCCCTACCTCTCATAATGATTTCACAAATTTCGTCAATAGATGTTGGAACTTCGGGAATAATGACTGCTTCAGCCCCTCCTGCCAATCCTGAATATAGCGCTAAATCTCCACAGTTTCTCCCCATGACCTCTATAATACTCGTTCTTTCATGGGATGAGGATGTATCTCTTATTTTACTAACCGCATCCAGTATAGTATTAAGGGCTGTATTGAATCCCAATGTATACTCAGTATATGCTAGATCATTATCGATGGTGCCGGGTATTCCAATGGTAGGGATGTTTGCCTCATATAGCTTCTCCGCACCCTTAAAAGATCCGTCTCCTCCAATGACCACCAGTCCCTCTATTTCCCTATATTTTAGGGTCACTAAAGCTTTTTTAAATCCCTCTTCTGTTTTGAATTCTTCACTTCTTTCAGTCCCTAATACAGTACCACCTCTCTGAATGATATCACCTACTGATGACATGTCCATTGTATTTATATCATTCTCAATTAACCCTTTATACCCTCTTTGTATCCCCATGACTTCAATATTTCGATAGATACCATATCTCACTACCGCACGTATGGCAGCATTCATACCCGGAGCGTCTCCTCCGCTTGTCAATACGCCAATTCTTCTCATAACCGACTCCTTTTGGGATATTATTCGTCCCATTAATTACTGCTATGTCCATCCTAAAGTATTATAACATGTTTTCTGTACCAGTCAAACGTGTAGACTGATATTTAACCCAACCGTACGTTATGTTGTCCCAAAAGATCCTTAAATTCCTCAACCATCAATAAGTTATTGGTATCCACATGAAATTCTTCAGGCAATTTAAACTTTTGTCTGCTTGCTTCAAAGTAAACAAAGACAGGTCCATTGCCTGGATACTTTTGTGAAAGCGCAATTATCCTTGGCTTGATCGTATTGTAATCCCATTTCTTTTCCACCTTAATATATAGTTCCTTATGACTAAATTGAATCAGTGGTGTGATTTTTTCAGCTATCATTTTTGGAACCTCATCATGATTGAAGCTCAATCTTCCATCAATGATAACCATACCGTCTATCTTGATATATTGCTTATATTTATCAAGGATTTTAGGGAATACAATAACTTCGACTTCACCATAAAAGTCTTCAAGTGAAAGGAAACACATCAAATTGTTGTTTTTGGTTATTTTATTTTGTAGACTAAGAATTATGCCACCCATCTTAACTCTAGATCCATCATATACCAATGAATTCACTATGCCATCTTCTTCTAAATACTCAGCTATCTGTGATGAGTTGAGTGATACCGATCGATTGATCACATCTTCATATTCGTCAAGCGGATGGCCACTGACATATATGCCAAGCATTTCTTTTTCCATTGAGAGTTTTATTCTACTGTCAAATTCCTTTAAATCAGGTAATGATTCTGTATTATAGGTGTTCTTTATCTTTCCGGTGTCAAACATTGATACCTGTCCCTCAATTACGTTTTTCCTATTTCGTTGAACACTATCTATTATATTCTCATAAACTGCCATTAATTGAGATCTTCTGGCACCCAGAGAATCAAATGCGCCACATTTGATGAGGGATTCGATAAGTCTTTTATTCAAAAGATTTGAATCCACCTTCTCGCAGAAGTCGGTGAAGCTCTTAAATCGACCAACCTTTTTTCTGATTCTTACAATATCATCTATAACTGCGCTACCAACATTCTTAACAGCAGCCAAACCAAATCTTATGCTATTTTTTCTGACAATAAATTTTGATTCGCTTTCGTTGATATCCGGTGGTAGCACTTCTATTCCAAGCCTTTTACATTCTCTGATATATAACGAAACAGAACCGGCGCTTCCCATTATGGAAGAAATCTGTGCCGCCATGAATTCCATGGGATAATAGGTTTTCAACCATGCAGTCTCGTAGGCCAATGCAGCATAAGCTGCTGAATGGGATTTGTTAAAAGCATAATTGGCAAAATCAATCATCAGATCATAAATTTTATTGGCTTGGTTCTCTGAGACACCATTTCTTATAGCTCCAGTAATCTCTATATGATTGTTGGCATCAACTTTCCCGTGTATAAAATACCGTCTTTCTTCTTCCATTTCTTTCATCTTTTTCTTGCTCATGGCTCTTCTCACGAGATCTGATCTCCCAAGTGAGAAGCCTCCGATGTCTCTAACTATCTGCATTACCTGCTCCTGATAAACCATGCATCCGTAGGTGACATCTAGAATTTTTTCAAGTTTAGGATGAATATATTCAATTTTAGAATGGGTATTCTTATTCTTTACATAGGTTGGTATCTGCTGCATCGGACCAGGTCTGTACAATGCATTGGCTGCAATTATATTCTCAAACTGATCAGGCTTCATCTCTTTTAGGATAGCTCTCATCCCAGAGCTCTCAAACTGAAAAATACCTAAAGTCTCTCCCTTTGAAAACATTTCAAAAACACTAGAATCACTGTAATCACAATCATCAAAGCTAACAGATATTTCTCGGTTCCTAAAAATCAGATCTATGGCATCTCTTATAACAGTCAGTGTCCTAAGCGCCAGAAAATCCATTTTAAGCAAACCAAGCTCCTCCAATTCGTTCATATTGAATTGGGTAGTTATTACGTCCTTGCTGCGTGACAGCGGCACATGCTCTGTTACGGGGTCTTTGGATATCACCACTCCTGCTGCGTGAGTCGATGTATGTCTGGGCAATCCTTCAACCTTTCTTGCTATGTCAATCATTTCTCTTATTTTATCTTCAGAGTCATAGAGTTCCTTTAATTCGCGGTTTTTCTCCAAAGCGTCTTTGATAGTTATTCCCAGTTCAACAGGGATTTTTTTTGCAATAAAATCAACCT
Organism: Dethiosulfatibacter sp.; assembly: GCA_019084435.1. The sequence continues at coordinate 6,076 of JAHRFV010000014.1, forward strand.
CGTTGTAAGAAAAGTTCATCGCTCTTCCAACATCTCTAACAGCACCTCTAGCAGCCATCGTGCCAAATGTCACAATCTGGGCAACTTTATCCGATCCATATTTTTTGATAACATAGTCTATGACTTCTTCTCTTCTTTCATAGCAAAAATCAATATCGATATCCGGCATTGATATCCTTTCAGGGTTTAGAAATCTTTCGAATAAAAGATCAAATCTCAGCGGGTCTATATCTGTTATTTTCAACACATAGGCTACAATACTACCCACTACAGACCCTCTTCCCGGCCCAACCATAATCTGATTTTGTTTGGCAAATCTAATAAAATCCCAGACAATCAAAAAGTAGTCGACATACCCCATGTTTTTGATAACTTGAAGCTCATAATCTAATCTTTCCTGTATTTCAATTGTCACATTCTTATATCTTTCAGAGATTCCGACTTCACAAAGGTGCTGTAAATATTGTTCGTTTTCAAACCCATCCGGTGCTTTGAATTCAGGTAAATGAATCGTATTAAAGTCTAATTCAACATTGCATCTTTCTGCAATTCTTACTGTATTCTCCGCAGCCTGTTCCAAATCAGGAAATAACATCATCATCTCATCGCGGTTTTTTAGATAAAATTCGTCTGAAGGAAACGACATCCGATCATCATCCTCCAAGGTTTTTCCAGTTTGAATACACAATAAAACATCATGGAATTTGGCGTCATCTCTATTGATGTAATGGACGTCATTTGTCATAACCAATGGAATTCCAGTTTCTTGTGACATTTGAATCAATTGTTTATTGACAATTTTTTGCTCACTCATTCCATGGTCCTGTAATTCTAGAAAAAAGTTATCCTCTCCAAATATATCTCTATATTCCAGAGCTTTTTCGATAGCCTTGCTGTAGTTACCATTCAATATGTATGTTTGTACCTCACCTGCAAGACATGCACTTAGGGCAATGATACCTTTGCTGTATCTCTTCAAAACATCCAAATCAACCCTCGGTCTGTAATAAAAACCGTTTACATATCCTTCAGATACTATTTTAAGCAGGTTTCGATATCCTTCCTGATTCTCCGCTAATAACACCAGGTGGTATTGATTCTTATCTCTGACAGGATCCCTGTCGGACATTTTTCTCTCTGCAATATACACTTCAGAACCAATAATTGGCTTAATGCTCCTTTTTTTTGCTTCCTTGTAGAATTGTACCACGCCGTGCATGTTCCCGTGGTCAGTTATTGCAATACTGTCCATAGAATACGACGCAGCTTTTTCTATCAGCTTGCTGATTCTGGCTGCACCATCCAGAAGACTGTATTCAGTATGGACATGCAGATGAACAAATTTCTTATTTGCCATGATAGCTCCTCTTCATGATATTATCTGACCGTTCTAATCTAATTATTATATCATAATACAGGCTATTTTTATATTTCATATTTTATTGATTAAAGGAATCTAAACTGTTATGATATAACTATTATTTCAACTATGGGAGTGTATTATGATAGAGGAAGTCAGTGCAGGTGGTATTGTTTTTTTTGGAAATTCAATACTCCTGCTTAAAAAATTCAACGGTGATTATGTCTTGCCGAAAGGTCGCGTCGAAAAGGACGAAACTTTAAATAGTGCTGCGGTGAGAGAAGTCATAGAAGAAAGCGGAACAAAGGTAAGTGTCATCAAATATCTTGATAAAATATCATATGAGTTTATAAGAAATACCAGTCAAGAACAGAAAATCAGAAAAATAGTCCATTGGTACCTGATGAAAGCTAAGGACATGACTTGCAAGCCCCAAAAAAACGAAGGCTTCATATCTGCATGTTTTTTTCCGTTTAACCGCGCAATACTCTTAGCCAGGTATGATGACGAACGAAGAATTATAATCAAAGCGGTGGAAGATATCAGTTTCCATCAATACAATATCAATTAGCGGGGTGAAATTATGTCGTTTTCATCAACTGTAAAAAACGAAGTCTGTCATCAGCCAATTGAAACAACTTGTTGTATTTTGGCAGAACTATCAGCTTTGGTCAGAACAACTGGTTTGATATCCTTAAAAGGAAATGATCAAATATCTTTGGATTTTTCAACTGAGAATGCCGCATTGGCTAGACGAATCTACTCATTGCTCAAAAAAAGATATAATATGCCTGCTAGTGTCAAGGTAAGTAAAGGTAGAAAACTCAAGCGCAA
>JAHRFV010000290.1 GCA_019084435.1 Dethiosulfatibacter sp.
CCTTTTCTATTATTCTTATTTTTGGTGTTTGCTCATGTGCTGCTTGTTTCTCCGTACCATCAGAGGAAGACAGATAATCCATAAATACACACTTCTTACCCAAGAAATTGCTGCTGTTGGTCATGTATTCTTTCTCCCTCTTTTCTTCAATCATTTGTGCCTTATACTTTGAAGCCGCTTCAATCAAATCAACATCACTATACTCTTTCAACCTTCTTTTCCAGTTATTGAAAGTCTGTTGTTTTTGATCAGCTCTTGGGTAAATGGAGTAGAATTTTTCGAATGATTCGGTATATTTATACTTCTTAGAATTGTTAACATTCTTGTTATGTGTTGATTGCTTGTTAGTCGGTTGCTGATCGTCATTTGATTCGTCTGCTACATTTTGTTCTTGAGTCTGATATTTGTCCCAATTTACAATGGTTATAAGGCTTCCTGTGCTTGTTGTCTCCCATGTTAGAAATTCATATTTTATGAATTTTTTTAGTGCTGTTCTAATTTTTTGAATGCTAATATTTTTGCCTGAGTGGTTAAGCAAACTCTCCAAGCTTGTTACAAATTGACCAGGTTGACAAGTGAATTTTTCACCATTCCACTCCCACTGATTGTGTTTATGATTTGCTAATAACAAAACGACTATGAATATCACTTTCTGTTCCGGAGTAGAATTTTTCCAGATTGATTTTTCAAATAAATTTCGATATAGCTTTATCCAACCTTGCATGAGCTGAACCTCCATGTTTTTTCTTTTGTTTAAAATAAAATACTTTTTGCTAAACTTTCTTGAAAGCAGCTTTATGTTTTTGCTTATTATGATCTGCATTTTAAGTTTTTGATTATATCCTCTGACGCTAGGAGACTTCTACGAATCCTCAATAAATACTTGTAAGTTTATTGGCAATTCAACTGGTAACCGAATTTTCATAATTATAAAGTTACTGGTATACATCACTTCACCTCTCACTGTTTATTCTCAGATATCTTAGTAACCGCATTCTCTGATAAGTCATTAAAGTATTCTTCTAAGTAATCCAAGTTGACCAGATACTTGTTACCTGCTTTATGACTTCTGAGTTCCCCTGATCTCAGCATCGATCTTAACCACCATTCGGTAATGCTGGTATTTGGATCTTTTTCTTTTAAATACTTCATAGTTTGCTTTATCGTTCGCATTCTTGCCATTAGTCACACCTCCGTATTAGTTTAGTTTGTACTAGAATAGATCTGCCTTATACATTTTCATTAATCATAAGCTTAACCTGAGTTTATGAATCATTTACGTACATCTGTATCCCTCCTTCCCATTCTTTGACTCAATGATATCAAAAAAAAAAATATTGAAAAGTACTATTGTGTGTAATAATATAGTAAATATAGTACGGTTTTGAAGTGTTGAAAATAGCTATAGTGGTACTGATTAAGGGGAGTTCTGATGGAATTTAGAATAATTAGAGAGGAACAGTCGGTTGAACTGTTATTGGATGTTTTTGAAAGCAGCAACAGTAATACAGAAGGGATAAATCTAAGATTCTTGTCTATGTTTCAGTCATTAAGGCAAAGAATGAAGGAGGCTTGGGGTTCATATTGTTCCGTTCAAGTACTAAGCGGTTCAACTATATCGGTTAAGGCAGCATATGGTGATTTGCTTTCAGAATTTGTTGAAGTAGATTGTGGGCAGAGTATTGCTAGAATAGAAGACTTTCTAGAATCAAAAATTCCTTTGTCTGAAAAAGAGTTTGTTGACAGCATTAATAAATTGAACACTGCGATTGAAATGTTTTTGCTAACACATCCATTCTCCCTATTAAGTTATGTTGACTTTAAGGACACTATCAATAATTATTGGGTTTATTGCGATTGTTATGTTAAATGTGATGTTCTTAAGAAGCATACATTCAAATGGCTTGATAAGCCCGAAATCATTATTTTCCCAAAAATCAGCTATCTTAGGGCTGAATCTGGTAAGCTAGTCGATGACTTAACAAAGTATCAAATGGACATAAATAGTAATAAACAAGATGAAGCAACAATGAATGATGAGAAATATGACTTAATTAGTAGAATTCAAAAATACTCAACTGACTTAAGAACATATGCTGATAACAAGATTAGAAGCATTAAGGATAGCTTAAATGACTTAATTTACAATTACTCTTCAACAAGAAAAGAGTATTATAGTATCCTATACCGGTGTTATAATTTGAAGCAAAAGCCTAACTTGGATCATTTAAGAGTTGCACAGAGATTTGAATCATGGGCGGATAAGAATGATCGGAGTTTTCTAACGAAAAAAATCCAATACGTTCATAAAATTAGAATGGATGATTTAGGAAATGTAGTTTTATCTGAAGAGTATGATGTAGATCTATCTGATGCATGCTTCTTAGTATTAAAAGAACTAATACTATCAGACACTGTTATTAAACGATGTGAACACTGTAAAAAATCATTTAGACCAAAAAAACGAACTGATGAGAAGTATTGTCGAAGACAAGTTGGAGAAACTTCCAACACATGCCATACCATAGGGCCATTACGCAGAGGTATGATAAAAGAAAACCTAAACCAATATCAACGACTTTATGTAGTATATAGAGAGAGATACCGTTCTAGAGTTAATAGAAATACCATGAATAAAGAAGTTTACGAAGAATGGAAAAAGAACGCAACAAAAAAACGAGATCAAGCCAAAAGCAAAGAGATTACATATTCAGAATTTGAAAGCTGGGTATTAACAAAGGATAAAAATTTGACAAAAAAGCGAATAGAAGAGAAATTATCAAAATGAGGAAATGATTAATCTCCTAAACTAGTGGTTAAGGAGTAAATGTCCTATTCTAAACAAGTAAACCTTGCAATGGTTGGTATAATAAATTAAAATTAATGTATGTTCAAGGGGTTGAATAAATTGGGAATAAACAAAACGTATGATATGGCAACAACATTTCGAAGCCCTTCTTTTTTAAGATGGGTTTTTGTTTTAGGGTTAACATTTTAGAGGAGTACTACTATCACAATATTGATAAAGTTATCAGCACTTTCGATATCAGCAGATCTCTAATTTTGAAAGCTGTCAATATGACAACGCAGTATTCGAAGCCACATTCAAAATATTCAAATCAGAATTCAAAAATAATAGAAATTTAGAGATCCCTTATAGTTTATAATAGAACTTGTTAACTATGTAAATTGATTCAATCAATTCTGCATCCATATAGCTCCATTGGCTACCTAAAGCACAAAGGAGTTTAAGCATCAAAACTATAATTTCTGTACAGAAAAGTGGTGTCATACCATTATTGACAAAGGAACTAAAAAGACGATTCTTGAATTACTTTGAGAATAGGGGTGCTTAGAATAGTTTGAAATATATGCATATGATATAATGATATTTAAGTATTAATATTTAATTTTTAGATGGAAATTCATAGATTTGCGGGGAGACGTGATTATGAAGGAATTGATTATACCACCATATGCTCCTGTTTTAATGGAATCTACAAGGGCATTAGGATATACTTTGGAAGCAGCAATTGCAGATATTCTAGATAATAGTATTACAGCTGATTCATCTAGAATTGATATTCTTTTTGAACCATGTGATAATCCTTATTTTTGTATCCTAGATAACGGAACTGGCTTGGATGATGAAGAATTGAATAATGCAATGAGGTATGGAAGCAGACATCCTAATGAAATCAGGGAGAGTAATGACTTGGGAAGGTTTGGGCTTGGTTTAAAAACGGCTTCTTTATCTCAGTGCAGGTGTTTAACTGTTGTGAGTATGAAAAATGGCAAATTGGCAGGCAGACGCTGGGATTTGGACTTTATTAGTCAACGACAGGAATGGGTGCTTTTGGAATTATCCGAAGATGATATTAATGAAATTGAACATATTGATAAGTTAATAGAACGCCATAAAGGCACTCTAGTTATCTGGACTAAGTTGGATCGTATAATTATTGGAGAATACTCGCTAGAAGAAACGTTTAATAAGAAAATGCCAATTGTAAGAGACCATCTTGAAATGGTATTTCATAGGTATCTAAAAGGGGAACAGGGACTCGTTAAAATAGAAATATTTATAAACAATAATCCTTTGCAGGGGAATGACCCATTTCTGATTGAAAAAAGCTATCAAATACTTGATGATGAAAAAATCATCATTAACGGTAGTGAAGTTCTTATAAAACCTTATATCCTTCCACATATGAGTAATTTAACTAATACAGAGATCAACAGATTAGGTGGAAGTGATGGATTAAGAAATCAGCAAGGTTTTTATATTTACAGAAATAAAAGATTAGTGGTTTGGGGAACATGGTTTAGACTTGCAAGAATGGAAGACTCATCAAAACTTGCTCGCGTTATGGTAGATATACCAAATAGTTTAGATGAACAATGGACATTAGATATAAGAAAATCAGTAGCTAATCCTCCGGATGTTGTGAAAAAATCTCTAAAGCGAATTGTAGATAAAATTGCATTGGGAAGCAAACGTGTATGGGTTACTAGAGGTAAACGGGAGACAGAGAGTTCTAACATATTACTTTGGCATAGGTTTAAAAATAGAGATGGTACAGTTCAGTATGATATTAACCGAGAATACCCATTAATCGAGAACTTGATGGAATCAGTAGGAGAAACAGAACAAAAACAATTACTTAATCTATTGAGATTGATAGAACTAAATATACCGATGAATGCATTGCGCGTCGATTTTAGCAATGATTGCAAGGTGTCTGCAGATGATGAAGATGAGAAAGTAGAACTGATAAAAAAAATGGTGGCGCAATTCATATCTACATCAAATAATCCAGAACTATTAATTGAAAAGTTGATGAGAGTTGAGCCATTCGCAAATTATCCTGAGCTATTGAAAGAACTACTTGAGGAGGTATATTAATTATGGACGTAAAAGAATTTGAAAGACTTGTAAAAGTTTTTTTGGATGTAACTAATAAAGCGACGTTGAACGAAGAAGAAATTACAAAGGCTGCGAATCAAGTGAGGTTAATTGCAAGTGTTGAAGAAGATGTTTATTTGCAGGCAATTAAAAATATTCAGTCTGAATTTAATATAACAATAGATGTTGGTAAAGTTATTGAAGACCATAGTCAAGTATCATGGTATCCGATGCGAAAAGCAGAGATTGATCATTATTATTGGAACCGGTACAAGATTTTTTTGAAAGATAACCAATCATGGCCAGAAAAAATAATAACTTCAGTTGACACAACTACCGATGAAATAATGGACTTACTTGGTGATCCATCTAAATCAAATAGTTTCAAAAGAAAAGGGTTACTAGTAGGTGATGTTCAATCGGGAAAAACTGCAACATATACGGCTATTTGTAATAAAGTAGCTGATGCCGGTTATAAAGTTATAATATTGCTAACAGGTACGATAGAAAGCTTACGAAGACAAACACAAGAGAGAATTGATTCTGGATTTGTAGGTAGAAAGAGCAAAGAGGCTTTGAATAGAAATTCGCAATCAATGTACGTTGGTGTCGGAAGGATTGACTCAAACCGATTCGCGATGACTTTTACCTCAGAAATCAGAGATTTTAGTCATACTTTTCTGAATAACCTCGGATTAAGATTGAAGGACAACGTGGAACCAGTTATTTTTGTTGTAAAAAAAAATAAACGTACTTTAGAAAATCTATATAATTGGTTGAAGAGTTACAATATTGATGTTAATGGTAGACATATAAATCTCCCATTGCTAATGATTGATGATGAAGCGGATAATGCATCTGTAAATACTAGAGATGAAGATAATCCGACAGCAATTAATAGTGGTATTAGAGATTTAATATCATTATTTACTAGATCCACATATCTTGGTGTAACTGCAACGCCATTTGCAAATATTTTCATTAATCCTGATGCAGAAGAGGAAATGCTAGGCAATGACTTGTTTCCAAGCAATTTTATTTATTCTTTACCAACTAATTCAGAATATATTGGAAGCTTAGCAGTATTTGGAGATAATGCAAAATATTATGAGAACATTTCAGAAATTTATGATATTGACGAAAATATTGATGAATTTTTAAGATTTCATCAAAAAAAAGATATTAATTTGGAGTTAAAAACCCTGCCGACAAGTTTGCAAGAGGCAATATATTATTTTATCCTTACGAATGCTATACGTGATAAAAGAGGACAAAAGAAACAACATCGGTCAATGCTGATAAATATTAGCAGATTAAAAAATGTACACAGGGATCTTTCTGAAAAAATAAGAATTTTTATGAATAGCATAAAAGCAGATGTTATGAATTATTCAATGCTTGAAACTGAAAAAGCAATAAAATCAAAGCATATTAAAGGTTTAAAAGAAGTATGGGATAAGTCCAATTTAAATACAATTGCTGAAATGGATTGGGAAGAAGTACAACAAACATTATTGATTAGAGCTACACAGCCAATAGAGATTAGAGAAATCAATTCTTCGAAGCAAGCACAGAAGTTAGATTATACTGAGTACTCTGAAGTGGGAGCAAGAATAATTGCTGTTGGTGGAAATGCATTATCTAGAGGATTAACTTTAGAAGGGTTATGTGTAAGCTACTTCTACAGGAATACAAAAATGTATGATACATTGTTGCAAATGGGACGTTGGTTTGGATACAGACCAAATTATGATGATTTATTTAGAATATACATGACACGTGATGCTATAGACTGGTTCCAATATATTACAGAAGCTACGTATGAGTTAAAAAATGAAATCAGTAGAATGAATAGTTTAGGTTTGACGCCAAATGAATTTGGATTAAGAGTTCGTCAAGACATTAATTCGTTGATAGTTACAGCTAGAAATAAAATGAAACACACAGATACGATTACGAGGAACATACAAGTAGCTGGTAATTTAATTGAAACACCTAGATTGTCGAGTAGTAAAAAAATATTATTGGATAATGAGAAAGTTGCTTTGAATTTTTTAGAACAGTTAAATGGTATAGGAGAAGAAAAAAACCATTATCGCAATGAGATACTATTTAAAGACGTTGATTCAGAGATAGTTATATCTTTTCTCTTAAAATATGGGGTACATCCGTCAAATCTTGCATTCAATGTTGATGCGTTAATCAGGTATATTCGGAGTAGTCAAAGCTTAAAGAAATGGGATGTAGCGATTCCACAGGGGCGTGGAAAATACTGTGAGAAATTTGGGATTACTTATCAGGAGCGTACCTTTGAACAAAAAGGGGATATGCTTTTAGTTAATGGAACTAAGGTCAGAGTCGGATCAGGTGGATGTACTAAAGCAGGACTTGAAAAAGAAATTGTCAATGATATTATTGCAAATTATGAGTTGTACTTACAAAAGACACCTGAAGAAAAAAGAAAAGTACCTCCGGACAAGGTGTTTCTAACCGAGCATAGAAGCCCTTTATTACTTTTACACGTACTGGAAATGAAAGAAGAAAGCAAGGTTCAAATAGATAAAAATCTTCCGTTAATAGCTTTAGGGATTGGTTTACCATTAGTTAATAAGGGAAATAATGGGACCGGCAGTAACGGTACAATACAGTACGTAATGAATCTAGTTGCTCTACGCAATGGAATTATTGAGCCGGAAGATGAAGGAGATGATTTTTATGATGTTGACTGAATTTTCGGACTTATGGAATAAAATTGAAGTGGGAAAAATTGTCTCAATTCAAAGAAGAATTGATAGTTTGAATCCCCTGAATATTTTCTTTGGATATGATACGCTCGGTTTTAGAGAATTTATTGTAGTTACAGAAATTTCACCTCATCTTCAATTAAACAGTGCTTCAATAAACATAGAAATTGGAATAAGAAAGGACGAGAAATTCGCGGTGTGTTTTAGGTTAACTGACAAACATAAAGAAGCAGTTTTTGTTCATCTATGTTGGGATTTATTTGAGTATACTAATGATTCATCTGATGATGTTGATGGTATAAAAAAAATCCAAAATCGATTTAGAATATGGCAAAAGCTATTTGACGAAGGTAATGATGGGCTTTTATCCATTCAAGCTATAAAAGGGTTAATTGGAGAACTTGTTTTTCTTAAAACTTATGCATTTGAAGATTATGGCATAGAAAACGCTATTAAAAGCTGGATAGGTCCTCATAATGCGCATAAAGATTATTGGTTTGAATCAAGTTGGTATGAGATAAAGACTATTGATTCTGGTACTAAAGATATTACAATTTCATCTTTGGAGCAGCTCGCATCAGATGTGATTGGTTTTATTGTCTGTGTGATTGTTGAAAAAACATCTAAAACGGCAACTAACAGATTAAATTTACCTATTATAGTTGATAGTATTAGAACTATGTTAAATGATAATGAAGAAATCAGATTAGAATTTGAAAGCAAGTTACTGGAGATTGGATATTTTGATAGAGATGAATATTACAATTTTAATTTTGCATATATTGAATCCAAAAAATATATTGTTGACAAGGGGTTTCCTAAAATAACAAGTAGTAATGTGGATAATGCCATAACTGAAGTAAAATATAAAATAAGTTTAGCCAGTATAAGAAACTGGCTGGTTGAATAGGGTGATATTATGGGGATGCAAGAGTATAGAAAAGAATTACTTGAAGAAGTTAAAGCAACTGCAGAAAGTGATAAAGATGGTACAACAGCATCATTCGTAAGTGTTGTATCTAATTTATTAATTAATATAGATATAATGCCAGACTTTTATTCTTCATTTTGTAAAGGTGAGGGTAAAAGAAAAAGAAAGTTTAGGATTGATGGATACTACTATGATGATTGGGATTTGACATTGACACTATTAGTTGCTGATTATGATGGTGACGAAGAAGAAAAAGTGATTACCAAAAGTGAGGCATTAACAGGATTCTTAAGAGGAAAAAACTTTGTAGATGAAATATTAAATAATAACCTTATGAGAAGTATTGAATTAAGTCATCCGGCTTATGATTTAGGAGAAACAATTACAAGAAATCATGTGAATGGTAATCTTAAAAAGATAAAGGTTATTTTGATTACTGATAATGTAGCAAGTGAAAGAATTGATAGTTTTGATAATGATCAGATAAATGGAACATCAATAGAATATCATTTATGGGATATATCAAGATTTTTTAGGGTATGTGGTAGTGATGATGGTAAAAACTTAATTGAAATTAATTTTAAAGAAATAAATGGCCTAGGAATTCCTTGTGTAGAAGCTAAAGGCTTGGTAAGTAAGGATTATAGATGCTTTCTTTGTATTATTTCAGGTAATATGTTGGCAGATTTGTATGATAAATATGGTATCTTGTTATTAGAAGGCAATGTTAGAGCATTTCTGAGTGTTCGTGGAAAAGTAAACAAATCGATACGTTCAACTATAATTAATCCGGATAAATCACCCTTATTTTTTGCATTGAATAATGGTATAGCTGCAACAGTAACTGATGTCGTTGTTGAGAATTCTGATGGAAATACATATGTCACTTATGCTAAGGATCTTCAAATTGTTAATGGTGGACAAACAACTGCATCGTTGTCTAACGCAAGGTTTAAGGACAAAGTGGGTTTAGAGAATATATTTGTGCAAATGAAATTGACTGAAGTTGAACCTGATTTGGCAGAAGAATTGATTCCTCAAATATCAAAATCGTCCAATAGTCAAAATAAAGTAAGTGAAGCAGATTTTTTCTCCAATCATCCATTTCATATCAGGTTTGAACAGTTCTCAAGACGAATATTTGCACCAGCAGTTGAAGGAGCTCAATTTGAAACAAAATGGTTTTATGAAAGAGCACGAGGGCAATATAATCAGCAACAAATTAAAATGACTAGTTCTGAAAAACGTAAATTTGGGATTCAGAATCCCAAGAAACAACTTGTTACAAAAACAGATCTAGCTAAGGTTTGGAATTCATGGGAAGGATATCCTCATATTGTTAGTAAAGGGGCGCAAGCAAACTTTATTCATTACGCCAATATGATATCAAGTGATTGGGATAAAAATGATTTAATGTTTAATGAAGTATTTTTTCATGAATCAATTGCTTTAATGATTTTATTTAAAAACACTGAGAGATTAGTAACGGATCAGTCTTGGTATGAAAAGGGGTACAGAGCTAACATTGTTACATATTCACTAGCATTATTAGCAAAAGTACTTAAGAACCAATACCCGAAAAAGAAATTAGACTTGCTAAAAATTTGGGGATTACAATCAATCCCGAAAGTTTTAAATATAGAACTAACCAAGATAACAAAGACGGTATTCTTATCTATTACATCAAGTGATCGAGAGACGGTAAATGTAACTCAATGGTGTAAAAGTGAGAAGTGTTGGAATAAAATTAAAAATATTGAAATAATACTTGAACCAGAAGTTGAAGCGTGTTTAATTGATTTTGAAGATAAGAAATCTATAATTAATGACGCAAAAAAAGAACAAAAGATTCTTAATGGAATTGAAGCACAAGTTTATAATGTGAATTTAGGACAGTCATATTGGAATGATATGTTTTTATGGGCTAGAGAAAAGAAGTTAATTTCTCAAACGGAAGCTGAAGTTTTAAAGTTAGCATCTAAAATGTCTGTTCAAAAAATGCCAAATTCATATCAATCTAAAGTCTTGCAAAAAATAAGAGAAAAGCTAATTAATGAAGGCTTTAGAGAAGACTAAATGAGAAGAGGAAGTGCAATGACTTATAAAGTTATAGATTTATTTGCGGGAGCTGGAGGATTAAGCAGTGGTTTTATGCAGACGGCGAAATTTGAAATTGTTTTAGCTGTAGAAAACAATAAGAAAGCACAGAAAACTTACAGACGTAATCACATAGGCACTGAGGTTTTAGACGATGTAAGAAGTGTTAAGTATAATGAGATAGTGAGTAAATTTGGAAACATTGATGCGATAATAGGGGGACCTCCTTGTCAAGGCTTTTCAAATGCAAATAGACAGAAAAACCATTTAGTAAATTCTAACAATCAACTTGTTAAAGAATATATTAGAGCAATTTTAACAGTTCAACCCAAATTGTTTGTAATGGAAAATGTTAGCATGCTAAATTCTGATACGCATAAGTTCTATTATTCAACATTGGACAAAGAACACATAGATGATTTAGATATCAGCTTGAATCAAGAAATTCTAGAAATAGAATTACCACAATTACATGCTCAAAAAATATATCAAGATGTTACAAGCGGATACAAATTTGATCATCTTTCTTTACCTGAAAAAATTTACAAACCATTTAATATTTTATTTAAACTTTTAAATAGTCAAGAAAAATATCAAAACACATTAAATAAGAAAAAGAGTGAAGTTATAAAAGTCATTGATTTATGCCTTGAATTTTATAGTGAAAACAAGGAAGATTATTATACCAGGCTACTTTACAATAATTCTCAAAGATTAAAAGAATCTTTTATTAGTTCTGATATCGAATTTAAGGAAGATTTAAAATTGTTTGTTTTATTTCAAAGAACTTTTATTAAATTATGTGAGTTATCTTCTCATCAGATAATTATTGATGCATACAAGATAGAAGATAATATTCTGCAGATACTAGTTCAATCATATACGGTAATTGATTATATAAAAAAAGCCCTAAATGGAGATTATAAAACAGTTGAAGACATACTAAATGCAGCTGAATATGGAGTCCCACAAAACAGAGAAAGATTCATCATGATTGGAATTAAAAGTGATTCAAAATTCATAGATAAATTAGAATTACCAAAAGCAAGTATAGGGGCAAATAATTTTTTTACTGTAAAAGATGCAATATACGACCTAGAGAAATACATTCCGGAGCAAGAACTAAATGAGACGGGAATTCAAAGATCAAATAAGGAGAGAAGAAATTCAGCGCTTTCAAAATATCTTTGTGACAGTGACAAAATATATAATCATATTAATACCAAATCAACAGACGTGGCTGTAGAGAGATTTCGACATCTAAAAGAAGGGCAAAACTTTCATGATTTATCAAGTGATTTAAAATCTACTTATAGCTCTCCTGAAAAAACTCAGAATTCTATATATCTAAGGTTAGACTACGAAAAACCGTCAGGTACAGTCTTGAATGTACGAAAGTCTATGTGGGTGCATCCAAAGATTGATAGAGCTTTAAGTATTAGAGAAGCAGCAAGGCTACAAACTTTTCCGGATTCTTTTGTGTTTGAAGGGACAAAGGATTCTCAATATCAGCAGATTGGGAATGCTGTACCTCCTTTGTTAGGAAGAGCAATTGCTGAAAAAATATTAGAATCCGGAAAAGTTTGTAGCCTTGCTGCTTCTCTAATACTTAAAGCTCTATCAATCTTTGGATGCACCCACATAGACTTTCGTACA
>JAHRFV010000212.1 GCA_019084435.1 Dethiosulfatibacter sp.
ATCCAGTGTAATATTTAATTGAGCCATTTTGTTCATCTCCTCAGTTAGGTATTTGGGTAGTACTTATATTTTAACCGAGGACGAGCATTTTGGCTCATTTTTATTTGAAGTTTCTTTTTACACCATTATACGGACTTTATCCAAAGAAAGGAAAATATAATCCAATCACCTATTAAAGGATAATTAGATTATACGAGTACAAATGATTTCGATTATCTAATTTTTGTATATTAAGTATATTAAGTTAAATATTTCTGTTGCTTTTTTAAATATATGTTAAAATATCTTTTAAAATATTCACAATTTCATCAAATCGAATACCTTCTGCGTAAGAAAATTTCCTAGTATATGACTCCCATATTTCTTTTAGATACTCACTTTCCTCTATGTCTCTTAGATATTTATCCTTGTTAGTTAAATATACCAACGTATTTCTTGCTTCAGCTTTTTTTCGAATTGCATTTCCTAAACTTGTAAAATCTATATCCCTTTTTCTAAGCTTCAAAAGAATATATACATCATAATAGTCTCTAGCTCTTGTATTAGCTACATTACGAGCTAAAATAGATTCAATTTTCTCTGCAAGTATTGTGTTTAAATTGTAAGCTTTTATTAAGATATCACGTTCTTCGAACATTAATCTAAAAGGATATTCAATTTCACCTGGAATAATTACATCTCCTGTCGTAATGTCAATTTTTATATTTACTATGATAGTAAAGAATTTAACTTCAACAGAAACTCTAAAATCGTCATAATCACTAACATCATGGATATTTTTAATGTTTTTAAGTTTAAATTTCACATTATCATCAAGATCTATCGTCATTATCTCATTTAAAATTTTTTCTACAATTTCTTTATTAACTGGAATACCTTTTATTGTAGTATCCATATCCATTGTGCTTCTCATATTAATCCCAATCATAGCTGCAATCAGAAATCCACCTTTAAGAATAAGATTATCTTTATATTTAGATACTGCAATTCTTTCTAAAAATCTCTCCATCATAAAATTTTGAAGTACGGTATTGGCTACGAGATTGTTTTCCTTAACAATATTATTGATCCAATCTTTTAACTGTCTAGAACTTCCAAATTTCATTTTAGAACCTCCATGTAATTTCGGACTAAATCTTTGATATTAAAAATTTCAGCATATTCTAATAATTTAGCATAATCTGCTCCTGGAATTTTTAAATATCGCTTAACTGCTTCTGTTACTAAATCCAAATCTAGCTTATCTTTTTTTTTCAAACAGTCACAAATGGTTCTTTCTTTATCGTATACACTAACTTGATGACCAAAAGGAGTCTCCATCTTAATTTTTCCAATAGTATGAAGTTTTTCAGAGATATAAAAAAATTTATATTTTCTTTTTTCTTTTAAAAGTCTTGTATTATATCCAGATGGAATTGTCATCATAATCTTCAAAGGTGTCCTATCTGTTAAATCATGAAAATATAGTGCAGTCTCATGTGAAAGGATCCCTTTTTTACATCTGAACTGAGATAAAAAATAATCATCTTCCATTTGATTAGTATCCACATACAAACCTTGCTTTAGTTTTTCAATTTCACCAACTCGAGACATGCGCTGCAAAGTTTTATAAGCTACGCCTGCTTCTTTAGCTTCGCCAGATGTTAAAATCCCGTTGTTTTCTTTTAACAATTCAATTACCTTGTCCTTTTGAGTCATAAAATCACCTACTAACTTTAATTGTTATATTCGTTCGTAAATATAATATCATTTACGAACCATTATGGCAACAATTATTAGATATGAATTTTATTTGATTACTATAGTCATATTTGCTCGTAAATATAATATCATATACGAACTATTATGACTTTTATATCTATTCAGATCAGGATAATCTTCGGTGCATTTCGGTGCATATCATTCATCGTAATCGAAAAATTTCTCTGTTTTCATCTTGAACTTAGTCTCAAAAAACACGAAAACAACGAATTTCGGCGGTGGGAGAAACTACTTCGCCTAAAGGCTCGTACTTTTACACGTCGCTTCGCTCCTCTCGCTTTGTCCTAAAACCTGCATTCAGCAGCTTTTACTCGGTCGCGCCCTCTCAGGGTTCGACTCCCTTCCAATCAAAAAGTCAAAAAAACACCTTTTCAGGTGTCTTGTCGACTTTTTGTCTAATCACTCAAAAATTGATACAATTTGGCTATATTCGATTAACGCTAAAAGGTTTGGATTAACGCCAAATTGTTTGAATATCGCTAAAAGGTGCATCGGAGTCTTTAATATACCCTATAAAATGGACAGTGAAAAGCATAGAAACCATTATTGTGGACATGTCAAAATAGCAGACCCTTGTTTGTGGACACTTGTTGGTATAAACTAAAATTAAGCATTTTACGAAGGGGTACATATGAATAGAAAAACATTTACACCAGATGAATTATTGCAGAAACAGCAAAATCGTTATGTCAAGAGTGCTACATCAAATTCAAATCGTTTCATATTTGCTTTTAAAGAGAAGTTTTTGGAGCAGTATGAAAAATATAATATACCCTATAGAATGGGCAGCAAAAAGTTTAGAAACCCTTATTGTGTACACGTCAACTCATTGTTATATTTCCTTAAACAGGTGCGGTATCACATTAGTCTTATACAATTTAATAAATTGGACTATTAAAGGGGATATCTCTCGATTCCATCCCCGTCTAAATTAATTATTATCCTATATTCTTTTAAGAGGTGATGAGCTACTATTATCAATAATTGACCATAGACCTGTGTCAATATTTCTCGTTAAATAAAAATATTGTTCAAGATTCCCGTCATCCATAAATGTTTTAGTATGATCGTATTCAATATCATAGCTTGCTCTAACAACAAGAAAATTCTCTGTCAAATATTGGTCTGTCCATCCTCTCTTGTCAGCAAGCTCACTACCTTTATAATTTTCAGTTTGACGTTGAGTTTCTGCATCATCGACTACCGCTCCTAAAAATCTCACTGAAATTGTATAGTACCGTTTCCGCTCGGGTAATGATTAAAATTTCTACAACCGTTAATTTCACAATATTTACAAGCAACTTATATACTTATCGCCAATATTATGCTCGTCACCAATATTTAGAAACTACTTAGGATACTAACTTCATGATTTATCAATTGTATTAGAAGGGAGCACAATTGAAGCATTAATTACCTGTATTGCTCTTACTTGAGCTCTAGTGTAACTTCTAACAGCTTTTGAAATTCCATATATAGAATTATTTTTACTTAACACATCTTCGGCTTTTTTGTATTCCTCTTCAGCAATATTTATCAAATTGAATAAAGGCTTGTAAGCATAATCGTATTCTTTTAGATTTGCATGCTTCTCCTTAGCGCATTTTATATTTTCCAGTGCCTTTATCTTTGTGTATTCCAGGACAGATTCAGGAGATGAATCCAGCTTGATTTCCCAAAAAGCATTGGTTTCATTGTAAATTGGAATTGCGGAACTTGGCATCATTGGCGCTAATCCCCTCTTAGCTGGACCAGTACACAAGCAATACAACCCTTCACCGGGTTTTGTAACAACTGTCATTGCATTTGAAGCGTGCCCGGTTGAGATTTCCCCCCATTTCCCAGTTTTTGTGTATTCTTTTGTTATTTTATTCCATTTTCCTTCAGGTATAGTTCCTCCATTTCTATACAACATTTTCATATAATCAATATCAATTTCTCCAAACCCTTTGCTCATCATTTGATAGAAATATTTGTTCCTTTCACAACTATTTGAATATGCAAACATCATTCCTTTTCTCAGCATATCACTGACACTAATTCTTCCACTAAAATATGCCAAAAACAGCCCTATCGATTTTGTCATTCCAACTTTAACTTTTGGTGTCCATCCTCCATGCTCATCCCATATCCATTCATTTTTATTCTTACTCATCCATTCGCAGTCTATTGCATTTGGGTGAGCCACACTATTGTTGGCATAAAGAAAATCTTTCTCCCCCAATATGCCTGCTTCCCGGATTGCTTCCGGTTCTTTTCTTCCTTCTATAATATAAGCATAGCTTTCATCAGCATAAAATCCACCAACTGTTGCCTGATCCCCTAATCCTATGTCACCAATCGGCCATGATAATTCCATTTCTCTTGCTTGTTCGGCTTTTTCACAAAACCTTAAGCAATGGATTACAGAGGCAGCTCTCCTGATTCCATAATCCCAATATTTTCTTGGTTCCAGAAATTTTGGTCCGCCCCCATGATGAACATACACAAGTCCTTTATTATTCATGGCAGGATGTCCAAAAAACCAAACTACACCGCCCCCTGGAATTTCACCAGTTGCACCGAACGTACTGTAAATGAAATTATTACCTTTATCAGGAAAAGCTACTATAGTTACCTGGTATCCCAGTTCGTGATCGCCTGTTGAACCTGTTATCAATTTACCGTCCTTCGTTGCCTTACCCCAAGCCGCAACACCCGAACACGCCAACGGAGGCAATTCCGGCAATCCTCCTGTGTCCAAAAAATCCTTTGCAGGTTCTTTTATTCCGACCCACAATCTTAGAACATCCTCATAAGACATTTCAATCCCTAATTCTTTTGTACCAGCAGACCACCCTTTGCAAAAATCCGTTAACCATGGAGTGTACTTATCATGTTGTTCTTCCCATTTTTTTAGTTCAAGCATCTCCTTTTCTGTGTACTTATGCCCAGTTCTTCTTTTCAAAATCCAATCGCCAAAAATTTCTACTAGTTGTTTTGCATATTGTAAACCCATCTGAAAGTCATCGCCTTGCAAAATTACAATAGGTGTTATCTCAGGTACCAATGGAACATCATCTGCAAAAATAATTTCAGTTCCTTTACTGTCAAGTACCGAAGGAGTATACTTAACAGGCGTGTTATCCGGCATTTTTATTTTTTTTAGCAACTCTTCTGCCATTCTATCTGCTCTCTTAAACCCCATAGAAGACTTTTTCCAATCATCCTTTGAACCTGATTGTGATGCTACTGTGGCATACCATTTGCCTTTGTAATATTCTATCATTGCCTGATTATATTCCTTAACTCTTATTGTATAGTAAGGATTTTCGTATTTCATTTTCCCAATTTCAATATTTGAAAGGTATATCTTGTTTTTAATTGGATCCTTAATTTTTGCAGCTTTAATTATGCCAATATTTTTAATTCCATATTTGATTATGTTAATAATCCCATTGTTTTTTGAGGTTTTACTTCTCATTAATAACACCTCCAATATCCTTATAGTTTTTCCATCTTTCAATTAATAAAGGAATTTCATTCTCAAAAAAAACATAAAACTTATCCAGTTCTTCAATTCTCAATGATAGTTCGTTAGGTTTATCATTTAATAATGAATGTCCCTCTTTTAAAATTTCTCTTACAACAACAAGATTCTTCAGCCTTAACCAAAACAAATCCTCCCACCCTTTACAATTAATTCGATAGAGTTTAGAGCGTATTCCCGGCAAAGTAAACTCCTCAATTATCTTGAATTGTGTCAACATCCGCAGCATTGAACTGGCTGAGCCTTTTGCTATTTTCAGGTAATCAACTATCTGCTGCTGGCTCTGTTCAGGAGGATCACATATTAGTAAATAAGCGAAAATCCTTCCAGCAATCCTTGGAAACTTACTGTGTTTTTCAAAAAATAACCCTAGTTTTTCAATGAATATTGCTTCTTTATTTTCATCATTCATATGTAATTTCATTCCTTTCAGTAATTACTGAACTATATGAAAATAATACTCCTATTTTTTTCTATTGTCAATAGAAAGTTACTTCCTCCTGTGATTCCTTCTGAATTTTCACTCTCAAACACCGGAAATCCTTTATTTCAAGGCTTTTCTACACACTCATTTTTCAACCCTTGACAGCAATACCACCATCTCAACATGCATTGAGTAGACAATAATGATGTTGCAAAGACTTTATTCGGCAAATGTCGGTTTATCTTATAATATTCTGATACTATGGGACGTTTTTTATATACTATCTTTACTTTTATATACAGTAGATATATAGTGAAATTATGAAACATTAGAAGCAGTAATGTATAAAAAAGGATTAGAAATGAAGGAGTTGATGAACTTGAAGTTTTGCAAATCCAGCATTTTGACGTGTCTAATAGTCGGATTGTGTTTAGCTAGCGTAGCGTGCAGTAAACCAACCTCGCTATCCTCTCCACCTTCACCAACAGCGGATCTGGCCAGTGCGTACTTAGGACAAGAACCACCCGGAATGACACCTACGCCATTTGCGTCCGAACTACTCCTATCACCTTCTGGGGAGACACATTCCGTATGTCAGTTCTCACCAGATGGCACAGAGGTCTATTGGTCTTCGATAGAATCGGACGGTTTGACCTACCATTTGTACTACATGAACCTGGAAAACGGTGCTAGGACAAAACCTGCAGCTGCACCCTTCTCAGAAATTGGCGATTCTCCTACCTTTTCAGCGGATGGTAAGAAGCTGTACTTCTCCCTGATGGTGGATGGAAAAGAGAATATCCATGTCGTTGAAAGAATCAATGGTACTTGGTCAACGCCGACGGCTTTGCCAGACGCGGTTAATTCGTTGAAGGTCCACTGGACGATGTCGCTTACATCCAACGGAGAACTGTACTTCTCGGGGCGTGAGCTTGAAAAGTCAGATTCAACCATCAACGATATCTACTGTGCCGAGCAGGTAAACGGGCAGTTCACTAGGGTTACGAAACTTGACGAACTTGTTAACAGTCCCAGCCGTGAGTTTTGCCCGTTCATAAAAAGAGACGGTTCGTACCTTATCTTCGCTCGCACAGCATCATTTACGGATCGGCCGAACCTCTTCGTGAGTTTTAGGAGCATAGATGGGTCCTGGGGTACTCCTGTCGAACTACCTTCGTCAGTCAACACATACGGTTCAGAGCTTTGTCCATGGGTATCGGACGATGATAAGTATCTATTCTTCACCCGAAACAATCAAATCTACTGGGTGGATGCAAAGGTGATAGAGTCTGTACGACCTAAGTAGTTGATCGTCAATCGAAACTGTTGAACCGGGCAAATTACAAAAGTTGACTATAGAAGCGGCGGGCTTTGTGTCTGCCGTTTTTCATTTCTCCGATAACCCAATGGATAAACCTCGGGACTTTGAGGACATACAAAAATAGATGCCAGCCTCCGAGCAATAGGGTCGGTTCTTCTTACTTTACTTCGCTCATCTTTTATCTATACTGATTCTATACATGAATTCTTCTATGATTGGCGCTGATTTTTCAAGCCTTACTTCATAGCGAATTTTATAATAATCATCATTGCCTTCATACTTCTCTCTTAGATCCTTTTCAATTTTAATAAGTTGCTCACAAAAATTAAACCCGATAACAGCTCTGGAATTTGTTAGGGCTTCGACTCAAAAGGACTTAAATTAAGTTCTGTTTTTCACAATGACTAATTTATCTTCTCATAACAAACAAGTCAACTAGCGCTTTCCATTAACGCCAAAAGGTGCACCCATATTTTACTCTCATATTTTTCGGTGCTTTTATTATTTCCGGTGCATTTCGGTGCAAATAAATTAGCTAAATTGAAACTTTTTCCCGTTCTAAACCTTGTACTTAGTCTCAAAAAAAACGAAAACCCGTTGAAATCAACGAGTTTCGATTGTATCAAACATTGTGTTCTTATTTGTCTAATCACTCAAAGATTGATACAATTTGGCGATATTCGATTAACGCCAAATTGTTTGAATATCGCTAAAAGAGGTGCACCGTAGTCTTAAATTATACCCAATAAAATGGACAGTGAAAAGTTTAGATAATGACTTTAAATCCAAGCAGTTTTTTAATATAATAATTATTGTAGAGCATTGCTAAGAGCTACTTGAATGGATTGTGGTGATTTTATTCTAACTAGTTTTAGCCATTTGCTCTGCTTTTTTTGTAAAAAAATGTTGGAATATTTTACCATTCCAACATTTATCATAGAACCACATTTATTAGACTAACACAATAAATGTATCAACTTCAATATTACTTATACCTTTTTCTATATAACGGCCTTAATTCCGCAAGAGATTGTTTACCAAATATCAATTCACGCATTCGATCTTCTTCAGCTAATACTGATTTGACTTTCTCGAAAACAGTTTCTACCAATTCATAAGGGATTGCGCAAACACCTGAGTCATCTGCAACAATTAAATCTCCTGGCATAATTTGGATATTATGTAATGTCACAGGTCCATTTAATTCTATTGCTTTCATTCTGAATTTTCCTGTTATGGGAGTTGTTCCAGCACTCCATACTGGAAAGTCTAATTCCTTAATTGTTCCAATATCTCTAGCAGCTCCGTTGACAATTGACCCGGAAAGTCCACAACTTTTTGCTACTGAGCATGATTGTCCACCCATGTTCGAAACATCTAGGTTTCCCCCAAAATCAGTTACCAGAACATCGCCTTTTTCTGCGAGATAATATATATCTCTTGTAACCATTTTAATAAAATCTTTGTCATTATAACCTTGAGTAACAGTTTTTCTTTCAGGTATACTGCGAATAGTTAAGGCCTGCCCAACAATTTGTTTTCCGGGAATTATAGGCTTGATATGTGAAGATGCTACTGCTCCACAAATACCCAATGAATCAAGCATATCTGATACTGTTGTGGAAAGATCCTGCATTTTTGAAAATTCATCTATTATCTCTTTTCTTACTCTCGGAAAAGTAATTGTAGAAATTCTTTCTCTAGGCACAAAACCCCAGATTCGATCCTGTTTCTGGTACTCTTCATAATCAATATCCCTTTGTTTTCTCTGTTCAAGTATCTCGTCATTAATTTTTTGTACATCTTCGTTCATTTTTTTCTCCTCTAATTTAATTATACTAATGCAATAATACTTTAAGATTGATTTTTTATATCCTTCTGTTTCTTTAAAAAGGTTTTTATTGCTGGTGCCATAAATGTCAGAATAGCAAATGTCAATATAATAAGAAACATGGGTCTTTTAAAAACATTTACTAGGTTACCATAGGTAATAATATAGGAAACCCAAATATTAGCTTCCATCATACTGCCTAGTATAAGCGCCAGCAAAAAAGGTGATACTGGAAAATCCATTTTTGTTAAGACATATGCAATAAAACTGGCTACCAAAATCACATAAACATTAAACATGGTCTGAGATACAGAGAATGCCCCAATAACACAAATCACAATTATAATCGGTGCTAGTATTTTGACTGGTGTCTTTAAAATGTATGGTCCTACTTGTACGAATAAGTGACCGATAAAGAATACTAAAACATTAACAATTAAGAATCCAGCAAAGAAAGTGTATACAATATCCGAACTGTTTTGAATCAGCATTGGCCCAGGTTGTACCCCTCTCATGATAAGTGCGCTCATCAAAACAGCTGCAGCAGCACTACCAGGTATTCCTAAAGAAAGTGTTAGAACAAGACTCCCACCCACAGCAGCATTGTTTGCTGTTTCAGCTGCTAATATACCCTCTGGATTTCCTTTTCCGAATGTTTCAGTTGATTTAGATGATTGTTTCGCCGTGTTATAGCTCATAAAAGCTGCAATTGTAGGCCCTGCTGCTGGAGCTATGCCAACAAATACGCCAATTATTGCAGATCTAATCATTAAAAACTTATGAATTACAATTTCCTTCGGTCGTAAAAAATATTTTTTCAAATATGATGTTTTAAAATACTTTTCATCTTTGTCAAAACTCTCTATCATGTCATATACTCTCGGCAAGGCTAATGTACCCAATATTAAAGGTACTAACGAAAAACCACTGATTAGATTGTAGTTTCCGAATATAAACCTAGTCGCTCCATTGACAGGATCTGCACCCACCGTACTTACAACCAATCCAAGGATCATGGCAAATAACCCTTTTACCCAATTGTCTCCTACAACACTTGAAACCACAGCCAATCCCCATAGACTTAGTGCAAAAAGTTCAGGCGCTCCAAATTTAATAGCTATGGTCGCAATAGGTGGTATTAGAAACATTAATACTATAGCACCTACTACACCTCCAAAAGCTGATCCATAAAGTCCATAGAGGAGTGCACTGCTAGATTTTCCACTTTTACTCATTGGAAATCCATCAAAGGTCGTTGGTAATGCTGCAGCTGTCCCTGGAATACCAAGTAATATGGCAGATATGGATCCTCCATATAATGCTCCCGCGTATATACCAGCTAACATCAGTAATCCTGTATTGACATCTAATCGATATGCAATTGGTAACAGCAACGCCATTCCTGTTGTGGCTGAAAGACCTGGCAAAGCTCCAAATACAGTTCCTATTAGGACTCCAGTAATCATTGCTAATAAATTTACTGATTGAAATGCTACTGTGAATCCATCTGTTATCAAATTTAATATTTGATTCATAATGCCTTCTCCTTAAAACAGTACTTCAGGGATTGCTATTCCAAACAAATATGAAAAAACAAACCATAGAATAAGAGAAACTAGCAAGGCATATAGTATAACCACAATTTTTTTCATTTCGTACTTACTGATGATAATAAAAGTACTGATAAAACATGTTGTGGAAATAATAAATCCTAAATGTGGTAAAACCATTATGTAGACTACGGTTAAAGCAAAAAACTTAGCGATTGTTCCTATTTTTTCAAATTCAAAAATCTTTTGTTCTTTTTGAAAAACAAGAATAATACTTAACACAATCAAAATCGAAAGTGCTACAACTGGAAATAATTGTGTTTCAAAATTTTTTTCTCTCAATGTAAATATTAAAAAAACTGAAATCAAAATACTTACTAAGCCTGTAATCCTATTTCTCATGATAACTCCCCAATCGTGTTCTCAATACAATTACAATAATACATTTGTTGGTATCACTTCTGAACCACACCTGAATCTATAATTGACTTATATATGTCATGGGAGTTGTCGATAATTCTCTTGGTGTCTTGAAAATCTTTATGATAGAAAGTAACACCGACTTTTTCAAACTCCGCTTTAGTTTCAGGATCAGTCATGATTTTTTCGTAAATATCTCTCCAACCAGCAAGAATATCGTCTGGAGTATCTTTAGGAAGCACCATTGCTCTCCAAACAACTAAATCAACATCGTATCCAAGTTCTTTGAATGTAGGAACATCAGGATAAAACATAGATCGCTCTTCACCTGAAGCAGCCAGTATTTTTAATTTCCCCGCATCGACTTGAGCTTTAATTTCTGAAGGATATGGAACACCAGCATCAAGATCTCCACCAAGAATAGCTAACACAATATTTGCCCCGCCTTTTATGGATACTCTAGTGAACTCTACTCCTGCAGTTTGTTCTATTAGATGCCTTGTATAATCGTGATTTGTCCATGAACCAGAAACTCCTATCCTAATATTTTTTGGATTTGCTTCAGCATATTCCAAAAATTCTTCAAGATTCATATCTTTGTAAGGACCTTCTGTGCTTACAACCAAATGATTGGCATCAGCCGAGTTCATACCTATATATGCAAATGAATCTTGATCATAAGTAGCCCCTTCAACAAGATATTGGTCAGAAACCAACGAAATAGAGGCTTGCCCTATAGTTAGACCATCAGCTTTTGCGTTCATCATCTGAGTAAAAGCTACAACTCCCGCTCCATCAGGTTGATTTACAATATTGATGGGAACATCTAAATACTTTTCTGCACTTTTAGCGAATGCTCTTGCAGCTGTATCATGACCTCCACCAGCAGACGATGGAATAATAAAAGTTACTGCACTTGTGGGTTTCCAGAGTTCTGGTGCAGCTGTTGTTTCGCCTGGTCCTTCTGTTTCAGATTGTGTGGTACTTGGTGTATTTGTTGAACAACCTCCCAAAAATAGCATGACAATCAGGCTACAGATAAAATAGACTTTAATCCTTTTCTTCATCATTCTTAATCCTCCTAATTTTAACAAACTTTAGATTCTTATCTCCAATTCTTAGCTTACTCGCGATCGGGGAGTCTTTTGTCATAAGTAAGAACAATTGAATTATTGAATACCTTATAATTTTTATGCTTTCTGAACATGTCTTCATTAAAACGTTTTCATTAAAGCCAAACAATTAATTTTCTAAGTTCAAACTATATATAGTTATAATACAAAACTCTACTAGATATTTCATCTGCTGTAGAAATTGCTAGTTCAATATGTTTCTTTAGAATTTTGTCATTAATTCTTATTTTTGGACTTCCTATGCTAATACAACCCCATACATAATCTTCACTATCTCTCAGAGGTGCTCCCACACTGACAACACCTGTATCAGTTTCTTCAATACTAGTCGAATAACCCAATTCTCTAATTTTTTCATATTCTTTTTTTAATGCTTCTAAGTTAGTTATTGTGTTTGTTGTTTTTTTTACCATCGGTTCTGTTTCAAGTCTTTTACATATAATGTCAAAATCTTCATAAGCAGCAAGCAGTTTGCCAATAGAAGTTACGTAAACTGGAAGCGTTATTCCAGTTTCCCTCTCAATTCTTATTATTTTTTTGCTAATAACCCTATGGACAACTCTGGCTACACCTTTCTCTCGGATTCCTAACGAAATAGTTTCTCCAGTTAATTCACCTAATTTTTCCATATAAGGTTTGGCAATACCCCAAGTCATTACATTCTCATCATACTTTTTCCCTATATGTGATACTACTGACCCAAGACAGTAATTTTTGTTGGTTTTTTGACTCACAAAACCATTATCGGATAACGTTGCTAGTATCTTATATGTCCCACTCTTACCACAATCGATAGATTTGGATAATTCCGTCAAGGAAAACTCATAAGGTTTCGTTGCCAAAATTCTTAATATATTCAGAACTTTTTCAGTACTATTCATAGTGTATTCCTCTTTTGGGGTAATTGTTCTCCTATGGAGAACATCATTTCCTATACGTATATATTAATATTTTTTTGAATGAAAGTCAATTGTTTTTTGTGAGTTGTGTTGTTAACTTTTGTGATAATGTCATCCTATAATTAATCTGAGACATGTTACTTATTGCTTCATTTTATAATGATTTTATCTCCAATAGCCTTGTATTTTCTTATACTCCTCATCCTTGCCATGTTCTCTCACTCCCGGGAATTCATCGTCTCTTGCAATGGTGGAATCACAAAAATCAGCTTTTTTGCTAGTCCACTCTATCCAGTCTTTCTCTTTCATCTGATAAACAAAAAAACCGTAGATTCAGCATCAAAGCATCCTCTACGATTTTAACGTTTTTCTGTATTTATTGTTGTCCCGGAAAGAAACACTACTCCAATCTCCCTGTCCTTGCTGATCTCAATCTGTTCTAGAGTTCTCTTGATTATATCTGAGTCAACAACATCAATTTTGCCAGTCTCCGATAACAATTTCTTTTATTCCATACTTTTATAGTTTGTTTTTGAGTCCAAAATTAAGACCGCCTGAATGTTATAGAAATAAAGGAAACCACGTACAGTCCTAATTTGAGGGGTTCGGATTGGGTACATGTTTCCAATTTTCACTAGTTTTTTCAAATTTTGATGTTGATTATGTGTTCTGTCCTTGATTGGGTTCTCTAAGTTTCTTAATGCAATGCCTGAGAATCTATTCCGAACGCATGCGTTTCATTAAATCAAACAAGTATCGATTACTTGATAAACATGGGCTTGTGGTAGGGTCGTTTAGGAAATTAATTTCTTGTTTTACTCGACTCTTATCGTATGGTTCCTTAGATAATCTTGTCAATGCCGCCTTAGAAACCCGGCAGTCAGGTTTGATTTCTAAGGCCTTTTTATGAAAAGTTAAGGCTTTACCCCTGTTGTCATTAAGTTCATATGCTAAACCCAAATAAGAAAAAAAACCATAATCAGTAGAGCTTTCTCCACCCACTTCAATAATTTTTTCTCCTAGTTCACAAGCATCCTGAACTCTAGAATTATATTTGGCTTGTTTTAATATGCAATATTTCCCTGCGATAAATATATTATGTTTTGCTTGGGGTAACGAGGGATTCATTTTTAATACTTCAAAAAAACATTCCAAAGCTAATTCATATTCTTCAAAGCTATCACATAATACACTACCTATATTGCAGATCTGAGTATCTAAGAGCGGAAAATTGGTTTTTGTCAAGCGCATTATACAACAAGCAAATTCATCAATGAAACTAAACTTCCCGGCATAAAAAGGCATGTCACCTAACACAGAGTAATCTGTTATTTCATCAAGATGCTTAAATGTATTTAGAAAAAGAAAGGCACACCTATCATATTTTTCTGCCTCTAGGCTATCGCTAATGAGGCAGTCCATTTTATAATCATCCGTATAAGAGTGATCGTTAAGAGTGTTTTCAGGCAGTAGCTCATGAAAAAAAAATCTATACATATCTTCTTTGTTTTCTGAAAGTCTATCAATCTCTATGGATTTAAATTGATTTTTGATTTTTGTGCACATGTTTTTAGATAAGGATAAATCATTCCTATATCCGTATGGCGCCCCAATTCCGTAATCATAAGTTAGATCGAAATACATAAAGTTTTCTAATGAACCAATGAAACCATCATCGGAGATTTTGAATGCAATTAGATTTTCCCCTCGATTGTAGCTCTTTGTCCACAATTTCCAAACTGAGTTATCCTTATTATCATAACAATGATAACTCATATCACGAAGGCGATTAACATCTATTCTTATTCCCACGAGATCTTTTCTTAACAAAAGAGGTTGATGAGTGCTATTATATAGTTTCTTTACTATTTGTAGTAATAATTGCTTTTGTGTAAGTCAAGTCCATATTAGTGTGTAAATTCCTCGGGTATCATTTTGTGGTCAATCATCCAGCCTAATCGAGCGGTTTATGCCGCGAAAGCCTATTGATAGTGAGATATCGCCATGGTAGACTTTCCATTGCGGCATCATGGA
>JAHRFV010000131.1 GCA_019084435.1 Dethiosulfatibacter sp.
AGGACGCGCGTTAGCGTGTTCATTTTATCCTTGACTAGGACGGGGATGATCCTTTACCATCCTCATGGCGAAATCGGAAGCAATTTTAAGCTATTCTATTAAAACATTGTGCTAATCTTTCATATTTAGTTTACAGAGCCTAACAAGTTAATTGTCGTAATGAATGTAGGTACTGCTTTCTCTATGATTCTCATGATAATATTGGGGAACAAGCCGGTCACTAGGCAGGCAATGGATAATACAACCATTGGAATCATCATGGATTTAGGCAAGTTATCAATCACCATGACATTCTCTCTTTCCTTGCTGTCTCTGAGAAAAGCCGATATGATAATCGGCAGATAATAAATCGAGTTTAAAAAACTACTGATCAATATGACTAATAAAAATACAGGCTTGCCAGCGTCCAGTACCGCGAGGCTGAGATACCACTTGCTCATGAATCCATTTAATCCGGGAACGCCAATCATACCAAGGGCAGCCAGAGAAAAAACACCCATGGACACAGGCATCAGGTAGCCGATTCCATCCATATCGCGAATATCACGCTTGCCGGTCTGATAAATGACAGCACCTGCACTTAGAAACAACGAGGATTTCATTAGAGCATGAGAAATAACATGGAATAAACCTGCTGAGAAACCTAGCTCTGTAGCTAGACCGATGCCGAGAAATATATAACCAATCTGGGCAACACTGGAATATGCCAATAATCTTTTAATGTCCTTCTGTCCTATGGCGAACACCGAACCCATGATCATGCTGGTTGCCGCAAAGTAAGTGAGATAATCAGGTACCAGAATTGCTTTTACAATGTCCTGCCCTATTACCCTGAACAATATTTTACCCATAGCGAATACATAAACCTTCACCACCAAACCGGACAATAACGCACTTGATGGAGTAGGGGCGTTGGAATGAGCATCAGGAAGCCATATGTGAAGTGGAAAAATTGCTGCCTTGATTCCCAGACCGCTCAAAATAAATCCCAAGCTTATCAAAATATTTCTTGGGTATAACTGCCAGACTGTAGAGATGGTTTCGCGGACAGCCAGCATATTCAGATGACCCGTAACCATATATAACAAAGCGATGCCCATCAATATGGAAACTGAACCGATGGCCCCCAGCATGAGATACTTGAAACTTGCCAGAAGATTTTCTTTTTTTCTCTTAATGGATATGATTCCGCATGATGTCAGTGATAATATTTCCATGAAAACATACATATTGAACAGATCGTTAGTAAAAATCATGCCAATCATTGAAAAAAGCAGTAGAAAAATTAGTGAATAATATGAGAAAAATTGCTCTTTCTGTATTTCATGCTCGATATCTCGCAATGAGAAGATAATGATCAAGGTTGATACAAACAATACAACTAGTGTCATTAAAGCAGAAAAATCATCCACCAGAAACTGAATACCTATTACGGAATCCCAGCTACCAAAGGTGTAGTAAAAAGCCTGAGTTCTGTAAACATCCATAAACAGAATGAAGGACAGAAACAGAGCCAATCCAAGAGCGATGGACATCTCTACTCTGAAACGGCCGTCATACCGGCCTTTTCTTAGAGGTATCACAATAGCAGTGATTAGTAGTATTAGTAAAATATAGATAGGAAAGTGGATACTATTCATTGATATCACCGTCCTTTGGACGCAATATCTCGTTCAGATCGATAGAGCCATAAGCCTCATGAATTCTGATAATCAAGCTCAGTGCATAGGCGGTTATACTGACAGCTACAACGATTCCCGTCAGTATCATGGCTGAGGGCAAAGGATTGACATACACAATATCACCCAAAGCCATATCAATGATTGGGGCTTGCGCACCCTTGATATAGCCAATTGAGACAAAAAAAAGGAATATGGATGTCTCCATAATATTGACTCCTATAATTCTTTTTAATAGATTCGAATGGGTTAAAACCGTATATAAACCGATGACGAATAAAACAAACGAACCGATATAATTGATGTTGTCTATTATTGAATCAATACCGACCAAAATCAATCCTCCTGTATTGTGGTGTGGAACAAAGTAATCATCGTACTGGCAACCTTAAGTCCTATCCCAATAGTCGCTAGGGGAATAAGTCCTGCGCTGATTATATCGCCTAATCCACCCATATAGAAGCCAGCTGATTGGTTATCAAGGAATCTACCCCCTAGTAATATCCCTACCAATCCAAGTAGGATAAACCAAAAGATACCACCGGATTCGATTTTTGATGTGAGGCTGTGGGGCGCGAGCCTATGCCCTTCTTCCAATCCGAAAGCAAGGGTATATAGAATCAGACTAGCGCCAATGATGGCACCACCTGCAAAACCACCTCCTGGGGAGATGTGACCATGGAGAATGATAAAAATGCCATACAGTTGAATAAATGGTGTTACAATTTTTGTTATGTTCTTTACAATTAGATCATCCATGGTTTTCAGGCTCCTTTCGTTCTTTCTTGTCGAATTTTCCACTAAGAACAGACACAACGGCAACAATAGATGTAAAGAGCACAGTTGTTTCGCCTAAGGTATCAAAAGCCCGATAATCGGTAATAATTGAAGCAATTATGTTTGCAGCATTTGTATCTGGTATGGCGTTCTCTATGTAGTAGACTGAAACCTCATTATATGAAGGATTTTCGACACCACCCAATGAAGGCATTTCTGAAATGCTGCCCAACAGTATAAATAACAAGCCTGCCAATACAAATATCACGAAGGATTTTTTCATTTTTCCATCCTCCTCGTTCTACTGATAACACCTATAAATAGGATAGTGGTGACTCCTGCTCCG
The DNA here is from genome assembly GCA_019084435.1 of Dethiosulfatibacter sp. The sequence continues at coordinate 2,803 of JAHRFV010000131.1, forward strand.
ATAGCCGCTTCAGTCATGGCTATATCAGGTGCTCTCAATAAAAGCCATAAAACAGCCATAACCAGACTGTACGATGCAAAAATGATGACAGCACCCACAAGGTCCTTAGTTCTTTCAACGGCTAGGGCACAGACAATAAGAAATAAGACTAAAATAACGTTCAAATATCTCATTGGTCGCCTCCCTTAACTGTCTTCTTTTGATTATAGGCTGCCTTGGCCATGATATGGGCAGCTGTAGGAGTTGTAATCCATACAAACAGCAATATAATCAAAAGCTTTATGCTAATCACATCAAAACCACGATAGATGACTAGAGCCAGTAAAGCTAGCCCTGCTCCTAAAGTGTCGCTTTTGGTGGTGGCATGCATTCTGCAAAATGCATCAGGCATGCGTATAAGTCCTATGGTTCCAACCAGAAAGAAAAAACTGCTTGCAGCTAGGAGAATTAGTATTATTACAGCTTTTATCATTATAGTAGCTCCTTAAAATAGCTTGCCTTTCTCAATATACTTTGATACACAAATTGTTGTGATAAAGCCCATCATGGCGTATATCAACGCCACATCCATAAATGCATCCTGTCCGGTGATGATTGAAATAAGTGCTATCATAACAGTGACCTTTGTGGATATGATGGGCTTCATCACAACAATTTGTGTATCGAAGTATATTGAGAAAGGTAAGCTATTTTAAGGAGCTATTACAATGATAAAAGCTGTAATAATACTAATTCTCCTAGCTGCAAGCAGTTTTTTCTTTCTCGTTGGATCCATAGGACT
>JAHRFV010000180.1 GCA_019084435.1 Dethiosulfatibacter sp.
GTTTACCGTGGTCAGAAACCTTACCCGAAATCGTAAAACGAAAAATCGTAGATACAAAAGGTGAAAATCAATCAGTAATCGCTTCTTAAAGAGGCGATTTTTTTTGATGTTGTCAAGGTGCTCTAGAATTTACGCTTACTTCCAAATGAATGAGAAGCGTCTACGACCATTTTAATCATTCTGAGTAGAGCTGGATTAAAGGGTTGATACAAGTAAGCCACCTTTTCATTGATACGGTCAGCTGCAAAGGTATACTGTATCAAATCATTTGTACCAATAGAAAAGAAATCCACTTCCTTGGCAAATTGATCTGCCAACACAGCTGTCGATGGTATTTCAACCATAATCCCTACTTCTGTCCGTTCGCTGACTGGATATCCTTCTTTCAATAAATCGGCCTTGCAAGCTTCTAGCATTTTTTTGGCTTCTCGATATTCATCTAAGGTTGCAATCATTGGAAACATAATCTTCAAATTCCCATGAACACTGGCTCTCAAAAGCGCTCTGAGCTGGATATTAAAAATATCCTGGCGATCTAGGCATAATCGTATGGCTCGATGTCCTAAAAAAGGATTCATTTCATCAGATACATGAATATAATCGATCTCTTTGTCACCACCTACATCCAAGGTTCGAATGACCACTGGTCTGTCACCCATAGTCTCCAACACAGTTTTGTAAGCTTCATACTGTAATTCTTCGTCCGGGCATGTTTTCTTGCCCATGAATAAAAATTCTGTCCGAAAAAGCCCAATACCTTCTGCACCATTAAGTAAAACACCATCTAAGTCCTGCAGTGAGCCTATGTTTGCTGCCAACTCAACGCTGTATCCATCCTTGCTCAAGGTTGGTTGCTCTTTGTATGCTAACATACCTTCTTTTTTCTTTTCAAAGACAGCTTTCTTTTCATTAAATTCTTTCCAATCATCTGCTGTGGGATTAATAATTACGGACCCAGAAGACCCATCAATCATAAGATTATCTCCGTGAGCCACTTTGGAAAAAATCTCCTCAATTCCTACCACAGCAGGAATTTCCAAAGATCTTGCCATGATGGCACTATGACTGGTTCTACCGCCTACTTGCATCACAAATCCTTTAGTGTATCTTTTATCTAGTTGTGCAGTATCTGAAGGTGTCAAGTCATCTGCCACAATAATGACTTCCTCTTTTATATCTGTTGGATCTGTCAATGTTATTTGTAATAGATTGGACAAAACTCTACGCGTTACATCTTTTATATCAGCAGCCCGCTCCTTCATATAGTCATTGTCCATCATCTCAAAAATACTGGTAAATTTCTCAGCAATCTCATAGTATGCCTTTTCCGCTTTAAAGTGTTGTTGCTGAATTAGGGAGCAAGTTTGATCCATCAATTCCGGATCATTGACGATTGCCAGATGAGCATCAAAAATAGCAGCTTCTTCTGTAGATAGTTGCGCTATAGCCTTAGTCTTAATCTCTTCAATTTGTTTTTCTGCAGCTTTTATTGCTTTTTTTAATGCGATAATCTCTTCTTCCGGTACTTCAGTTTTCTCATCACTCAGTTCAAATACCACTTTATCTAGCTTGAAAACTTTACCGAATGCCACACCTTCACTGGCTCCAATTCCGATTAGTTTCATATTTGCTCCTTCTATATATTCTTCGAGCGAACTCAATCTGCATCATGAATTTTTTAGATTCTTCGGAAGCAGTTGAAGCATCAGGTACAAACATATCAGCACCAATATCCTGTGCAAAGCGATCTGACAACGGAGCGCCACCTACCATGATAAGCTAAATCTACCTTATCTTATCTTTTTCATTAAATCGTTGATCTATCATTTGAGTTCTCTAATCTTTTCTAAAACACTATCATTTTCAGGAATATCTTTCATAGATGCACCATAATAAACATGCTTAATCATCCCTTGCTTATCAATGATGACATGTGCAGGCATACGCCCTAATTTAATAAGATTCACTTTTTGACCGTATTGATTCGCTATAGTATGATCTGGATCTGGAATGCCATAAAACGGCATTTGATTTTCTTGCCAGTATTTTGCAAATTCTTCTTTTCCCTCTGGGCCAACGGCTACAACAATGGTATCTTCTTTTAAGAATAACTCGTAGTCTTGACGCAACTGCGCCATATGCTTTCTGCAATAAGCTCAAACAAAGCCTCTGTTAAAGATTAAAAAAACATGCTTTTTCCCTTTGAACTCTGAAAGTTTAAACGACTCACCTTTCCAATCTAATGCTTCAAAATCTGGCGCTACATGATTTAAATCAATACTCATATTTACCTCCTTATCTTTCAACACCACAAACCAAAATGATATATTCGGTTATTGTTTTCTCGTGATTATCTTAGCGTCTTTAAGTTCTTCAAAGTATAGGTAAGAGATATCCTCTGGTTTATCAATAAAACCTTTATA